>DASWNZ010000185.1:0-74520 GCA_036398975.1 Longimicrobium sp.
GTCCGGACCCTGGCGCACGTCGCGGATGCGCTGCCTGCGGTCGGTGAGGAGGTGCTCCTCGCCCGTCACGCGGCCGTTGGCGAGCGTCAGGCGAACGAGCCGCATCTCACGCAGCCCGCCTACGAAGAGGCTGCCGCGCCACGCCGGGAACGCGCTCCCCGTGTATACCTGCGCGCCGGACGGCGCGACCACGGGGTCCCAGTAGTAGACCGGCTGCTCCGTGCCCGCGCGCTGTGTGGTCGCGGCGCCGAGCGCGGAGGTGATCGGCGAGCCGTTGTACTCCACGCCGTACGCCACGATGGGCCAGCCGTAGTTCTTCCCCTTCTGCACGCGGTTGACCTCGTCGCCGCCGCGCGTGCCGTGCTCGATCGTCCAGAAGTTCCCCTGCGCGTCGAAGGCGGCCGCCTGGATGTTGCGATGCCCGGTCGACCAGATCTCCGGGAGCGCGCCCGCCCGCCCGATGAACGGGTTGCCCGGCGCCGGCGCGCCGTTCGTCGTGATGCGCAGCGTCTTCCCCAGGTGGCTTCCCAGCTCCTGCGCCTGCGGGCGAGTGCCGCGGTCCGAGCGCTCGCCCATGGTGACGTACAGCATCCCGTCCGGCCCGAAGGCGAGGCGCGAGCCGTAGTGCATGTTGTTCTGGTAGGTCGGCCGCGTGCGCAGGATCACCCGCACCTGCTCCAGCCGCGTGCGGTCCGCCGAGAGCACGCCCCGCGCGACGCTGGTGCCGTTGCCGCCCTCGCGCGGCTCGGTGAAGCTCCAGAAGACGGTGCGGTCGGCGGCGAAGCGCGGGCTCAGCGCCACGTCCAGCAGCCCGCCCTGCCCGCGCGGATCGACCTCGGGAAGCCCCGCAAGCGGCGCCCCGACCTGCCCGTTCGCGGCGACGATGCGCATCCGCCCCGGCTTCTCGGTGACGAGGAACGTTCCGCCCGGGAGCGGCTCCACGGCCCACGGCTTGGTGAGCCCGCGCGCCACCACCGTCACGTTGAAGGCGGCGTTCGACCTAACGCCGCACGCCCGCGTCTGCCCCGCGAAGGCCGGGCGCTGACCGGACGCGTTCGCGCTGCCGCTCGGGAGGGGCGCGCAAGCCTGCGCCTCCGCCGTCTGGACGAGCGAGGCGTCCCCCTGCCTGCCGCCCTCGGGCGCGCACGCCGCCGCGAGTGCGAGAATCGGTACCACAGCTACAACCATCTTGCGCATGAGTCCAGCCCCGGTAGTGCTTAGAAGATCGGCCTTTCGCCGGCCGGTGGTGGGCGCCGGGTGCTGCAAGAACGGTGCGGGGTTCAGCGCAGCAGCTTCCGCCAGATGAGCTGCACCTCATGCGGCAGCGACGGGTACACGCCGCGGTTTGCCTCCGCGAGCACGCACCCCTGCCGCGCATAGAACCGGCAGGCGGGGACGTCGATGTTCTGCGTCTCCACCTTGAGCTCCGTGCACCCTCTCGCCCGCGCCCAATCCTCGGCCGCGCGAAAGAGCGCGGTACCGACTCCCTGCGCGCGCACGTCGGGCGCGACGCGGATGTCCCACAGCACGGCCAGGTCGCGCCGTCCCTCCAGCATGTCCACGCCGGGAGTGTCGAACGCGACCGCCGCCCCGCCCACCCGTCGCCCCTCGCGCCAAGCCGCGAACAGCGCCCAGTTCGACAGGTCGAAGTGCTTCGCCCACCCCGCCGGTCCTTCCCCCGGGATCGCGTCGTGGTCCTTGACGTACGGAGTCGCGACCGGCCGCTCGGTCAACTCAAACCCGCCGCCCGCCTCCGCCACCTCGAACACCGAGCGGACCTCGAACGCGATCGGCACCGTCGCGTACTCATCCAGCGCGGTGACCGGCTCTTCGCGGATCTCGACGGTCGTCGGGGCCTGGAAAGGCCGGTCAGCATCATGCCCGGTCACGCAATTCTTGCTGGGGGCGCATCCGGTAGGACAATCCCACGATCATCAGCGCTACGTGTTCCTGGTTCGCGCCCCATCAGGACTCAATGAAGCTCTGCGGTGACACGGCCGTCGTCGCGAACTCCCGAAGCACCTTTCCATCTGAGGTGACGAGCGGCACGCCCAAGCTTTGGGCGACAGCAACGAACTCGCAGTCGTACGCGGAACAGCCGGATGCCGCAATGAGCCGCATCACGGCGGAAGTCTCGGGTGCATACTCCCGGTTTTCGAGCACGCGCTCCGCCTCCGCAAACGAATCGAGAGCGAGATCGAAGGAAAGCAACCCCTTACGGAGGTATAGAGCCAGCACGTTGCGGAACTCGCTACGCCAGAGCGGCGGTGCAGCCCACTGTGGATCGCGAGCGAGCACGGCCTCGGCGATGTCTGTGTGTTCGCCCGGAAGCAGGAGGTAAGCGAGCAGATTACTGTCCGCGACGATCATGGACGACCTTCGTTCCTGGCCGCTTGGAGATCCTCGTCGGTAACGTATACCTGTGAGGCTCGCTCCCGGATCTGACGCACGCGCGCCAGTGTTTCTCCCGCATCTGGGTAGGGTCCACGGAGCGCCTGCTCCAGGCAAACGATGGCCTCGCGGTTGATGCTTCGCCGGTGCCGCTCGGCGCTTCGTTTGAGGTGCTCGTACAGTGTGTCGGGAACGTTCTTGAGCGTTAGGGTAGCCATTCGTACCGTTCGTTGGAGGCGAAATGGTAGCGAAACGGAAGCTCGCTAATCGTCGCGGAGCTGTCAACGACGCGGCGGGTCCCTAACGGGACGCTATTCTTCCTCCACCCTCAGGTGCGTGACCTCCACCGGCACACGCTCCGCCAGCGCATCGGCGACGAGGCTGCGGTGGCAGTGGGTGGGGTCGGCTTCGAGGCAGAGGAGGCAGACGCGGCGGCCGGAGATCACGAGCGTGGCGAGCGTTTCGAGGTCGGTCTGGGCGGCGGGGGTGGCGAGGTGCTCCGCGAAGACGGCGCGCATCTCGTCGTGGCGGCCGGCGCGTGCGGCGGCCCGCCCCTCAGAAGGCGTGCCGAGGCCGCGCAGGTGGAGGTACTCGATGCCTGCGCCCGACAGGTTGGCGGCGAGCGCGGTCTTGGCGAACCCCGGCCTCCGCGAGCTGGCCAGGGCGCGCACGTCCACGACGAGCTCCACCTCCGCATCCCGCAGCGTTGCGAGGAACCGCTTGACCGTCGCGTCTTCGTAGCCGATGGTCGCGACCGGCGTCATGCGTCCGGCGGGGTCTGCGCGGCCTGGGCGCGCAGCATCTCCACGTTGCGCTTGAGCGTCGCGAGCATCTCCGCGTACACCGGGTCCGGGGAGTGGTCGAGCACGTCCGCCACCGCCGCCATCGCGTCCTCGTGCGTGTTGATCGCCTTCTGCAGGTTCACTTTGAGGTTGTCCTGTGGCTCCATCCGGAACTCCATCGCAAAGGTTGAGTGCTCAGCCGGTCGGTCGGATGTGAAGAAGTTCCCCCGGCTGAATTTCATGGAGGGCAGTGGCAATCCGGTCCGCGACGACGCGGAGATCCTCAAGCTTCGTGCTGCCGATGGCCAGGACCACGATGCCGAGCCGCACCTTTGAGAGGTTCTGCTGAAAGGCCAGGTTCCGGTCCGCGGTTAGGAAAACGTCAAACACATCATCCGCGCGCCGAAGAAGCTCCCCGTTCTTCACTCCTGACCATCCGGCCTCAGCGACGGTCTGGATGTCGAAACCCGGCAGTTCGCGCCGCAAAGGACGTGGTACATCTTCATCAAACAGAACTCGTTTCATGCGACGCGCGCTAGAAGAGCCCCCGTCGCTTGTTGGAGAAAGGTCACCGCCTGCTCGCGTCGGACGCTTGGGAAGTGATCGAGAAAGGCGTCCAAGGTATAGCCGCCTTCGAGGTACTCGATGAAGGTTTGGACCGGAACCCGTGTACCCACGAACACAGGATCTCCACTATGAATCTCAGGGTCAGTGTGCACCACGCTGCCATTCGGCAAAGCAAGTGGACGAGAGTCGATGTCGATCATGTGAACCTCCCAGCTAGATCATTAGCCATAGCGCGGCATCCGCTGGCGAATGTCGCAACCTGCGAGCCACCGCGCACGGTTCTTCTCTAATCCTCTCTGCGTCTCCGCGCCTCCGCGTGAGACCTGCCGTTCCTATTCGATGCGTGCACCCTGCGCGATCCAGCGGCCGAGGAGCGCGCGCTCTTCAGGCGTCGCAAAGGTCTTGTTGGCGGGCGGCATCGTGGCGGTCTCGACCGCGCGGACGCGGATGCGCTCCACGCGGGCCAGGATCTGCTCGGGAGTGTCGAAGGCCACGCCCGCCGGTGCCGCTCCAAAGGTGCGATCGGCCGGACTGGCGGAGTGGCAGACGGTGCATCGCTTCTGGATGACGGCGTTCGCCTGCGCAAAGGTGGCGCGCTCACCCGCGGAGGCGTCGGTGCGGGACGCGGCCGGGCGCGCCAGGAGGAGGAAGAGGGCGCCGAGCGTCGTCGCGAACGTGGCGGCGAGCGCGGGCTTCCAGCGCGGAAAGGTGAAGCGGACGTTCAGGATGTGGCGCACCGTGGCGCCCGCCAGCACCAGGATGCCCAGGAAGAGCCAGTTCAGCCGGTGCCCGTACAGGTCCGGGAAGTGGCTGCTCAGCATCAGCACTATGACCGGGAAGGTCATGTAGTTGTTGTGGATCGACCGTTCCTTGGCGCGCTTCGACGGCGCCGGGTCCGGCCGCTCCCCGCGCTCCGCGGCGGCTACCAGCACCCGCTGCGACGGCATGATGACGCGGTACACGTTCCCCGCCATCAGCGTCCCCAGCATCGCGCCCACGTGCAGGAAAGCCGCGCGCCCGCTGAGCAGGTGCGTGAGCGCGTACCCAACACCGAGCACCAGCGCGAGCCCCGCCACCGCGCCCATCCGTCCCATTCGCGAAATCGCGCGGCCGAGCACGAAGTCGTAGGCCAGCCACGCCCCCACGATCGACCCCGCCGCCACGCCGACCGCCTGCGCGGGGGTGAGCTCGCGCACCGCCGGGTCCACCAGGAGCGCGCCCCCGCTCGCGTAGTAAACCACGATGAGGAGCGCGGCGCCGGTGAGCCAGGTGGTGTACGCCTGCCACTTGAACCAGTGCAGCGGCCGCGCGCGGTCCCACCCCACCACGTTCTTCTCCATGCGGTAGAACGCGCCGCTGTGCAGCAGCCAGATCTCCCCCTCCTGCCCGGGTTCGGTGGGGAGGAGGTTGCGGTCGATCCAGTTCCACAGCAGCGAGTTGCCGATCCACATGATCCCCGCGATCACGTGGATCCAGCGGAAAACGACGTCGAGGATCTCGCGAACGGCGGGGTTCATCAGCTGCCGCGGTAGGTGGAGTAGCCGAAGGGGCTCAGCAGGAGCGGGACGTGGAAGTGCTCGCCTCCATTCTTTACCTGGAAAACGATCGCGACCTCCGGGTAGAACGCGTCGATGCCCTGCGCCGCGAAGTAGCCGCCCGTGTCGAAGACGAGCCGGTACGTCCCCGCGGCGAGCGGTGCGCCGGGCTGAAGGAGGTCGCGCAGGCGCCCGTCCGCATCGGTCTCGCCGCGCCCGAGCGGTATCGCGGCGCCATTCGCCACACGCTCCAGCACGATCACCACGCCCGATGCGGGGCGGCCGCGGGCGGTGTCCAGCACGTGCGTCGTGATCGCGCTCATGGTCGAGCCAGTGGGGTGTGGATTTTGTTTACTCGCCGCGGGCCAGCAGCTTCTCCAGCCGAATCCGGGTGATCTTGCTCTGCTCTCCAGCCGCAACGCGCAGCTCTGCGGCGGGGTCGTTCCCGAGCCGCTGGCGCAGGAGGGCGAGCATCTCGTCAGCGGACTTCCCCGTCGCGCAGACGATGTAGATGAAGCCGAAGCGCTCGTCGTACTTGCGGTTGCCATCGGCGAGCGCCCGCTGCGTCTCGGCGGCGGCACTGCTCACCCCCGCCTGCTCTCCAGCCGACCACGCCTGCTCGCGCGAAGTCTGGCCGGCCTCCGCCTTCTTTTCGCCGATGCGGGGATGGCTGCGAAAAGCTTCGAGCCAGTCCCGCTCCTCCAGCCCCCACCAGACCTCGTCCGCCCGAGCCAGGAGCGATGGCTCATCCGTGAACGGCCGCGCCGCCGCCATCCGCCGCGCCCACTCCCGCGACCCGCAGCAGGTGAGCAGCTCGCGCACAGCGTCGTCCTGCGGGAGGGCGTTGAGGCGGTCGAGGGCGGTCATTGGGGGTTTGGTGGCGAGTGAACTCACTGCAACAACAGCACAAAGTCCGCCTGCGCGGACTCCGGGTCAACATCGCGCTTCACGAGCCGGCTTCAGCCGCCTTCCCGTCGTTCCAGGCGGGGGCTTCAGCCCCCGCCGCCCACGCTCGCGGTGGACCGCGCGTCCAGCACCCCGAACAGCCGCAGCCGCGCGATCCCGCCGTCTGGGAAGACGTTCAGGCGCACGTGCGTCGCGGGGCCGGCGGCGATGACCTGGTCCTCGAAGCGGTGGCGGGCGTGGGGCTGGAGGCGGGTCTCGGCCAGGAGCGGCGTCCATGGCGCGGAACGGGCGGCGAGCGCGTCGGCAGTGGCGCCGGGGAGGTGGATCGCCTCCAGGGTGCAGCGCTCGGGCGCGTTCCCCTTGAAGTGGTCCGTGTCGATCTCCACGCGATGGATCGTGCCCGGCGCGGCAAGGCGCACGATGCTCCAGTCGTGGCCAGGGCCGCGGCGGCGGCGCGTCTCCCAGCCATCGCCCATGTGCGTGGAGCGCCCGGGGAGAACCAGGTTCTGCCGGTCGCCAAAGAACATGTCGCTGCACGACAC
This sequence comes from Longimicrobium sp., assembly GCA_036398975.1. Lineage (GTDB taxonomy): Bacteria > Gemmatimonadota > Gemmatimonadetes > Longimicrobiales > Longimicrobiaceae > Longimicrobium. Next base: position 6,724 of record DASWNZ010000185.1, read on the forward strand.
CACCCACCCGCCGTTCTCCATCGCCGCCAAATCCACCTCCCCTCCCGCCCAGGCGAAGCGCGTCCACTCCGGCACCACCTCGCCGTGCACCCGCAGCCGCGCCACACCTCCATCCGGGTAGATGTGGAAGCGGAGATGCGTCAAACGCCCGTCGTGCGAGACGGGGAAACGGTTCTTGTGATCGCCCTGCAGCGGCGATCTCGAAAGGATCTCGGTCCACTCGGCGTGCGCCAGCTCGGCGGCGGAAGGGGTGCCGGGGACGGAGCAGCCCTCCAGCGAGCAGTGCTCGGGATAGTTGCCGCGAAAGAAAGCGGTGTCCGCTACCACCCCGCGCACGATCCCGGGCGCGCCCAGCCGGACGATGCACCAGTCGTGGTCCGGCGAATGGCGGCGTGTCTCCCAGCCGTCCATCCACTTGCCGCGCTCGGTATACTCACCCTCGCGCCACTCGGCGGGGCCGGGCTTGAGGAGGCCCTCCTTGGGCGCAAAGAACTCGTCGTTGGCCGCCAGCACCGCGCCGCCCAGCCGCTCCGACGCCAGGTCGGGCAGCTCCTCGAAGTCGGTCATGCGATGTCGCGAAGGAGGATGCGCCCGGCCGGCTGATCCGGATAGCGGCCGCGGTCGTACACCTGCACCCCACGAACGTACGTCGCCAGCACCTCGCCGGCAAAGACTCCGCCCGCGTACGGAGTCACTTTGTGCCTGTGATGAAGCTCCTCCGCCCGCAGGGTGGCCTCCAATTCCGGGTCCCACACCACCAGGTCCGCGTCGCACCCCACGGCGATGGAGCCCTTGCGCCCCTCCAGCCCCGCGAGCCGCGCCGGCGCCGCGCACAGCCACTCCGCCACAAGCTCGGGCTCGATTCTCCGCGCCCGCGCCGCGGTCCACATCACGCGCAGCCCCAGCTGGAGCGAGGCGATCCCGCCCCACGCCGTGAACCAGTCGCCCGCCTTCATCGACGGCGGGCACGGCGAGTGGTCGGACGCGACGAGGTCCACGTCCGCCCCCGCGAGCGCCTCCCACAGCCGCTCGCGGTTCGCCCGATGGCGGATCGGGGGCGCGCACTTCCACTCCAGACCCTCGTCGGGGATCTCCTCCGCCGCGAAGTGCAGGTAGTGCGGGCACGTCTCGACGGTGATCGGCAGCCCTTCCGCACGGGCGTCGCGTAGCAGCGGGAGCGCCTCCGCCGCGGCCAGGTGGACGATGTGCACCCGCGTCCCGAGCTCGCGGCAGAGACGGATCATCATCTCGATCGCCTCGACCTCCGCCTCCGGAGGGCGTGAGCACAGGTAAGTGGCGTAGGCGCGCGGGTCCTCGCCGGCGATGGCCGCGGCGGCGCGCTCCAGCGACGCCGGAAGCTCGGCATGCACCAGAAGCGGCGCGCCCAGTTCCGCCAGGATCGGCATCGAGAGCCGCAACTCCGCCTCGCCGACGTGGCCAAACTCGGCGACGCCGGAGGGAGCGAGGAAGCACTTGAAGCCGAGCACCCCCGCCTCCCACAGCGGGCGCAGCTCGGCCGCGTTCCCAGGCACCACGCCTCCCCAGAACCCCACGTCCACGCCGCACTTCCCGCGTGCCGCGTCCAGCTTCGCGCGCAGTCCCTCCGCCGAAGTCGTGGCGGGGATGCTGTTCAGCGGCATGTCCACGATGGTCGTCACCCCGCCGCCCGCGGCGGCGCGGGTGGCGGTCACGAATCCTTCCCAGCCCGTCCGCCCCGGCTCGTTGACGTGCACGTGCGTGTCCACGAGCCCCGGCATCAGCACCGCGTCGCCCGCCTCCACCACCGTCGCGCCATCCCCCGCATCGTCGAATCCGCGCACCGCCGCGATCCGGCCGCCCTCCACGTGCACGGACGCGGGACGCACGCCCTGCGGGAGGACCACGCGGCGCGCGCGGAAGACGACGTCGCTCACGCTACGCGCAGCCGGTACATGCCCTCGCTCGGCGCGAAGCCCATGCGGCGGAGGTACTTGCTGTGCTCGCTGTTCCCCGGATCGCTCAGGATCTCGTGCACCCCCAGCTCGCGAAAGAACTCCGCCTGGTCGGTGAAGAGGTAGCGCCCCGTCTTGAAGTCGCGGAACTGCGGGATCACGAAGTCCAGCACCACGCGGAGAGCGCCATCCCCCTCTGTCTCGCCGATAAAGAGCCCCGCCGGTACCATATCGCGAAGCACGAAGAAGGTGAGCTGCCCCGCGGCCGGCGTGTGCGTGAAGCCGGGGAGGAAGCGCTGGATGTCCGCCTTGTAGAAGTCGAGGAAGTAGCGCAGGTACTCCGAATCCGGCTGCACGCGCAGGAGCTTGAAGTACTCGCGCGACCCCAGCATCTGCCGCAGGTAGTACAGGTTGATGAGCACGATCAGCCCGTTTACCGCCGCCACCGGATACGCGTGGATCAGCACCCCGTACACCGTGAACGCCGCCGACCCCACCAGGTTGATGATCCTCAGCCGCAGGATCGAGCTCATCATCAGCGACACGGCCACCAGCACCGACGCCACGTACCCCACGATCTCCAGCACCATCTGTGAATCCATGACCTCTCGTCCCCCATGCCTGTGTGCGTGCGCCGCGCACCCTCCGCCGACGCCTACCAACGTAGCAGGGCGGGAGCCAGGCGTAAAATGCGGGGCTCAGCCACACCGGCCGGTGACACGATCCGGATGATGTTCGTTCGGTGGCGTGAAAGTCCTTGCTTTTCTGATCCCTGCGGAGCCATTCTCTGACTAGCGAACCTGCCGCAGTTTCCTGTAGCAGCCTGAGCCCTCTGCCTCCCACCTACGAGCCTCCCCGGTGCGCCTCCCCGTCACTCCGTCTGCGCGTCGCGTTTTCATTGGCCTGGCGATGTTGGCTGCCGCGAGCGTGACTGCCGTGCTGTACCTCGCCTTCCGCCCCGTCGAAGCCGGGGGGGCGCAACCCCGGGGAGCGCTCGGGGAGCTGAGCCGGTCTGGAGCGCTCGTCCGCACCTTTGCGCCCCGTTTGTCCCACCAGGTGAGCTTTCGTAAGTGCCTCGCGCGCCCGGCGCCGGACTCCACCATCCCACGCGCGGAGTGCGACGGCGATCTCGTGTCGCCCCCACCGGCGGTTCTGGAGCTGTCGCTGCGGGCAGCGCGCGAAGTCCGCGATAGCGCATCGCCTCACGCCCTGCATGCGTCGGCCCTGATCGACCTCGTGTGGAGCGGCACTGCGGGAATTCCGTTAGACCGGTCCATCACATCATTGCAGTCGGCGGCGCGCGTCTCGGACCGCCCTGCTCCGGCGCTGGCTGACCTCGCGGCGGCGCACCTCGTACGGGCGGGGCAGCGGCAGTCGGCGTACGACCTGGTGCAGGCGTTGGACGCGGCCGAGGGGTCGTTGGAGGCTGAGCCGGGGAACGTGGCCGCGCTCTTCAACCGGGCGCTCGCGCTGGAGTGGCTCGGCGTCGATATACAGGCGGCGGGCGCATGGCGTGCCTTCCTCGCCGCCGACTCTGCCTCCGACTGGGCCGCGGAGGCCAGGCGCCACCTGCGCGCGGATCCGGCCCCCCGCAAGGTCGCGATGCCACCCGCTCCGGACGCCGCAACGCGGACTCTGGAGGCGTACGCCACGAGCGCGCCGCAGGAGGCGCGGGTTCACGGATGGATCGTCGCGCTTGGCGAATGGGGCAGTGCCACGTTGCGCGGCGACGTCCGACGCGCGGGGGAGTCGCTCCGGCAGGCCGAGATCTTGGGCGGCGCGTTGGAGCGCCGCGGAGGAGACGCCACGCTCGCCGACGCCGTGCGCGCCATCCGGAGCGCCACGCCCGCCGCCGCGCGGGTCCTCGCCGAGGGGCATCGGGGCTACGCGGAGGCGCAAGGATTGATGCGCGCGGAGAAGGCCTCCGCCGCGGCGGAGGTGCTCGCGCGGCTGGTGGCGCTCCGCCCTCCGTCCGCGGCGTTGACGCGGTGGACGGAGCACGGACGAGCCGCCGCGATGGCGATCGCGGGCGAGAAGGAGGGTGCGGAGCGCCTGCTGGAGGCGATGCGCGCGGGTCTGGACACCGTTCGCCACCCGGCGCTCGCGGGTCAGGTGTACGGCGCGCTCGCGGGGGTGCGGCTGCGAATGGCACGCTACCAGGGTGCGCTGGAGGCCGCCGAACGGGCAGCGTGGCACATGGAGCGGGCGCGCGAGGTGGAAGGGGTGGCGGGCGCCCTTTACCGGAAGGCGGATGCGGAGTACGCACTGGGCGCGAACGCCGCCGCGTACGGCACGGTGCACCGCGCGCTCATGCTCCTGCGGGGCAACCCGACCTCGTCGTGGCGAGGGAACGCGCTCTCGTCCGGGGCGCGGGTGGCGATGGCGGACGGGCTGGTGAGGGCGGCGCTCCGTTTCCAGGACGAGCGGATTGCGCTTGCGGAGCGCGCGGGGCGCCCCATCCACATGGCCGAGGCGCGCATCGCCCGCGCCGACATCCGCGGGGCGGCCGGCGACGAAGCCGGGGCGGCGGCGGACGTGCGCGCCGCCGCCGCACTGACACCCCGCATCCCCCCGGGAGACGCGTTGCGCTGGATTACGGCGGACCTGCGCCTGGCCCGCGCGGATGCGGCGCGGCGCACCTCCCCCCGGCGGGCGCTGGCGATGCTGGACTCCGCCCTGATGGAGCCGGATGGGCCGCGGCCGGCGATGCGGCGGCTCCTCGCCATCGTCGCGCGTGCGGACACGCGTCTCTCGCTGGGCGACGCGCGTGGTGCCTCCGCGGATCTGGAGCGGGTGTCCGGACTGCTGGCCGACCAGCGGGCGGAGGTCGCCAGCATCCACCTGCGCGCTTCGCTCCTGGACACGGCGCGCGAGGTGTTCGACCGGATGGTGATGCTGCGGCTGGCGGCGGGCGACACCGTGGGCGCCCTCGCTTACCTGGAAAAGGGACGCGCGTCTCTCCATCCCGCGCGTGCCGCCGCGAGTGCAGGCACCCCGAGCCTCCGCATTCCGCTTGGTCGTGTTGGGCTATCATACGCCTTGGTGGGCGATACGCTCCTGTCGTGGACCGTGGCCGGACGGGATGTGCGACTCACCCGCACCACGGTGCGGAGCGACTCCCTCGCGCGGCGGATCGAGCGCGTGCACTCCGCCCTGGAGGTGCGCGCGCGGGAAGCCGCTCTCCGCCCGGATCTGGAGGCGCTCTACGACGTGCTGGTGCGCCCCGTCGTTGCCCGGCTGGGAGGAGAGGGAACGGAGGTCGTGATCGTGGCGGACGGGGAGATCGCCGGCGTCCCCTTCGCGGCGCTCCGCGACCGGGCGCGGAGCCGGTACTTGGTGGAGGACCACGCCACTCGATTCGCGGGGACGTTGGCGGACGCGGGGCGGGGTCCGGCCGTCGGCAGCGCGGGCGGAGTGCTCCTGGTAGCAGACCCGGCGTTCGACGAGCGGGCACATCCGGCGGTGCCGCGGCTTCCGGCCGCGCGCGCCGAGGTCGCGGCGCTCGCGGCCCTCTACCCCGGTGCGAGGGTGCTGGAGGGGGGTGCGGCAACGCCGTCGGCACTCGTGCGAGGGCTTCGCGCCGCCGGGATCGTCCACTTCGCCGGCCACGCCACCTTCGACGACACGCACCCGGGACGCTCGTCGCTCGTCCTGGCCCCCGACCGTGGCCCCGCAGGTGGCGGGTCGCTTACCGCCGACTCGCTGGCAGGGCTTGAGCTGCGCGGCGTGCGCCTGGTGGTCCTCTCCGCCTGCCAGACGCTACGGGCGCGCGGCGGGCGCTCCGGGGGGTTCGCGGGGTTCGCCGCGGCGTTGGGAGGTGCCGGGGCGGGCGGCGTGCTGGGGAGCCTGTGGCGCGTGGATGACGAGCTCACCGGCCCAGTCATGGAAGCATTCCACCGCCGCTACCGCAGCCTCGGCGACCCCTCCCGCGCACTGCGCGACGCCCAGTTGCAGATGCTCCACTCGCCCAACCCGGCGCTCCGTGCGCCGGCAGCCTGGGCCGGCTTCCGGTACGCGGGAGCCTGACCTGACCCACACCCGAGGTAAGGAAGGGGATTTATGGCCACCCAATCAGCGGATCAAACGACCACGCTTCACCTCGTGATCGGAGGGCTCTGCCTGCTCGTTCGTGACGAGGACCGCGACGACGGCAAGAGGCTGCTCCACGTGCTTCTGCCCAAAGGGAAACATTCGGATCATCACGTAGCGTGCCTAGTATTCGACGCTGTCTATGACAGCGCGAATTCCAGCTCGAACGGCATTTGTATGTGCTCCTTGGATGATGTCGAGTTCGACTTCTCCGGGCAGGTAGTGGGGACGATCACGGGACCGATGAAGATCGGAGGCGTCGCGGACGAATCGTGCATGCGTGGTACGAAGGTGAAGCGGAAGTTGTTGGACAAATCGCTCGACAAAAGCCTCAAAGCAAGGATCACGATCCCGGCTGGACGGGAGGGGCCGGGAACAAACGTGGGTGTGCTCTGGGAGCTTGGCGATTGCCTGCATTACATGGCGACGCTGGTACACTGGGAGATACCGGATCTGCCGCCTGGGATTGTCACCCTGCGGTACAAGCAGAATGGCACACAGAAGCGGATTGACCTGACCCCGCAAGACGGCGCGATTGAGTTGTTCTTCCTGCACGAAATTGAGGAGCACCTGCCCGATTGGCCTCCTCACGTCGCAACAATCCCGGACGCGCCCGAACCGCCGGAAGACGAATACGAGGCGGAGCATTTCACGGATCTCTACCCGTTGGTAGGAAAGTCGTCCGGCAAAGCGCCTAAGTACAAGCCCAAGCTTCAACCACGAAGCCTTGTGCCGCACGCGCTCCGAGGACTCGACTACACCTGCATCATCGCCACCGCTCCCGCCGAACGAGGCCCTTAACGACCTAGCAGCCGCAGCAGCGCTGTAGCCTCCCGTTGCACGCTGCGCCAGTCCGCGTCACCCGACGAGACGGTTGCGGCGCGGATGCGCTCCACGCCGTCCCGGGCTGAGGGATCGAGAGAGGAATCCCGGGCCATTCGCTCCAGCTGAGAGCGGGTGGCCTGGCTTGCAAAGAACCCGTCGTCGCGGGCTGCGGCTGCGATGCGCGCGGATTCGAACCACGCACCCAGCTTCACCCCCTCCTCGCCCGCTATCTGCGGCACAACCTCGCGTCCGCGATCGAGCAACGGGTCGAGGCGTTCGGCGGGCTCGCCGGCTCGGCGGGCGACTTCGCGATAGATGCTCGCGGCAGGCACCGCGCCGGGGATGCCCTCCAGGAGCATCGCGGTCTCGGTGGCGAGCTGGGCGGTGGCGGGGTCGCGTCCGCGCACTGCGAGCTCCACGTCCACCAGGCGCGCGCCCAGGCGGACGGCGCGCGCTTCCGGTGTCAGCGGGTCACCCGCGCCCCGGGTGGCGCCCCAGGGGCTCGCGTCCCAACCCGAGGGGAGCGCGTTCGCTTCGACGGTCACGAGATCGCCACGGTCCGCCGCGAAGCGCGTCCACAGCCAGGGCGCGAGCGCGATCCCGGCCAGCACTGCCGCGATCGCCAGCCAGCGCGGCGCGAGGCCGCGGCGCCGTAACGGAGCGGCGTGAATCGGCTTTACACCAGGGGCGACTTCGGTCGGCGTCACCTCGGGCGCGACCAGGATCGGTGTCACCTCACGCACAGCGTTGATCGGCGTCACCTCGGGGGCTGCGCCCTCGAGTTCGGCGGTGATCGCCACCGCGTCCGCGTAGGCGCCGAAGTCGTCCTCCGATGCGGCGATCTCGGTGAGCAGCTCGTCGCGTTGGTGCGAGTCCAGCCGCCCGTCGAGGAGTGCGGCCAGGCGCTCTGCGTTCTTCATGGGATCCGTCATCGGGTGCCCTCCACCTGCGCGCGATACCTATTGGATGGACACGTATAGCGTTTGTCGCGCCTTTCGCTCATTCCGCCTCCAGATTGCCGAGGAGCGAGCGCACTTCATCCGGCGTGATCCCGGCGGCCTGCAGGTGCCCGCGCAACTCGCTCAGGGTCCGCTCGATGCGCCTGTACAGCGGCTTCTGGGGCAGCGACAGGCCCCGCGCGATGTCGGCCACGCTGAGATCCTCCCAGAAGCGCATCCGCAGGATCAGCCGGTCCTCCTGGCTCAGCCGGTCGAGCGCGCGGCTCAGCGCATCGTGGAGCTGCGTCCGCTCCGCCTCAGACTCGGCGCGCGCCGTCAGGTCATCGGCGGAGGCGTGGCCGGGGGTGTGCTCAAGCTCGTCGGCACCCACCTGCGACGGACGCAGCGGCGTGCGCGCCGGGAGCCGGGCGAGCATCCGCGCCAGCTCCCCTTGCGAGGCATCGGTGTCGCCCGACGTGCGGAGCACCTCCACCGCCTGATCGAGCCCGTAGCCGTCGCGCCGCACCAGCGTTTCCAGGCGCACGGCCACGGGCCCTTCCCGCCGCGCCGCGGCCGATGGGCGCCAGCGGCCCCAGCGGGAGACACGGTACTCGCGAAAGAGCATCGACACCACGACGGTGAGATACGTGTTCAACGAGCTCTCGCCGCGGAACTTGCGCAGGGCGGCGTACTCGTCTTCCACCAGCCTCATCCGCGCCCACGACGTGAAGTCCTCGCCCTCCGCGCCGACCAGCCCGTGCCGCCGGCACAGGAGCGCACAGACACGGTCGATCCAGGGGAGGTGTTCGAGGAAGAGGGCCTCGAGTTCCTTCCGGCTCGGCATTCGTTCCAGTGGGCTGGATGGGTGGAGGCACTTCGGGGCGGCGCGCTGAAGGTAGAGGGACTCCGTAGCGCGATCAATGTTCCACCAGCAGAATTTGCGCCCGCAGAACGGCTTAATACGCGCGCCCCCGCTCCCTCTGTTCACCTGAGGCCGGGCCGAGGCACACCTGTCCGCGATCCGGAGTGGCGAATCGTCGCGCTGCGGCCTGGTGCGCTGCGCCACTCCGTGGATCCACGCGGGTCGCGGCCAACCGGGTTTGCCGCCGGCGCCTATGCGCGGTATCGTGCACGGCCCGCCGCCTCATCCTGATCCCATCCCGTACTCCCGCCCGTGAGCGCCACCGCCACTCCACATCCGCGCGAGGTCCTTTCCCGGGGCGAGCAGCGCTTCGAGCGGCTGCGGAACCGCGCGGGGTTCGTGGTGGCGCCGCTGGTGTTCGCGGCGTTGCTGCTGGCGCCCATGGAGGGGCTGAAGCCGGAGGCGCACAGGCTGGCAGCGGTGATGGCGGCGGTGGTGGTGCTGTGGATCACGGAGGCGCTCCCCATGCCGGCGACGGCGCTGCTGGGCGCGGCGGCGTGCGTGGTGCTGCGTGTGGCGCCCGCCAAGGAGGTGTTCGCGCCCTTTGCCGATCCGCTGATCTTCCTCTTCATCGGCTCGTTCATCCTGGCGCGGGCGATCTTTCTGCACGCGCTCGACCGGCGCGTGGCCTTTGCGGTGCTCACGATTCCGTGGATCGGCGGGCGGCCGGCGCGGGTGCTGCTGGCGTTCGGGGCGGTGACGGCGGCGTTGAGCGCGTGGATGTCGAACACCGCCACAACGGCCATGATGTTCGGGATCGGGATGTCGATCCTGGGCGTGATGCGCGGCTCTGCGGCCGGTGGCACGGCGATCGATCCCCGCTACGCCACGGGGCTGATGCTGATGACCAGCTTCGCCGCATCCATCGGCGGGCTGGCGACGCCCATCGGCACGCCGCCCAACGTGATAGGCATCGGTTTCATCCGCACCCTGCTCAAGGTGGAGGTCACCTTCTTCGAGTGGATGTCGGTGGGGGTGCCGGTGGTGCTCGTCCTCTTCACCTCGCTCTACCTGTACCTCAACTGGCTGTCGCCGGCGGGGGTGAGCACGCTGGGCGAGGGCGCGGAGCTGATCCGGCGCGAGCGCGCATCACTGGGCCCCTGGACGCGCGGGCAGCGCTCCGTCGCCATCGCGTTCGGGGTGACGGCGGCGCTCTGGATCGTGCCGGGGGTGTTCGCGCTCGCCGTGGGGGAGACGAGTCCCGTGTACCGCGAGATGAACGCGCGGGTGCCGGAGGCGGTCGCGGCGCTCGTGGGGGCGTTTCTCCTCTTCCTCCTGCCGGGGAGCGCGCCCGGGGAGAAGGCGATCGACTGGGAGCAGGCGGTGCGGATCGACTGGGGGGTCATCCTGCTGTACGGCGGCGGTTTCGCGCTGGGGGTGCTGTCGTTCAATACGGGTCTCGCGGAGGCGGTGGGGCGGGGGATCACGAGTCTGCTTCCGCTCCACGGCGACTTCGGGCTGCTGGTGGCGTCCGTGATCGTGGCCGTGCTGGTGAGCGAGACCACCAGCAACACCGCCTCCGCCAACATGGTGGTGCCGGTGGTGATCTCCATCGCGACGGCGGCGGGAGTCGATCCGCTCGCCCCCGCGCTCGGCGCGACGATGGCGGCCAGCCTCGGCTTCATGCTCCCCGTCTCCACGCCCTGCAACGCCATCGTCTACGGCTCCGGCTACGTCCCGCTGATGCGGATGGTGAGGTACGGTCTGATCCTGGACGTGATCGGCGTCGTGGTGATCGTGGCGGCGGTGTCGATTCTTGCGCCGGTGTTGCGGTGAGGGAGTGCTAAGTCCTAGGTGCTGAGTGCTGAACAGAAGTGCGTGAGTGCGTGAGTGCGTGAGTGCGGAAGAGCGTGGGGACCCCCCTTCTGTCATCCTGAGCGACGCGCCGCACGGATCTCGCCCGCACGCAAACCCATGGCGCGGAGCGAAGGATCTACTGCGCGCGGCGAGAGGTTCGCATCGCACACCGGGCCTCTTGCCTCGCCGACTAGATCCTTCGCTCGCCGCAGGGGCATGGCGGGCCCGCGGAGGCATCGGTGAGGCGGCTCTCTCAGGATGACAGGATGGGGGAGTTTCGACTCGAGCACTCAGCACTCAGCACTTACCACTTACGCTCCCAAACTCCTATCTCGCCTGACCACATGAGCTATCGTTTGCAGGACCTCCTCGCGCTGCTGGACCTCGAAGACATCGAGGAGAACATCTTCCGCGGGACGAACCGCGACATCGGGTCGGGGCGCGTGTTCGGGGGGCAGGTGCTGGGGCAGGCGCTGGTGGCGGCGGGGAGGACGGTGGGGGACGATCGCGTGGCCCACTCGCTCCACGGCTACTTCATCCTCCCCGGCGACCTGGGCGCGCCGATCGTGTACCTGGTCGACCGGCTGCGCGATGGGAAGAGCTTCACTACGCGGCACGTGACGGCGGTGCAGCACGGGCGCGCCATCTTCAACATGGCCGCGTCGTTCCAGGTGCCGGAGCCCGGGATCGAGCACCAGCTGGACGCGCCCGCCGTGCCCGACCCGGAGGGGCTGCCACGCGAGCTGGACCTGGTGCGCGCCGTCGCGGACCGCATCCCCGAGCCGCTGCGGGCGATCTACACGCAGGACCGCCCCATTGACTTCCGCCCCGTGCACCCGGTGGATCCCTTTCGCCCCACGCCGCGCGACCCGGCGAAGCACGTCTGGTTCCGCGCCGTTGGCGAGATGCCGGCGGACACGCTGCGCCACCAGGCGGTGCTGGCATACGCGTCGGACTACGGACTGCTGGGCACGGCGCTCCTCCCGCACGGCCTCACCTTTCAGCGCCCCGAGCTCCAGGCCGCCACTCTCGACCACGCCCTCTGGTTCCACCGCCCCTTCCGCGCGGACGAATGGCTCCTCTTCTCCACCGACAGCCCCATCGCCACCGGCGCGCGCGGCTTCACGCGCGGGAGCCTGTACGACCGCGAGGGGCGGCTGGTGGCGTCGGTGGCGCAGGAGGGGCTGCTGCGGATGCGGTGAACGAGGGTCAGGCGCCCCGCCCGTCCCAGAGCCGCTCGACTCCGTACTGGTCGAAGATCTCCTCGTTCGAGACGAGGACCAGGTTTTCCGCCTGCGCCTGCGCAACCAGCATCCGGTCGAACGGATCTTTGTGCCCGCCCGGGAGGCTGCCGGCGCGCTGGCCGTGCTCCAGCGAAATCGGGAGCGAGCGAAATCCGTTCGCTTCTACCACCTCCGTGAGGTTCTGAGCAAGAGCCTCCGCGCCGGGGAGTTTGCCGATCCGGGTCTTCGTGGCGATTTCCCACGCGGTGGCGGCGCTGACGTGAACGACGCTCTCCTCGTCGGCGATCGCCGCGCGGGCGGGTGGCGCCAGCCGTGGGTCCCCCAGCAGCCACCAGAGAAGTGCGTGCGTGTCCAGGAGCAGCCTCATCCCTACTGTTCCCATGCGTCCAGCTCGTCGGCGGGAAGCGGATCAAAGAACTCGTCGGGCACGGTGAACTGTCCCTTCATCGAGCCGAACATTCGCTTGGGCCGGGTGCCGCCAACGGGTACCAGCCTGACCACCGGCTCCGAGTTCCTCGCGATCACCACTTCCTCGCCCGCGCACGCCTGTTCGATCAGCCGGGACAGATTGGTTTTTGCGGCGTGGATGTTCACGATCATACGCTGCTCCCTCGCTGGTTCGTTACTTAGCTGAGTATATAGCTAATGCGGAAACACGGCAATTCCACGTGGGATGGGTCACTTTCCCCATGCCAGGCGTCCCCGCGTCCCGCATCATTCCCCGAGAAGGTCAAGCAGGTGCAACTGTGGACTTCCGGCAACAGGAGGAAGCTGATGTATACGAGGCCGATTCACTGGATCCTGGGGTGGTCACGCGCCGCGACGCTGCTGGCGCTCGCCTACCTCGCGGCGTGAGGGGTGGGGCGATGACCATCCCTCGGACGAGGCTCGCCATCGGGCTGCTGGCGCTGAGCGCGTCGGGGTGCGCGACGACGAGGATGGCGATGCCGCCCACGCTGGCGGCGGCGCCGGAGTGGAGCGTGCGGCCTCGCAACCAGTGGCGCCCGGATGGGCCGCTACGCGTGGGGCCGTTCGAGGCGCACCGCATCGACCGCCACGGAGTCCGCCAGCGCGGAGGCATCGTGGACGCGCTCAAGGGGAAGACCGAGTTCCAGCAGCGCTACGAGTTCATGCTGCGCGACACCGCCGCGGCCGGCGACCTGTGGGCAGTGCGCTGCGACAACCGAGACATCGAGCGCGGCTTCAGGCTCGGAAGCGTGGAGCTGTCGCTGGACGACCGCACCTCACTCGAATGCTCCCTGCAGCCGCCCGGCGAGCCGGCCAGGGCGTGGACGCTGCGCATTGGCGGGGCGGGCGACGGGGCTCCCGGCGGCACCCTGCGCCGCGACGAGGTGAGCTACGAGATCGAGGGCGAGAATCCTCCCGGCGGGCAGACGGACTGCTGCGGCGCGCTGGGGTACGTCCTCCGGCGCGAGGGGCGGGTGATCGGCGCTGTGGAGCAGGTCAACTGGGGAAGCGTGCGCGTGGCCCCCGAGGTCGGGCGCGACGAGGGGAGCCTGCTGGCGGCCACGGCGGTCGCGCTCATCCTGCAGTCGAAGCTGATCCAGGAATCCTGAGTCCGTCGCCGGACGGGAGAACAGCATCACGCAGAGGACGCGGAGGGAACGGAAAGGCCACAGAAAGCCCCTTCCGCTCTTCTCTCCGTTGCCTCTGTGGCTCTGTGTGAGACCAGCCGTTCAGTATTTGCCCGGCACTACGCGCATGGACGCGACCACGTCGCCCTCCATGATGCCATCGGCCACGTCCATCCCCTCCACCACCTGCGCGAAGACGGAGTAGTCGCGAACCAGGCGGGGATTGTCTTTGAGGTTGATGAACCACTGCGCATCCCCCGTGTCGTGCCCGCGCGTGCTCATTCCGACCGACCCGCGAGGATGCGCCACCGTGCCGAGCTCGTCACGGAGATAGCGAGGGTGGCCGACGTACTCGTTCGTTCCCGGACCCCCACCCTGTACCACGAAGTCCGGCTCCACGCGATGCCAGTTGCCGCCGTCGTAGTAGCCGGCGCGCACCAGCGCGAGCACCCGTGCCGCCATCATCGGCGCCACGTCACCGCGCAGCCGCACCACGAACGAGCCTCCGCCCGCGTCCCGCGACATCGTGACGCGGACGCGCACCTCCTGCCCCAGCGCCAGCGCGACGGCATCAGGCGGTAGATCGAAACGGGGCGCGGGCGGGCGGTCGCTCGCCGGGTGCCCGGCCACTTCCAGCAGTGCCACGCGTACGTCGCGCTCGGACTCGTTCGCGCGGCGCACCCAGCGATGGAACAGGGAGTCGGCGGCCGCACGCGCCGCGGGTAAGGTAGATCCTTTCAAAGCGATGGCGGCGGCGCGGACCGCCTGCGCCTGATCGCCGTGCAAGGCGGCCAGGTACACGTCGTCCGCGGCGTGGGCCACCAGCTTCGACAGCGCATCGATCGCCGCCTCCTGCACGTTCCCATCACGGTCGCGCGCAAGGGTGCGCAGGCGGGCCGTGTCGGCCAGGACGGCGGCGCCGCGGGCGGCGTACAGGCGAACGTGCCAGTCGGAATGCGTGGCGAGACGGCCGAGCCGCGCCCGCGCCTGCGCCGGGGCGATGCGCGCGAGCGCGACCGCCGCGTGCGCGCCCGCGTGCCACGAAACCCCGCCCACCGCGCGCCGGCGCGTGTCGGCGGGGAGCGCGTCCACCCATCTCGCCAGCACGCGCACGAAGGCGGAATCGGCGCCGCACGACGCGGCCGCCACTCCGGCCGCGCGCAGGCGCACCTGCCATACGGGGTCCGCCAGCGCCGCCCGCAACGCCGCGCAGTCCGCACCCCGGGTGGCGAGAGCGCGGTAGCGGAGCCGCCATGCCGGCTCCGGCCACGCGCGGAGCGCGGCTACCGGCGGCAGCGAATCGCGCGCGGCGAACAGCGGATCGCGGATGCGCCCCAGCGCCCGCCGCGCGATCAGCCGCACGCGCGGGTCGGCGTGCCGCATGCCCGTCGCGATCTCCGCGGCCGCCGAGTCACGCCGGTCCTCCGCCACCAGGATCCGGCCGATCAGGATCGAGTCGGCGCGCGTCTGCGCCCGCCCCGCGGCGGGCACCAGCAGCAGGATGAAAATCCACAGCTTTCTCATGGCTCTCACGATGCGCGGCGGGGAGGGCACGCTGGAAGACCCGGGCGGCCCCGAGCGGGCCAAGTTGCTTGCCGGATTCCCGGCATGTCAACTCCGTGGGAGACACGGGGGAGGCGAAAAACCGTTGACCATCGGGTGCCCCGCCGTATCATAGGACTGCCCTCGTTCCCCCTTCCCCCCCGAGGTCCCCGACAGACCCATGGCCATTCCCCTGATCCCGCGAGCCCGCTCCGCCGCCTTCATCGCCGGGATGTGCTCGCTCATGGCCGCGGGACCCGGGACCCTGCTGATCCCGGCGGCCGTGCGCCTGACGGAGCCCGTCGTCTGCGCGGGGAACGAATCCATCCAGTACGCGCGGGTGCGCTACAGCTATCACGGACCCGGCGAATCGAGCCTGGAGGTGACCTGCGTGAACCGGGCGAGCGAGGCTTCGCGCGACGTCTTCTTCCCCGCCGCGGCCACCCTGTTCGGGATCTACTTCGTCGTGCTGTTCTTCGTGATCCTGCTGCGGTCGGGCGGTCCCGGCCCACGCGGCGCGCGGGTGCCGTCACCCACCTGACACGGTGCGGCGCGGACTCTGCAACCGCGGGTCGGCATCGCGACATCCGGCGCCCCGAGCAGAGCCCATGAGACGAGCCCTCCCGACGTGCATCGCCGTCCTGATCCTCTCCGCACTGGCGGGCTGCAGGGACGTGGGCGGGCCGCGCGAGGTGCGGGAGGAGCCGCCCGGCATCGTGGAGCGCGCGCTCACGCCCAGTCCCACGCCGATCCCTGACTCCGCCCTCGCGCTGGCGGCGCAGATGGTGAAGAACCGCGTGGAGCGCGAATGGTTTCCCGGGGCGGCGCTGGCCACCGGCAACCGCGCGCTGATCCAGCGGGTGGAGGCGTTCGGGAAGCTCACGTGGGACGAGGACGCGCCCACCGTGAGCGCGGACTCCACCCTCTTCGACCTGGCCTCGCTCACCAAGGTGGTCGCTACGACGGCGGCCGTGATGGCGCTGGTGGAGGATGGGAAGCTCACCCTGGACGACCCCGTTCGGCGCTGGGTGCCGCAGTTCTCCGGAGGCGACAAGGACAGCGTCACCGTGCGCATGCTGCTGACGCACACGGGCGGGGTGCGCGCGGGGGCGAGCGACATCGCCAGCGAGGTGCCGGGGGACGTGCGGCGCTACCTTATCACCCGACCGCTGGCCCTAAAGCCGGGCGAGGACGTGCTGTACTCGGACATCGGCTTCGTCATCCTGTGGATCGTCGCCCAGCGCGCGGCGGACGAGCCCCTGCCGACGTACCTCAAGCGCCGCGTGTGGGGCCCGCTGGGGATGGCGTCCACCCGGATGGGCGTGCCCACGCCGTGCGCGAAGTGCGCGCCGACGCTGCACCTGGAGGAGATGGAGGGCCCGTACACCGGCGGCTCGTACGACGAGGTGGGGCGGCGGCTGGACGGGGTGGCGGGGAACGCGGGGGCCTTCAGCACGGCGCACGACCTGGCGCGCTTCGCCGCGATGATCGCCAACGAGGGGCGGCTGGGGAACGTGCGCATCTTCCAGAAGCGCACCGTGCGCGAGTTCGTCCTGCCGCAGCCCGGTGCGGGGACGCGGGCGCTGGGGTGGGAGGTGTACTGCCGCGAGGGCGTGGTGCCCGACCACGCGACGTGCAAGGACGTCCTCGCCTTCGGCCACACCGGCGCCACCGGCACCTCGCTCTGGATCGAGCCGAGCGGGCGAAGCTGGGTGGTGCTCCTCAGCAACCGCACCTACATTCCCAAGCAGCCCGACGAGGACATGCAGATGTTCCGGCGACGGCTGTTCCGGGCGATCCTGCCCGGCGAGTAAGCTGCGCGTTTCTTTGGGGACGCGGCGTGTAACGAAGTCACCGCCGCGGCGCGTTCGAAAGGAAAACGGTCCTGCCGCTTGCGCATTGGCGCCGTGTACCGTATGCATGCCGACGTGCAGCGAAGCACGCCTGCAGCGGGGTGTTTCAGAACCCGGAAAGCGGTTTTCGTGCTGATTCAGGCGCGTGCGGAGCGAGCCGCGCCCGCCGTTGTTCGTTCCAGCGGATGCGAGGGCCTCCGCAACGAGAACCGCGGGGAGGTGCGCGAGCCCTTCCGCCAACGCTCAGCCGCTCCGCTGTGCGGCTGTGCCGACCCTTTCCCGCCTAACCGTTGACATTGCGGAAGGGCCTCACCACCCGAGCGACGACCATGGAAAGCACCCTGTCCTATCCCAAAGACGCGCCGCCGCTGGAGCTGGGCGCGGACGACGTCCTCCGCGTTCCGGAGCGGTGCCCGCACAACGGCCCCGCGCGGCTGGCCAAGACGGTGCGCGCATCGGAGCCGCCCGAGAGCCGCTGGCGGACGATGGTGGACTACGCGTGCAGCTCCGGCTGCCACATCGTCCACGAGGGGCCGGTGTGGCCTGAGGTGGTGCGTACCGAAGAGGCGGGGCGGCGGCTGGCGATCCTGGGGTAGGGGTCCTCACGCGGAGACGCGGAGACGCGGAGACGCGGAGAAAAAGCCTCACACAGAGAACACAGAGGGAACTGCAAGCCACAGAGAAAACCTTTTGCTGTTCTTCCTCTGTGTCTCTGTGTGAGCCATGCGGTTGCAGTTCTCTCTGCGTCTCCGCGCCTCCGCGTGAGACTAATGGATGTCGGGGACACGAAGAAGCCCGGCGGCCGAGGTGCGGCTGCCGGGCTTCTGCTGTATCGCGAGCTTACGCTTCGGGAGGCGGGCCGTCGCCCATGAGGACCTCGATCTCGGCGGCGGCGTGCTGCAGGATGCCGCGGGCGGCCATCACCAGCTCGCAGCCCTCGCGGTAAAGGCGCATGTGGTCCTCGAGCTCCAGGTCGTCGCGGTCCATCTCGCGGCGGATCAGCTCCAGGCGCCGCAGCACGGTGCCCAGGCGCGGGGCCTCGCCGGCGGGCGGGGTGAGGGTGAACTCCTCGATCTCGGGCACGGAATCTCCTCTTTTACTCGACGCGAACGATCAGCTCGCCGCGCGCGAGGCGGGCGCGGAGGCGCTGGCCGGGGGCGGCGTCTTCGGGGGCGCGGATGACGCGGCCGGTGGATTCGTCGCTCAGGAGCGAGTAGCCGCGGGCCAGGACCTTGAGCGGGCTGCGGGCCTCCAGCGCCTCGGCGGCGGCGGCGAGGTCGCGGCCCAGAGCATCCATGCGGCGCAGGAGTCCGGCGCCCAACTCCGCGTCGAGGCGGTCGACGGCTTCGGTGGCGCGGTGGACGGCGCCGCGCGGGTGGCGTGCTTCGAGGGCCTCGGCGGACGCGTCGACGGTCTGATGGAGGGCCTCCACGCGGCGCGTGAGGGAGGCGCGGAGGTCGCTCTCCAGCCAGTCGACACGCTCGGCGCTCTGCTGCAGGACGCGGCGCGGGGAGCGGGCTTCCAGGTACGCCTCGGCGCCGTCGATGCGGGTGCGGAGGAGCTGAAGGCGGCCGAGGCCGGCGCGGCGCACCTCGCTCTCGGTGCGGGCGACCGCCTGCGCGTGCGAGCGGAGGAGCCGGCGCACGGGGACCGATGCGGCGCGCGGGAAGTCGTCCAGCGCGGCCATGATGTCGCGCCCCTCCGGCACGGCGCGCTCGGCGCCGGCGGTGGGGGTGGCGGCGCGCACGTCCGCCACCAGGTCGGCGATGGTGTGGTCGGTCTCGTGCCCCACGGCCGAGATCACCGGAAAGGGGCAGGCGGCGATGGCGCGCGCAACCTCCTCCAGGTTGTAGGCCCAGAGCGACTCCTTGCTCCCGCCTCCGCGCGCCACGATCACCACGTCCACCTGCGTCTGTCCCGGCCCGTTGCCGAAGCGGCGCAGCGCGGCCGCGATCTCCGGCGCCGCGCCCGCGCCCTCCACCGAGCAGTGCGACACGTACGCCGTCACCCACCACGCTTTGCGGCGCAATGCGCGGTGCATGTCGTGCAGCGCCGCGCTCTGCGCCGAGGTCACGATGCCGATGCGGTCCGGCACCGCGGGGAGGGGGCGCTTTCGGCTCTCGTCCAGCAGCCCTTCCTGGCGAAGCGTGCGCACCAGCCGGTCGTACGCGAGCTGCCAGAGCCCCTCCATTCCCGTGGTCGCCAGGCGCTGCACGGTGAACTGGAACTGCCCCTTCTTCGCGTAGATCCCCACCTGCCCGAAGACGCACACCTCCATCCCGTTCTCCGGCAGCGCGGGGAGGGCCCGCGCCGCGTCGGCAAAGAGGACGCACTGGATCTCCGCCCGGTCGTCCTTGAGGGTGAAGTAGCAGTGCCCGCTGGCGTACCGCTTCCACCCCGAGATCTCGCCTCGCACCCAGAGGTTGCCCGCGGCCTCGCGCAGCACCTTGTCGCTGCTCTTCACGAGCGCGCTCACGGTGCACGCGCTCTCCACCGTGCTCCCCGGACGGGCGGGGCGCACGGGCTCGGCGCTGAGGAGGGTCCGCTGGAGCATCGATTTCCGGGGTGTCGGTGGATGCGGCACCCAAAGGTACCCAAAGAGCGCACCCGGAACAACTGTGTCCACTACGGAGCGGCAGCGTGCCCGTAAGCTCGTGCTGCGTATCGCGTAGCGCCGCTCCGTGCCGCTCGTGGCTCGAGCGGGTCGATCATAGTCTCACGCAGAGGCGCGGAGAGACAGCAGAAACAGCCTCACACAGAGAACACAGAGGGAACTGCAAGCCACAGAGAGGCCCTTTTGCTGTTCTTCCTCTGTGGCTCTGTGTCTCTGTGTGAGCCAAGCAGTTGTGGTTCTCTCCTGCGTCTCTGCGCCTCTGCGTGAGACCAGCCGTTCAGGATGCCATCACGGGCTCCACGTGAGCGATGCGCGCAGCTGGCGTGGCTCCACGGGGTGGAAATGGACGTCGCTCACGCCGCCGGCCGGCTCGCCGCGCAGGCGCGAGGGGTAGTAGTACTGGATGTCCGCGGCGCGCGAGTTCAGCAGGTTGAGGATGGTGGCCTCCAGGCGAAGGCCGCGCGTCAGCTGCCAGCCCGCCTCCGCGTTGACCAGGGTGGCGGCATCGGCGCGCACGGAATTGTCCTCGATCAGCGGGTAGGCGCCGAAGTGTCGCACGCGGAGCGCGCCGAACGGACCCCGTTCCGGCGCCCATGCGATCCCGCCCGCGAAGACGTGCTCCAGCGCGCCCGGGATGCGGCTCTCATCCGCGGGGACGCCGGCGAGACGGGCACGCGCGAAGGAGACGTCCGCATCGAGCGAGAGAGCGGGGTTGGGGCGGTAGAAGTTGGCCCACGTCACGCCGCTGCGCCGGCTGGTGGCGGACGGCTCGGTGGCGCCCGCGTCGCCCACGAAGAGGAGCTCGCTGTCCA
Source organism: Longimicrobium sp. (assembly GCA_036398975.1). Lineage (GTDB taxonomy): Bacteria > Gemmatimonadota > Gemmatimonadetes > Longimicrobiales > Longimicrobiaceae > Longimicrobium. The sequence continues at coordinate 26,886 of DASWNZ010000185.1, forward strand.
TCTCCAGCGCCCACACCGTCAGTGTGGAGCGAAGGCCACGCACGGGCGTCGTCCGCAGCCCGACCTCGGCGCCGCGGGAGCGCACCAGCGGGTCCACGCGCTCGGCTCGCTCGCCGGTGGCGGGGTCGATGGTGATGGTGGTGCCGCGTGCGTCGTTGCTGTGGAAGCCGAAACCGCCGCTCAGGTACAGCTCCGCGGCCGTGGAGGGGGCGATCACGAGCGACGCCTTCGGGCTGATGATCCCCGCGCGGCGGTTGCCGGAGTTCTCCGGGCGGTCGCTGTCCACGTGAAAGGTGTAGCCGTCGCCGCGCGCGCCGACGATGCTTCGCAGCCAGGGGCGCCACCGCGACTCCGCCTCGGCGAAGATCCCCGTCCCCGTCTCGCGCACGCGGTCCTCGCGCACGGTGGCGTGGCGGAGCTGTGCCTGGGTGCGGTACAGCCCCAGCCCGCCGATGAGGTCGGCGCGAGTCTGCGCGCCCAGCATCAGCCGGTGCTCCGTGCCGAGCGCCCGCGTGGCGAGCGAGCGCTTGGCGTTGGCGCCGAGCACGACGCGGCGATCCTTTTGATTGAACTGGTCGCCGCGCTCGGGGTCGTCCAGGAAGTAGGTGAAGTTGGAGTACAGGTCCAGGTCGGAGTAGATGCCGAAGAGCTGCACCTCGTCGGCGGTGCGCGCGCCGGCGCGGCGCCACGAGCCGGAGAGGCTGTAGCGCTCGGAGCGGCCGCCGTCGGTGGAGTCCACCTGCCCCAGCCGGCCGATGGCGCCACCGTCGACCGCGCGCACCGGCACCTGGTCGTTGGAGTCCCACCGGTTGCGGTACGCCATCGCCAGCAGGGAAAAGCGCGAGGCGCCCCGGTCCGCTGAGTAGCGCGCCATCGCGGCCAGCTTGCGGATTCCCTGCGGGCGGTCCCACGGGCCGTCGTAGCTGCGCACTTCGCCGCCCGCCAGCAGGTCGCCGCCCAGGGCGCGGGTGGATGCCCCGGCTGCGGCGCGCGCCAGACCGTTCTGCCCGGCGCCGAGGGTCACAAAGGGGCGCTCCAGTGTGCGCACCAGGTGGAACTCTGCGCCGCCCGCGCTGCCGAAGTCGCCCAGCTCCGCGTGGTACACGCCCAGGCGGTAATCCAGGTGGCTCACCAGCTCCGGGACCAGGAAGTTGAGATCGGTCCACCCCTGGCCGTGGCCGTGCGTGGGCATGTTCACCGGCATCCCCTCCACGCGCGTCTGGAAGTCGGTGCCGTGGTCCAGGTTGAAGCCGCGCACGAAGTACTGGTTCGCCTTCCCCTCGCCCGAGTGCTGGGTGACGATCATGCCGGGCACGGTCTCCAGCAGCTCGCCCTCGCGGGTAATGGGGCGCGAGCGCAGGTCCACGGCGCCCACGCGTCCCTGCGATGCCGTGGCCGCGATCCCGATCAAGTTGTCGAAGCGCCCCGTGACGAGCAGCGTGTCGAGCACCGCCGTCGTGTCTCGCCGCGGTGGGTCGGTCTGCGCGTGAAGCGTCGTGGAGCCTGACGCGAGGAGGGCGGTCAGGAGTGCGGAGCGCGTCCATCGCGCTCGGATGGTGCAGCTAGGTCGATTCATGCGAGATCCCCGTGTTGTTTGCCGGGCACGGGATGCCGCCAGCCTCGGTCTCGTCGCCGTGTTGAGGGCGCACGAAGACCGGGCTGCCGAAAAGGGCATCCCACGCTGAGCCGGAACGCGGTCGCGCTCCGGGAGCTTATGGCTGTTTTTCAGCCCGGCAGTCTTGGGGGAGGCGTATCGATCCGCGCAGCCGCCTGGTGCGGCGTCGGCGGGATCAGACCTGCTTGGCGAGCATCCGCGCTCGTGGAGGGCGCGGACGTCGTGGGAGGGGCGAGATAGAACTTCGAGAGCGCATCGATCAGCAGCTCCGCGTCAGGAGCGGGATGCTGCCGGTGCGTGTGTACCCTGCCGCCGTGCTCGTGCGGCTGGTCCGGCGCGACCGATCGGGGCGCGGGTTCGGTTTCCGTGCTCGCGATCCGGGCGTGATGCTCGGACGAGTTCGCGTGCTCGTCTGAGCTTACATGCGCGTGCTCGCGCTCGGCTGCGTGCTCGCTCGCATCCGCGTGTCGATGCTCGCCCGAGCCTGCTGGCAGGTGCTCGTGCGCGTCTGCATGTTCGTGCTTGGGCGCGGCGGCGTGCTCGTGCTCATGCGCAGGTGGCTCGTGCTCGGGAGTGCTCGCGAGCGTCCCATCCTCGCGGAGCTGCAGGCCCGCGGAGCGCTCCAGCTCTACGTACGCTTTTGCGGGGCTGGAGTGCGCGGTCGTGAGGTGCATCCAGAGGAAGCCGGCCTCGCCAATCGGCGTACCCAGCAGCACCAGGAGGTACGCCAGCAGCAGCGGGAGGCGAGCAAGGCGCAGATCGCGCGGGCGGAGCGGGCGCGCGTGCACTTACGGGATCGGCTTGGGGCGGTCGCCGGGGACGAACATCATCGTCTTTCGGCTAGAGGCCGTGCCCGCCTGCACCACGTTCACCTGGTCCTCGTAGAGCGCGAACTGGAGCGTGCTCAGGACGCGGGCGCCGCGAAGGCCGCGCGGCATGGGGCCCCGAAGGCACGCCCACACCACGCCACCCTGCGGACGGCTGCCGCACCAGCGCAGCGGCACGCGTGTCCCGTCCGGATTCCACAGCGCGAACGACGAGGCCACGTAGCGCGCCGTCGGGTCCTCGGCCGCTCGGGCTGCGGGGCGCGGATGGCGTGCGACGCCCAGCGCCAGGTCGTCCGCAAAGACGCGCACATTCACCGTCACCGCGCGCTCGGCGGGGAGGTGCGTCACCACGGCGAGGGTGGTGTGGATGGGGTGCGCGGCGGGACGGGCGGCGCCCAGCAGCGCGACCGCGCAGAGCGCCGCCAGGGCGCGCCCCCGCCGCATCCACGGGCGCGGCATCTTACCAGGGGCTCCGCTCGAAAGCCCACACCGTCGCGAACACGGCCACCACTCCGGAGACCAGCACCACCCGCATCCGCTGCGGCGAAAAGGTGCCCGGCCGCCGCGCCAGCGCGAATCCGCGGTCCAGCAGCGCGAAGCCGGCCGCGGCGATGGCGAGCACCACGATCTGCCCCGCCTCGATCCCCAGGTTGAAGCCCAGCAGCGGCACGGCGATGCGGTCCACGAAGAGCTCGCGCAAGTAGTTGGCGAACCCCGCCCCGTGCACCAGCCCAAATACGCCGGCAAAGACGGGGCGGTAGCGGTTGGCCCAGGGTGCGCGCTCCCGGTTGGCCACCACGATGTTCTCGATCGCCGTGGCGACGATGGTCACCGGGATCAGGAACTCGATGAGGTCGGTGGGGAGATTCAGCGCGCCCGTGACGGCGAGCGCCAGCGTGATCGAGTGGCCGACGGTGAAGGCGGAGATCACCCACAGCAGCTGCCGCCAGTCGCGCCGGTGGTACACGGCAGCCAGCACGAGCAGGAAGAGGATGTGGTCCATCGCCGCCAGATCGGTGATGTGGCGGAAGCCCAGGCGGAAGAAGACCAGGAGCTCGGACATCGACCGTTACCCTCCGATGGAGTCGAGGACGGCGCGCGCCGTCGCGGGGTGGCGCGGGTGGAAGCCGGGGTGGATCTCCAGCGCCTGCGTTAGGTGCCGGGCCGCGGCGGCATCGTTGCCCAGCGCGCGCTCGATCATCCCGGCGTGGAAGAGGAGCGATGCGTCGCGCGTGCCCATGCGCAGCGCGCCGGCCATGGCACGGCGTGCTTCCGCGTGGCGGCCCTGGCGGTACAGCGCCCACGCCAGCAGGTCGTAGCCGTACACGTCGCGGCGGGTGCGCAGGTCGGCGGCGGCCGCGGCGGCGATGGGCGCGGGGTCGCTGCCCTGGTCGAGCTGGAAGAGGCTCCACGCGCGGTGCATGGAGCCGCTCTCCTGGCTGGCGGCCACGGTGGCGACGCGCGCGTACTCGCGGGCTCGCACCGAGTCGCGCATGGCGAGCGCGATCTCGGTCATCTCGGCAAGGATCACGGGATCGAGCACCTGCGCAATGGAGCGCTCGTGCAGCGCCAGCGCGCGCTCATGCCTTCCGCGCGCCACCTCTACCCGCGCCAGGCCGGCGAGGATGCGGTGGTCTTCCGGGTTGATGGCGAGGCCGTCGCGATAGGCGCGCTCCGCCTGGCCTAGCTTGCCGGCGCGCAGCTCCAGGTCGCCGCGGCGCATCTGGAACCACGCCATCTGCTCGCGCGGCAGGTCGCCGCGTGCGAGGGCGTCGTGCGCGGCCTGGGCCAGCAGCTTCCTCGCCTCGTGCGTGCGGCCGCGGATCTCCTCCAGGCGGGCGGCACGGGGCGCCACCGCCAGCGTCTTGCGAGTCAGCGCGAGCGTGTCGAATGTGGCGATGGACGCATCGTACTCGCCCAGCTCCATCTGCACCTCGCCGAGCAGGGCGCGGTACGAGGGGCGCAGCGGCTCCTCGCTCACCAGCCCGGCGGCGATGTCGCGCGCTTCCTGGAAGCGGTGCTGCGCGAGGAGGCTGGAGGCGAGGGCGACGCGCGCCCCGGCGTTGCGGCCTTCGCGCAGGGCGATCGACTCGCGGGCCACGGCCTCGGCGCGCAGGACGTCCTGGAAGTCGCCGGTGCTGCGGCTGCGCTGCAGGTAGAGCGATGCGAGGCGGGCGCGGTCCAGGGCGCTGAACGGGTCCTGCTTCGCCCGCATCTCATAGAGGGCGATGTCTTTTTCGCGGATCTCCCCTTCCACGGCCAGCGACTCGGTGGCGGCGGGGGCGGCCTCGGCGTCGCGCGTGCCATCGAGGACAAGGAGTCCTCCGGCGGCTGCGGCGCCGGCCAGAAGGATCGCGGCTGCTGTGGTCCTGGTCTTCATCGAGAACATTACCTCGCGGGGGGCGCGACGGACCCCGCCGCCGTGTTTCGGTGTGCGGTCCGCCCCACAGCTATCGTGGGACGGACCGCCTTTCTTCATCGTGCCCGGACGCGGCACCTCGCCGCGCCCGGGCCCACTCCTTCCGCGGTGCTACTCGCCGCGGACGCTGCCCGTCTTGGTCTCCACCTGGTACGGCTGGAACTCGCAGCCGGGACGGACCGGGACGTAGATCACGTCCGGACGCGTCTGGCCCATCTCGGCGAACACCGGCACGCCCATGTGGTCGCCCACACGAGTGACCTCGCTGACGCCGAGCACGCGCGGCAGGCCGTACTTGGCGAAGCGGCGGCCCTGGAACGTCACCGGCTCGCTGTTGATGAACCACGTTGCGTTGGCCGCGTACTGCGCACCCATCGGGTGGGCCGTCGCGAACGGCTGCCCGTTGACCGTGGTGTCGCCGGCCGTCGGGTTGTACATCGCCGATACGTTGGTCAGGCTGCCGTCCTGCACCACGCACACCTGGATCGTCTGCATCTCGACGACGGGCGGCGGCGGCGTGGGTGGCTGCATCGGCTGTGGCGTCTCGAGAATCGGCGGCGGGGGCGGCGCCATCACCGGAGCCTCGATCAGGTTGCCGAACATCGCCTTGAGGCCGATCACCACGCGCGTCGTCACGGCGGTGCGGTCGTCGGCGATGCGGACCGTGCTCCCCGTCGGCTGGGTGATGGGGCCGATGAAGCCGTCACCCACGTGCACCGGCGAGTCGTAGACGTGCGCCGCGATCTCGCCGAAGACGCCCAGCATCTCGGTGAAGCGCAGGAGGTCGATCCCCGCGCCGGCGGTGCCCTGGCCCACGGTGGCGTGGTCCGGCTCGTAGCTCAGGCAGGCCGCCTGCGCAAAGGTCCGCGGCTCGCATGCGGGGCGGTCCTCGCCGGCCTGGTCCACCGTCAGCCCGCCACCGCCCGCGAACAGGTAGACGCCGCGGTACCAGTTGCCGCTGCGGACGAACGGGCGCGCCGCCAGGTTCACGTCGTAGAAGTAGCTGTTGAGCGTATACGCCTTCCGGTTCCCAGCGTCGTCGAAGATGTCGAAGAACCCTTCGCTCACCGTCGGCACGCGCATGGGCACGTAGGCGCCGTGCACCCGGATGCCGAACATCGGCGTCGCCCAGAAGGTGGCGTGCGCGCCGAACGCGGGCGCGTACCCGGGCTTGGCCGCCTCGCGGTCGTCGTTCTCCGTGGGCGTGTCCGTACCGTTCAGCGTGATCGTCCTGCTCTCGTACCACCGGCTCGTCGCCGAGCCGCCCGCGTACACGCCAATGTCGAACTGGCTGGCCCGCGGCGTTCCCATCTCCTGCGCCGCTGCCTGCCCCGCCGGGGCCGCAAGCAGCGCCGCCATCGCGGCGGACCTCCATGTGAGCTTCATCTATTCACTCCTCTCTTGCCATGTTTGATCGAGGTGGTCGCGCCGGAGCCGCCGCCGTCATCCGTGCCCGTGCCGAGGCGCGTCGATGGAGCACGGGGGTCGCGTCGGCCTTCTAGACGGCGGCCCGGCGCTCCTTCCATCAGGGGTTGGGCGCGGCCACGTACGGGAAGGCGGTAAGGTCGGCCTTCGTGTCCGGCACGTTGTCCGTCACCAGCCCCGGGCTGTTGTTGTTGTTGTTGCCCAGGGCGTTGCCAAAGATCACGCTCAGCCCCTTGTCCACCGCGTCGTCGCCGTCCAGCTTGCGGCCGCCGTAGCCGTTGGCGGGATCGAGCGCGTGGGTCAGCCACCCCACCGTGGCGGCGGTCGCCACGTTGGCGGAGGTCACGCCGGCCGCGCGGTCCATCCGCACCACCAGCATGTCGGGGAGGAGGGCGTCGGCCACGGCTCCGGCGTAGGCGGCGTCGCGCCCGGCCACCGTCGTCATGAACGACACCAGGTCGTCGCGGAACTCCGCGCGGCTCTCGGACGGGATGATGTTGTTGTAGTGCGGGTGCTCCCGCTTCTCCACGAACACCTCGCTCACCAGCGGGTTGGCGAGGTACTCGATCTGGTCGAACGTCGTGGTGGTGTTGCCGATCCGGATCGTGTCGCGGACGGTCACGGTGACCACGTCGGTAATGGTGCGCGTGTCTTCGTCGTCGCATGCCCCCACGAGGGCGGCGGCGGCGAGCACGGCAATGGCTGCGAAGCGCATCTTCATCTCTCGATCTCCTTTATCCGTTTCGTCGTAGGATCAGCGGCTGACGGTCGCCCAAACGCCGATGTTGTTGCCACCCGTGGCGCTGCGCAGCGCCGACTCCGGCAGCTCCACGACGATCGCCATCGAGTTGAAGGGCGCCAGGAAGTCCACCGCGGGGCCGCGGGTCGCGTCGAACGGGCCCGGGTTGGCGATGGTGGCCGGCCGGAACGCGTTGGCGGACTTGGTGATCGTCGACGCCGGCCCGCGCGACGGGCGGCGGTCCGGGAGGATGCGGAAGAACTGCTCGAGGTCGATGTAGAACGGATCGTCACGCGGCCCCGTGAAGAGCTGCACCTGCGTGGCGCCCGTGCCGGTGGTGAGGGTGCCGCCCATGGCGCCCACCAGGTCGGGCGTGCTCTTGGCCACCCGGTTCAGCATGCCGCGCGTCGTCGGCACGATGGGCCCGAACATCCCCACCTGCTGCCCGCCGCCGGTGGCCGCGTCGTCGAACTGGAACTGGATGACCAGGTCCTCGATGGCGTCGCCGGTGTTGTCGATCTTGATCTGGTACAGCGCGTTCGGGTCGAAGCGCGCGGCCGACGTGTTGGCCGGCGTGATGGGCGACTGCGTGGTCATCACCAGGGCCACGCGGTCCGTGGTGCTGCCGGGGAACACGTACACGTCGTTGATGTCCAGCCGGGGGCTGAGCTCGACTTCGGGTGTGTCCTGGTGGTCCGATCCCACCACCTGCCTTACTCCGGCCACCGTGGCCACGGACGCTGCTGCGAGCAGCACCGCCGCGGCTCCGCGTCGGGCCGAGAACGACATCCTCATGGGGGTCCCTCCCTGCTGGTTGTTGATTCCGGCGGAGCCAAGCGCTCCGGTGCCGGGTCCTGCGTTGCCTTCCAGTCGGGGATGGGAGGGCCCGGGCTGAGCGCCGTTCATCATTCCCTTCCTGTAGCTACGCCGCCCGTTCGCGAGTGGATCTCTCCGGCCGAAAATCGGAACAGAAGGGGGCTCACGCGGAGACGCGGAGCCGCAGAGAGGAAACAACAGAAAAGCTCACACAGAGGGCACAGAGGGAACTGCAAGCCACAAAGAAAACTCTTTTGCTTTTCTCTCTGTGCCTCTGTGCCTCTGTGTCTCCGTGTGAGCCAAGCAGTTGCCTTTCTTCGCGTCTCCGCGTCTCCGCGTGAGGCAAACGAAACGGAGGCCCGGGGAGATGGTCTCTCCGGGCCTCCGTTGTACTGGGACTGCGGTTCAGGTCAGACGGTCGCGAGCTCGGTGTCGTGCTCGGACCAGGCGTCGCCGGAGCCGGTCCATTCGGGCGCGCCGCGGGTGTTGCGGACGTACGCGCCGGGGGTGACGCCCACGTTGCGGGCGAAGTAGCGCGTCAGGTGGCTCTGGTCCGCGAAGCCCGCCTCCAGCGCGGCGCGGCTGATGGAGACGCCATTGGCCAGAAGGGAGCGGGCAGTGGCGATGCGCAGCTGCGTGTGGTACGTGTGCGGCGGCACCCCGAAGCGCTTGGCGAAGGCGCGCAGCAGGTGGAACTTGCTCAGCCCCGCCGCAGCCGCCAGGTCGTCCAGCGACACCGCGCGCCCCGGCGACTCGTGCAGCAGGTCGCGCGCGCGGAGAAGGGCGGCCGAGCTCGGGTCGGCCGGGGCGGGGCGGGGGGCCGGCTCCACGAAGCGGCGCAGCACCTCGTCCAGCACCAGCGCCAGCCGGCACTGCGCCTCCAGCGCCGAAGCGTCGCGGTCCAGCGCCGCGTGCAGCGCGGTGATGGCGCGGAAAAGTGTGGCATCGGAGGTACAGGCGGGACGCAGATGCACCGGCTCCACGCTCCCGCCACGGTAGCGCGCGAGCACCTCCGGGGCCACGAACAGGACGCGAAAGGAAGCCGGCCCGTCCACCCGGCGGTCGGCGTGGACCTCGCCGGGCTCCATCATCAGCGTGTCGCCGGGGCGCACCGGGTGCGTTTCCTGGCGATAGCGGTACTCACCCGTTCCGCGGTAAACCGTAGTCAGGGCATACACTTCGTGGTACCAGCGCCACAGCCGGTGGCTGCCGTCCACCCGCATGACCTCCACTCCCGGGAGAACCGCGGGGCGCCACACCCGCACCTGTTCTTCCAGCACCTTGCTCGCCACCGCGCACCTCTGCAGAGTAGACCGTTCCGACGCTTACGGAGCGCCGCCATACCGGTGCGGCTCGCAAATTGGCGGCCAATTGTATGGCGTGAAACTGACGTTTACTCCGGGCGCTGGATGCACGAAGGTGCGGGAGGGCGTCGGCCGCTAGCCGGGCCCCCTCCCGCTCCCCTTCTGGCGCTGCGCTCGAGCTACGTCGAGCGGAGCAAGATCTTTATGTGCAGGCGTTTCCGCCGCTGCTACCGTCTCAGCGGATGCCCGGCGCCGCCCTGCTCACACCGCGACCGCGACGAGGCCCGGCCGCTCGCGCGCGTAGCGGCCCGGCGTGGTGCCGGTAAAACGCTTGAAGTGGCGGCATAGGTGGCTGGCGTCGGAAAAGCCGGTGCGCACGGCGGCATCCTGCACCGAGGTGCCGTCGCGCAGCATCTCCATGGCTCGGTCGACGCGCACGCGGTTCTGGTAGGTATGCGGCGGAATCCCCACGGCCTCGGTGAAGCGGCGCGCGAGGTGGAACTTGCTCACCCCGGCCACGCCGGCGAGCTCGTCCAGCGGGACATTGCGGATCCAGTGCTCATCCAGGTAAGCGCGGGCACGCGACACGTAAGGCGCGGCGCGGCCATCGCCATCCGCTGACGGCGGCGGTGTGTTACGGGGGGCGGCGTCGATCATCGGCATCGGACGGAAGGAGGGGCGCGCAAGAACCGGCGTGCAATTTGTCACTACGCCTTCCACCGGTCTTGAAGAAAAATGCGCCCCGCCCTCCCTACACCACCTCCACCTCGTCCGCGTAGCACCACCGCCAGCTCTCCCCCGGCTCGATGCTCTGCACGATGGGGTGCGTCGTAACGTGGAAGTGCTTCGTGGCGTGCCGGTTGGGCGACGAATCGCAGCACCCCACGTGTCCGCACGACAGGCACAGCCGCAGGTGAACCCACCCGCTTCCGATCTTCAGGCACTCCTCGCAGCCCCTGCTGTTGGGGCTCACGTCGCGGATCTGGTCGGTGTGAGTGCAGCGCTGCATGGGGAACGCTCCGAGGAAGGGAAGTGCGTTGTTTTGAGGGAGGGCCCCCTTCCCCCGACCCCCTCCCCCGCCTGCGGGGGCGCAGGGCGGGCGAGGGGGAGAACTCCGTGTGCGATGGCCCAATGCCACGCCCGTGCACCAAAACCGGCCGCGCACGAGACGGCTTCAGCCGTCTTCGCGTGGTTCCAGCCGGGGGCTTCAGCCCCCGGCGACTCAGCCCTCGACAATGCGGCGCCGGTGCCCGCCGCCCCCAAACCTGCGAAGGCAGGTTTCCCGCGGTTGTTGCAGCGGTTTCAACCGCCGGCTACCACCCCCGCTTTCGGCGGCCCCGCAATCGGCAGCGAAATCCGAAATCTCGTCTCCCCGGGGCGGGAGTCCACGCGGATGGTGCCTCCGTGGCGCCGGTGCACGATGCGGCGCACGATGTCCAGCCCCAACCCGCTCCCCTCACCCACACCCTTGGTGGTGAAGAACGGCTCCCAGATGCGGCTCCGCAGCTCCTGCGGAATGCCGGGGCCGTCGTCGGCGATCTCCACCGTCGCGTGGTCGCCGTCCAGCGCGGTGCGCACGACGAGGCGGCCCGTGCCCTTCATGGCGTCCACCGCGTTGTCGATCAGGTTGGTCCACACCTGGTTCAGCTCGCCCGGATAGACGCAGACGCGCGGAAGGGAGCGGTCGTACTCGCGCACCACCTCGATGCCGCGCTTCAGCTTGTGGTGGAGGAGGGTGAGCGTGCTCTCCAGCCCGGCGTGCAGATCCACCTCCTGCAGCTCGGGCGCCTGGTCCAGGTGCGAGTACTCCTTGATGGAGTGCACCAGGAAGGAGATGCGGTCGGCGCTCTGCACCACTTCGCGCAGCAGGGCGGCGGCGGCGAGGGTGGCGGCCAGCCACTCCACCGTGTCCCCCAGCCGCTCGGGCCCCATCCCTTCCGCCACCTCGTCCAGCCGCGCGGGCGACACGCCGCCCTCCACCAGCGTCGGCGCCAGCTTCCACGCCTCGCCAACGCCGTGGTCCTCCAGCCAGTCCGCCACCTCGTCCTCCAGCCCGCTCCGCTCCAGCGGCCGCATGGGGGCGGCGGTGGCGCAGAAGGCGCGGGATTCGGTGTGGAGGCGATCCAGGAGCGCCTGCTGCTCTGGCGCGAGCGGGTGCGCGTGCAGGCGCAGGGCGGCGCACTGGGCATCGTCCACCGTCTCGTCCAGCTGTGCGGCGGCGCGGCGCACGGCGGCGGCGGGGTTGTTGAGCTCGTGCGCCAGGCCGGCCGCCATCCGCCCCAGCGCAGCCAGCTTCTCCTGCTGGCGGAGCTCCGAGTCCACCTCCTGCACGCGACCGGCGAGCGCGGGGAGCACCGTCTCGGCCACCGGCGCGCAGCTCACGATCAGCTCGCGCAGGCGGGGGACGGGGATCCGCAGCGCCTCCACCTCCCCCACCGCCGTCCCCGTGGCGATGGCGGGGCCGCCGGAGAGGATGGAGAGCTCGCCGCTGAACTCGCCCACCTGGTGGAGGGCCAGAAGCAGCTCCTCGCCCCCCGCCATCTTGGTGATGCGCACCTCGCCGGCCAGCACCACGAATAGGTACTGGTGCGCGTCCCCCTGCTCGAAGAGCCGCGCGCCGGGCGCAAACGTGACGCGCTCGCCGTAGCCGGCCAGCATCTCCAGCTGTTCGGGGGTGAAGCGCGGAAAGAGGCGCCGCTCCTCCGGGTCGTGGAGCATCGCCCCGCCACTCCCCGCGGGGGGCGACGCGTCGGTCGGGGAGGTCACTCCTCCCCCGGGCCGCGGAGGGGGAGGCGCACGCGGAAGCAGGTGTCGCCGGGGCGGCTCTCCACCCCCACGTCGCCGCGGTGCTGCCGCACGACGATGCGGCGCACGATGTCCAGCCCCAGCCCGGAGCCCTCGCCCACGTCCTTGGTGGTGAAGAACGGCTCCCAGATCCGCTCCTGGATCTCGGCGGGGATGCCGGGGCCGTCGTCGCGGATCTCCACGATGGCGTCGCCGCCGCGGTGAACCGTGCGGATGGTGATGCGTCCGCCGGGGGCCACGGCGTCCAGCGCGTTGTCCAGCAGGTTGGTCCACACCTGGTTCAGCTCCCCCGCGTTCGCCCACACGCGCGGGAGCGATGCGTCGTAGTCGCGCTCCACCCGCGCGCGCCGCTCGCCCGTCTTGTACGCCAGCATGGTGAGCGTGCTCTCCAGCCCCTCGTGCAGGTCGGTCTCGGTGCGCGCCTGCGACTCGTCCATGTGCGAGTAGCTCTTGACCGACGCCACCAGCCCGGATATGCGGGCGGCGGCGTCCTCCATCTCGCGCAGCAGCAGCTCCGCCTCCAGTCCGCCGCCCAGCCACGCCACCGCGTCGCGCACCGCCTTTTCAGGAAGGGAGGCGGCGAGCTCCTCCAGCTCCGCCGTCCCCATCCCCGATGCGACGAAGGTCACGGCCAGCGTCCACGCCTCGGGGACGCCGCGGTCCTCCAGCCAGGCGCCCACCTCCTCCTCGCGCTCGCTGGCCTGCAGCGGAGCCAGGCGCTCGGCGGGGCCGGAGCTCATGGTGCGCGTGAGGAGCGCGGCCAGCGAGGAGAACTGCACGATGCCCAGGTTGCACCCCGCCAGGTTAACCGTGCGCTCGGGAAGGACGCGCAGCCGCTCGCGCATGTGCGATGTGGCCCGGCGCAGCGCCGCGGCGGGGTTGTTCATCTCGTGCGCCAGCCCGGCCGAGAGCCGCCCCAGCGCCATCAGCTTTTCGCGCTGCTGCTCGGCGCGCGTGGTCTCGCGCACCCGGTCCGTGAGGGCGCCGATCAGCCGCGCCTCCAGCACGGGCACGCGGCGAAGCATCTCCGGGAAGTGCTCGCGCGCGATGCGGGCGGCGCGCGTGTGCGCCAGCGCCCGCACCGTCCCCACGTAGTGCGTCATCCGGCTGAAGGGGAGGAGTCCGGTGACGTCACCCGCCTGCCGCGTGACCAGGCGCCCGTCCGCCACCCCCTCCTGCCCGTACTGGATCTCCCCCTCCAGGATGATGAACATCGACTCCGCGGGTGCCCCCTGCGGCGCGATGGCCTGCCCCGGCGCGTACTCCCGCTCCTCGGCGATGGAGGCGAGGTAGGCGAGCTCCTCGTCGGCCAGGTCGGCGAGGAGGGGTACGGTGCGCAGCTCGTCGGGGCGGATCACAGCTCGGCCAGGTAGCGGTGGATGAACTGCACTGCGATTGCGCCCTCGCCCACGCCCGATGCGACGCGCTTGACCGAGTTGGCGCGCACGTCACCCGCCACGAAGATCCCCGGGACGCTCGCCTCCATCAGGAAAGGATCGCGCTCCAGCTGCCACCCGCGGGGCCTGCCGCGCGCGTCCGCGGGCAGGTCCGGGCCGGTGAGGATGAAGCCGTTGCGGTCGCGCGCCACCACACCCTCCAGCCACTCGGTGCGCGGCGCGGCGCCGATGAAGATGAAGAGCCCCGCCGCCTCCACCTGCTCGCACCCGCCCGTCTCCGTGTTGCGCAGGGTGAGCTTTTCGAGGTGGTCGTGCCCCACGATCTCGTCCACGGTGGTGTGGGGGAGGATGCGGATGTTGGGCGTTTCGCCGATCTGGTCGACCAGGTACTGGCTCATGGTGGCGGCCAGCCCCGCGCCGCGCACCACGATGGATACCTGGCGCGCGTAGTTGGAGAAGTACATCGCCGCCTGGCCGGCCGAGTTGCCGCCGCCCACCACGTAGACGTCCTCGCCGCGGTACGCCGCCGCCTCGGTGGCCGCCGCGCCGTAGTAGACGCCGCGCCCGGAGAGCTCGTCGCACCCCGGCACGTCCAGCTTGCGGTACGACACGCCGCTGGCGATGAGGAGCGCGTGGCAGGCGATCTCGCTGCCGTCCGCAAGGATCACCTGGCGGTAGGGCCCATCCACGCGCACGCCGGCCACGCTCTGCGGCGCCAGGATCTCCGCGCCGAACTTGCGGGCCTGCATCACGGCCCGCCGCGTGAGGTCCGCGCCGCTGAGCCCGGCGGGGAAGCCCAGGTAGTTCTCGATGCGCGAGCTCTGCCCCGCCTGGCCGCCGGGCGCCTCGCGCTCCAGCATCACCGTCTTGAGCCCCTCGCTGGCGCCGTACACCGCCGCGGCCAGCCCCGCCGGCCCCGCGCCCACGATGGCCAGCTCGTAGAACTTCTTCTCCGCGCGCGTGCGCAGCCCCACCGCCTCGGCGACGGTGGCCAGGTCGGTGTGCTCCAGCACGCGCCCGTCCTCCAGCACCACGGCGGGGAGCGCGACGTTGGGATCGAGCCCCGCCTCCAGCAGCGCGGCGGCGGGATCGGGCTGCGCCTCCAGGTCCGTCCAGCGGTAGGGGATCTGGTGGCGGGCCAGGAAGTCGCGCAGCGCGTGCGCCTGCGGGTTCCAGCGGTGCCCCAGCACGCGGATCCCCTCGAAGCGCGGCCGGTACCCCGCCTGCCAGTCCTCCAGCAGGTCGTCCAGCATGGGGTACAGCGACTCCTCCGGCGGGTCCCACGGCTTCAGGAGGTAGTAGTCGATGTGGGCGCGGTTGATGGCGCGGATCGCCGCCTCGGTGTCCGCGTACGCCGTGAGCAGGGCGCGCTTGGCGTCCGGGAAGAGCTTGGCCGCCTCCTCCAGGAACTCGACGCCGGTCATGCGCGGCATCCGCTGGTCCACCAGGAAGAGCGCCAGCGGCTCGTTCTTGCGCTTCAGCTCGCGCACCGCGTCCAGCGCGACGGCGCCGGCATCGGCCCTCACGATGCGGTAGCGCTCGCCGTAGCGCCTGCGCAGATCGCGGGAGACGGCCTGGAGCACCTCCGGGTCGTCGTCCACCGCCAGCATCACCGGCTTTGCCATTCTGGGTACTCCTTGTTTCGAAAGAACTGCTGGCCTCACACAGAGCCACAGAGACACAGAGAAGGAAATGGAGAGACACCTCCTCTTTTCTCTCTGTGTCTCCGTGTCTCTGTGTGAGATTGCTTTTCAGACCGCTGCCGGCTCCTCGACGGGGAGGAGGTGGGCGATGGAGTTGGCGTAGTAGCGCAGCACCGCCTCCTCGCCGGGCGCGGGGCGAAAGAGGCCGTCCGCGTCCTCGGTGACCAGGTGGCGCAGGGTGAGCATGCGCAGGCCCACGGTCACCGCGTAGTCCAGGTCGCGGCGCGGGACGTAGACGCGCGCGCCCGCCGCCTCCGCGCTCTGCGCCAGCGCGTGCACGCCGGCCTTGAGCTCCAGCTCGCTCAGCGGACCCGCGCCGCGCAGGAAGACGGTGGCCGCCAGCGAGACCGGGAGCACGGGGATGGCGGCGCCGACCGCGCGCATCAGCTCGGCGCCGAGCTCCTCGACCACGGCGTGCCTCTCGTCGCCCTGCAGCGCGCGCGGGTCGATGCCGCGCGCCTCGCAGTGGGCCCGCATGGACACCGGCGTCCCGAAGCAGGCGCAGGCGTAGCCGAAGCGGTGCCAGCGGTTGCGGGCCATCAGCCACAGGTTGCGCCACACGAAGGCCAGGGAGTTGCGCGCCGCCTCCCAGCGCCCTGCCTTCGGCCGCCCGGGGAGGGTGTCGGCCAGGAGGGTGCGGTCCTCCAGCACGCGGTCATAGTTGAGGCCCACCGGCACGAACACCAGGTCGCGCTCGCCGTGCGGATCGAAGGCGCGCAGGATGTAGTCCAGCAGCCCCAATTTGGGCGGTCGCAGGGCGCCGTCGCGGCTCAGCCCGCCCTCCGGGTACACGGCCTGGGTGACGCCGGCCTGCGTCGCCATGAAAACGTAGCGCTCCAGGACGCGCCGGTACAGCGCGTTCCCGGAGCCGCGCCGCACGAAGTAGGCGCCCATGGAGCGGATCAGCATGTGGAGCGGCCAGATGCGCGCCCACTCCCCCACCGCGTACGACAGCGCCGCCCGGTCCGAGGCGAGGTAGCCGACGAGCACGTAGTCCATGTTGCTGCGGTGGTTCATCACGAACACCACCGTGCTGCCGCGGGGGATGCCGGCCAGCCCCACCTCGTCGCTCCACCCCAGCCGCACCCGGTAGAGGAAGCGCGCCACGCGCCGGGCCATCCAGTACCCCACGCGGAAGTACAGGTACGCGTTGAAGGAGGGGACGATCTCGCGCGCGTACCGCTCCACCTTTGCCATCACGACCTCGCGCGGCATGCGGTGCTCGCGGGCGTGGGCCTCCGCCGCCTCCACCACGCGCGCGTCGTACACCAGCCGGTCGATCAGCACCTGGCCCTTGGTGAGCTTGAACGGCGGGATCTCGAAGGGGAGGCGCGTGTTCAGCTCCTCGATCACCCGGTTGGTCCGCTGCCGCACCAGCCAGCGGACGCTGGGCACCATCAGCCTGTCCAGCGCCGCCCACGCGGCGAGGAGGAACAGGAGGATGGCGGCCCAGAGGGGGAGGGTGATGGGGCGGTCCACGGGATAAAATAGAGTGCGTTAGTGCGTGAGTGCGGGGCCGGCGGTTGAAACCGCTGCAACAACTGCGGGAAACCTGCCTTCGCAGGTTTGGGGCGCAGATCGCGGGGGATGAAATCGCCGGGGGCTGAAGCCCCCGGCTGGGACCACGCGAAGACGGCTGAAGCCGTCTCTGCGCGGAGTTCTCCCCCTCCCCGCCGTGCGCCCCCGCAGGCGGGGGAGGGGGCCGGGGGGAGGGGGCCCTACGGCAGCCGCATCACCACCCGGTACGCCTGCGTCAGGTCGCGGCGGAAGGCGTCGGCGCAGCCCCAGAGGTAGATGCGGAAGACGCGGTAGTGGCGCGTGCCGAAGCGGGCCTCGATCTCGTCGCGGGCACGGTCCAGGTTGCGCGCCCAGGCACGGCAGGTGAGCTCGTAGCTGTGCCGGTCGTCGTGCACCGAGATCACCTGGAACGGGGTGGCGGCCACGTCCGTCAGGTACTCGTGCAGGCACATCAGGGTGCCGTCGCCGGGGTAGACGCGGCTCTCCAGAAAGGTGGAGTGGCTGTGCTTGCGGCGCGTGGCGCTGGCATCCAGGTAGATGCGGCCCCCCGGCTTGAGCAGCGTCTGGTACTTCTTCAGCGTGGCGGGATAGTCAGGGAGGTGCTCCGTGACGCCCAGGTTAACGATGGCGTCGTACGGCTCGTCCGGGGTGTGCTCCATCAGGTGCTCGCGGACGACGCGGCAGGGGAGCCCCTCGCGGTCGATCAGCCCGCGGATGAAATCCTCCGACGCGCGCGAGATGGTCAGCGAGGTGACGTTGATCCCCAGGCGGCCCGCGTGCTCCGTCATCGCGCCCCACCCGCCGCCGATGTCCAGCAGCCGGTCCCCCGGCTGGGCACCGACCGAGTCCAGCGCGAACTCGATCTTGCGCGTGATGGCGTCCTCGAGCGGCTCGTCGTCGTGCTCGAAGATGCCCTGCGAGTAGCAGCGGTGGCGCGTGTCCAGGAAGCTGAGAAAGAACTCGGAGTCGGTGTCGTAGTGCTCGGCGATGAACGCCGCGTCCGCCTTCGTGCGCCCGAACATCAGCGGGCGCAGGAAGCGCCATGCGTAGCGCAGCGGGTGCCGGTCGCTGAGGGATTCGCGGATCTCGAAGGCGCGCTCGAAATCCCCTTCCACGTCCAGGCTGCCGTCCACGTACGCGTCGGCCACCGCCAGCTTGTCCATGGAGGCGAGCGCGGCGGCCGCGCGCTTGTCGCGGATCACCAGGGTGAACACCGGCGCGCCGTTCCCAAAGGACCGGAGCGAGCCGTCCATCATGCGGATGGCGAAGGCGGGTGCGCCCGCGGCGGCGATGCGGCGTTCCGCCTGGCGCAGGGTGGGGATGGCGGTGGCGATCATGGTGTGGGAGAGGGTAGGGTGGGGGACGGCGCCGCGCGGGGGCCCAGCAGGGCGTCCAGGCGGCCTGCTTCGCGCCACCCGGCGATCGCCTGGCGCGCGTGCTCGTACCCTGCCTCGACGATCTCGTCCAGGCGGGGGAAGTCCATCATCCCGAACCGCTCGATCGGCGGCCGGAAGGCGAAGTCGGCGTCCAGCAGGGTGACGCGCTGGCGGTAGGTGGCGTGGAGGACGGTAGCCCGCATCGCCACTTCGAGGAGCGAGGGGAAGCGCACGCGCGCCCCGCCCATGAAGCGCGCCCGCAGCACCTCCCACGCGCTGGGCACGCGCTCGCAGGTGAATCCTTCGTCGGACTCGATGGACACCTCGGCGGCGAAGACGGTACCGCACCCAAGCTGCCGCGCGACGTCCACAGGGACGTTGTTCACCAGCCCGCCGTCCACCAGCAGGTGGTTGCCGTGCAGCACGGGCACGGCGAAGGCGGGGAGGGAGCTGCTGGCCAGCACCACGCGCCGCACCAGCCCCTCGCGGTGCACCACCATCTCGGCCGCCGTCAGGTCGCTGGAGACGCAGAAGAAGGGCGTCCACAGGTCCTCCACCTCCAGGTCGCCGTGCACCTGCTTGCCGGTGATCTCGGGGAGGCGCGTCCCCACCAGCGAGAGGACGGGGAGGGTCCATCCCTTGTGCGGCGCCATCTTGAGGTAAACGTGGCGCTTGGCCTCCACGATGCGCGCCGCGTCGAACCCCTGCGCGTACTGCGCGGCCACCAGCGCGCCCATGCTGGTGCCGCCGATCAGGTCGATGGGGATGCCGGCCTCGTCCATCGCGCGCAGCATGCCGACATGCGCCAGACCGCGCGCCCCGCCGCCCCCCAGCACCACGCCGACCGTGCGCCCGGCGAGGAGGCGCGCCACCCGCCCGAAGTCTCCGTCGCGGTCCCAGCGCACGTGCTGGTGGCCATCCACGCCGCGGCCCGCGAGCCAGGCGTGGGTCTTCGAAGGCGCCTTCGATCCGTCTGGGTGCACCAGCACCAGGGTGCGCGGCGCGGGGAGGCGCCCATCGTCCGCGGCGGCGAGCGAGCGCTCCAGGTCGCCGGGCTTCGAGTCGGCGCGGGCGTCGGCGACGAGGAGGACGCGGTCGGCGCGGCGCAGGCAGCGGCGCGTCCAGGCGGTGGGGCGCTCGTCCGCCTGGTAGAGCACGAAGCGGTTGGCCGTCTCCTGCCCCTCCAGCCAGGCCAGGAGGTGCGCCACCTCGTCGCTCTCCCACGCCTGCGCGATCCCCGGCTCGGCCATGCGCGCCTCCACCTCCGCCGCGTCCAGGCGCAGGACGGAGCCGTGTGGCGCCAGCGCCCGCGCCAGCCGCTCCACGAACTCGCGCACGGGCGCGCCCGGCGTGGCGGGGAGGATGGCGACGGCGGAGACGCGCGGCGGGCCGGAGGGGGGCGGCCGGTGCAGCCGCTCCGCCAGCCGAAAGGCGACCGCGCGCAGCAGCCCCGGCCTGCGGGTGGAGAGCGCGTCGAACTCGGCGGGGGTGAAGCCGACCAGGACACTGTCGCGCACCGCCTCCACGCGCTCCGGACGCCGGTCGCTCCCGAAGAAGGCCGCCTCCCCGATGCTCTCCCCCGGCCCCGCCTCGCCCAGCACGCGCGGCAGGTCGTCGGCGCCGAAGGCCACGATGCGCACTCGGCCGCTGAGCACGAAGTACAGCTCGCCGGCGTGGGTGCCCTGCTCGAAGAGGAGCTCGCCGCGCGCGCGCTGCATCCACCCCGCGGTCGCCTCCACGTCGTCCAACAGCGCCCGGTCGAACGTGCCGAACACCCCGTGCAACCGGCAGAGGAGCTGCCTGTGCCGCACCCGATCGCGCGCTTCGCGTATTTCGGGGAACTCGGCGACCAGGCGGTCCGCGTCGTGGCCCTCCACGCACGCCAGCCGCACGTGCGAGTCCGCCACCAGCGCCAGCGGCCCGCCCGTGCCGGCGAGCACCTGCATCTCGTCCAGCGCCTCCCCCGCCTCGAAGCTCCGCACGGTGACCTCGGGCGCGCCGGGCGCCCGGTCCACGGCGCGCAGCCGCCCCTCCAGCACGAAGTACAGCGCCTGCGTGGGCTGCCCCGGCCCGAACAGCGCCTCCCCCTCTCCGAGCGCGACGTCGCTCACCGCCGCCGCCAGCGCGCCGCTGGCTTCGGGGGTGAGTGCGCTCCACAGCGCGTCGAACAGGATCGGGTCCGGGAGGGTGGACGCGTCGCGGGTCATGCGCGTCGGGTGTGGCACGGGAGGGGGTGGGTCACGGCGAGACTAGCAGGATAGTGCGCAAAGGCGGGGACTGCAATGATTGCGGGGGCCCTCACCCCCGCTCGTTCCTCGCTGCCCCCTCTCCCGATAACAGGAGAGGGCTGCGCCCTCCTGTCATCGAGAGAGGGGGCGGATGCCTGTGCGTTCCGCGAATCCGTCGTAGGGGCAGACCTGCGTGTCTGCCCACCCTCGCCGCGACCCCGATCTCTGCGATTCACACCGACCCTCGTAGGGGCCGCCCCACGTGGCTGCCCGTGCCCGCCCGCGCGACGAACCACGCGCCACGCACCCGATGCACGCGCGCGCCCTACCGCGGTACGTCGTCGCGGCGTCCGGGGCGCAGGGGGACGATGGTCGCGGGGCCGGCGTGCATGGGGCGGGTGAACCCGGGCACGCGCCCCAGGTCGAACAGCTTGAGGCCGGCGCCCGTGATGTCGTCCATCCGCAGCACGCGATCGGCCCTGGGCAGCGCGACGTACAGGCGGTCGTACATGTCGGTGGCGACACCGCGCGGGTAGCTGATCCCGGTCCTGTACTCCGCCCAGCCGGCGCCCGTGATGTCGTCGATCTTGACGATGCGGTTGTTGAAGTAGTCCGAGGCGTAGATCCGCCCCTTGCTGTCCACCGCCAGCCCTGTAATGGAGTTGAACTGGCCCCTCCCGCCCCCATGCGACCCGAACGCAGTCCACCCGTTGCCGGTGATGTCGTTCATGCGCACGATGCGGTTGCCGTCCGCCACGTAGATCCGCCCCATGGGGTCGATGGCCGTGTGCTCCGGGAACGTCAGCTGCCCCGGCCCCGTGCCCGGCCCGCCCACCAGGCGCAGCTCGCGGCTCGCCATGTCGTAGCGGAAGACCTGCTTCGTGGAACTCAGCACCCCGTACATCACCAGCCCCGTGGCGTCCATGTCGAAGTCGATGGCGTTGTGCAGCCGCCCGTCCAGCATCTGCCAGCCGGGGGTGGGGAGGAGGACGCGCGTCTGCGGCACCCCTCCCGGAACCAGCGCGATGAGCCGCCCCTGCGGACCCAGGCCCAGGCGCGGCGCCGTCGTGGTGGTGTTCGTCGCGCGGAAGTCGCTCGCCAGCTCCTGCACCGCCGCGCCCGCCATGTTGTCGATCCGGATCGCGTGCCCCGTGTTCAGGCCGATCAACAGGGGCACGTCCGGGCGCGGCGTTGGGGCGACCGGGATGACGCGCATCGGTGGCCGCCCGGTGACGGGCGTCCCCGCGCGCACCACCTGCGCGGCGGCGGGCGAGCCGGCGAGGATGGCGATGGCGAACAGGGCACGCGCGATGGAGTGGCTGCGCATGAGTACTCCGGAGGCGGGGAGCCGCGGGCGCGGGGTGCGCCGGCGTGGGGCGGATGGAGGGGCGGGGCTGGGCGTGTAGCAGATCGAGGCCGGCGGGGCAATATGCGGCGCGCCCGTGCGGCGGGAAAGGGGGTGGCGAGAGGCCCTGAAAATCGCAATATTTTGCTATCTGTCTCCGCTGGCCAGGCGCCCGCAAGGGCTCCGCACGGGATGGCGAATCCCGGTCGATCCAACCGATTTCCCAATCATCTCCAGGAGAAGTACCACATGAGGCTCCCTGCCTTCGCGGGTGCGGTGTTGACGCTGTCGCTGGCGGCGTGTTCAGTCCAGGCCGCGCTCCGGTTCAGCCCGGAAACGGCCGACAAGTCCTTGGTGTCGCGCTACGACGAGTTCAAGAACGAGAACACGGTGGTCGCCAACGGCGCCATCGCCATGCCGGGGAGGGACCCGCTGACCCCCGGGCAGCTGCTGATGACGACGACCTCCTTCACGACGCCAGGGCGCGACGCGAAGCCCCCGCGCGACGTCGTGTTCATCATGCAGACGCGCAGCTTCGACGGCTGGCAGTACCTGCGCAACAGCGAGCTGATCTTCATCAGCAACAAGGGCGACCGCGTGAACCTGGGCGGGGCGGTGCACGACGGCGACGTGAGCGCCGGCGGCGGGATGGTGCAGGTGAAGGAGGCGCTCGGCTACTCCATTCCCATGGCCGATCTGCGGCGGCTGGCCGCGGCGGACACGCTGCGCGCCCGCGTGGGGACCACCGAGTTCGTCCTCCCCGGCGACCAGGCGCAGGTGATGGTGTGGCGCGCCCTCCTCCGCCGCATCGACGCGCTCCCGCAGCAGTAGGCTCGCCCCCATCGCGGCGCGGACATCCCCGGTCCGCGCCGCGACGGGATCGTTGCGCGCGGTCAGGATCGCGCGCATCTTCGCTTCCTCTCCCCGCGGCTCCCCCGTCTCTTCCCGGAGGTTCCCCATGTTGCGCAGCATCGGCGCGGTCGTACTCGGCTTCGTGCTCATCGGCGTGCTTTCCGTCAGCGGAGACGTGCTGCTCCGCGCCGTCATGCCGGGCGCCTTCGACGCGGAGGGCGCGGTCAGCAGCACGCCGGTGCTCCTCCTGGTGCAGGCGTACGTGGCGGTCTTCGCGATCTTTGGATGCTACGTGGCCGCGCGCCTGGCGCCGAACCGGCCCATGGCGCACGCCCTGGTGCTCGGCGTACTCGGGCTCGTCTTCAACATCGCGGGAAGCATCGCGCGGTGGGACCACGCCCCGGCCTGGTACCACATCCTCGCCATCGCGCTGGTGATGCCGTACGCCTGGCTCGGCGGCCGCCTCCGCGAGCGCCAGCTGGAGCGCTCCGGCGCCGCTCCCCGCGCCGCGACCGCCTGAACGGTGGTCTCACACAGAGACACAGAGCCACAGAGAGAACCGCAAGAGGTTTTGTCTGTGGCTTTTCTCCGTGTGAGGCTGTTATTTGCCCAGGCTGCGGATCTCCTGCGCCCGCGCGCGGCTCACCGGCACGCGCGCGCCGTCCAGCATCTCCGCCTCCAGGTTGCCGCGGGCGTCGGGGCAGAAGGCGCGCACGTGGTCCAGGTTCACGATGTGCGCCCGGTGCACCCGCGCGAAGCGGCGCGGGTCCAGGCGGGTGACGAGGCGGCTCAGCGAGAGATGCAGCACGTGGCGGGCGTTGCCGTCGTGGGCGATCACGTAGTCGCCGTCCGCCTCGAACCACGACACGCGCTCCACCGGCAGGGCGGCGAGGGCTCCGCCGATCCGCACGAAGAGCCGGCTGATGGGCCCTCCGCCCAGCGCGCCGCTCAGCCGCTCGATGGGGTCGGCCGGCGCCGGCTCGCCGAGGGCGGCGCGCACGCGCTCCATGGCGGCGGCGAGGCGGGTGGGGCCGAACGGCTTCAGCAGGTAGTCCACCGCACCGAGCTCGAAGGCGGTCACGGCGTGCTCCGAGTACGCCGTGGTGAAGATGACGAAGGGCGGCCGCTCCAGCCGGCGCAGCACCTCGGTGCCCAGCAGCCCCGGCATCTGCACGTCCAGGAAGACGAGCTCCGGCCGCAGCGCCTGTATCCCCGCGACCGCCGACTCCCCATCCGCCGCCTCGCCCACGACCTCCACCCAGTCGAAGGCGCGCAGCATCGCGCGCATGCCGGCGCGCGCGACCGGCTCGTCGTCCACCACGAAGGTCCTCACCTTCATCCCTCCCTCCCGCGCCGCGGCACCACGAGCACCGCCTCGTAACCGCCGTCCGCAACTGGGCCGCACGCCAGCCGCGCGGCGCCGCCGTAGAGCACCGCCAGCCGCTCGCGCAACCGAGCCAGCCCCGTTCCCGTGCCGTTCGCCGAGGCGCGGGCGGGGCCGTCGCCCGTGTTGCGCACCGACAGCGTCAGCTCGCGCGCGCTCCCCGTTGCGCTGACCAAGATCTCCGTGGCGGCGACGCGGGGGGCGGCGCCGTGGAGCACCGCGTTCTCCACCAGCGTCTGCAGCGCGAAGGCGGGGACGCGCTCGCCCAGCAGGGCATCCGGGAGCTCCGAGCGCACGGCGAGCCGCTCGCCGAAGCGGATCCGCTCGATGGCCAGGTAGCGCGACACGAAGCTCCACTCGTCGCGGAGCGTCACCTCGTCGCGCTTCTCCTCCAGCGTGGTGCGCAGCAGGTCGGCGACGAGCTCCGCGGCCTCGGCGGCGCGCTGCGGTTCGATGGGGATGAGCTGCACCACCGTGTGCAGCGCGTTGAAGAGGAAGTGCGGCTGGAGCTGCGCCCGCAGCGCCGCGAGCTGCGTGCGCGCGGCCATCGCCTCGGCGCGGCTGGCGCGCGCGGAGCCCTCGAAGGCGAGCGACACCCCGGCCACGATGGCGTAGAGAAAGGTCCCGATGATCAGCATCTCGCTCCCCGGCCCGGCCATCCGCCGGACCGCGTCGAGCCGCGCGACGAAGGGCGCGCCCATGATCAGCGTCTCCCCCGCGCTCGACAGCAGGAGCCAGGCGGCGGCGGCCAGCGGCGCGGCGGCGAGGTGCATCGCCAGGAAGAGGAAGCGGAACGGCCGCGGCCACGGCACCCGCCGCACCAGGCGGCTGACGACGTAGGCCACCAGCAGCCCGGCGGGAATGCGGATGGCGCCGGTCGAGATCTCTTCCGCGGTGAACGACGACGCGGCCTCGCGGACGGACTGTTGGATCAGGTGCAGTGCGAGCAAGCGCGTATCGTGGAAAAAGGGGGATGGCGGGGCGCTGGATGATGATACCGACCCGCACACCATCCCCGCGACGGCCCGCACCGCCGTTCAACGGTCCCGATCTGCCATCCGGCGAAAAGCGGCTTCCGGGATGTCATGCGGCCCTCCAGCTTTGCGGCAGCCGCACGACCATCCCCTCATCCGCCACGGCCATGACACGTCCGATCCGACTCGCGCTGGCGAGCCTCCTCGCCCTCCCCTTCGCCTCGCCGCTCCACGCGCAGCGGCCCGCCCCGGCGCGCCTCGCCGCGAGCATCGACTCCTTCGTCCAGGCGGAGGTGCTCGCCCGCGGCGTCACGGGCGTATCGCTGGTGATCGTGCGCGGCGACGAGGCCCCCATCGAGCGCTCGTGGGGACTCGCGGACAGCGCCGCCCAGCGCCGCGCGGACAACTCGACCGCGTACCGCATCGGATCGATGAGCAAGCAGTTCACCGCTGCGCTCGTGCTCAAGCAGGTCGATCGCGGAAGGCTGTCGCTGAACGACACCATCGGCCGCTTCCTGGCGGGGCTGAAGCCGCAGTGGAACGGCATCACCATCGAGCAGATCCTCAACCACACCGCCGGCCTGCCGCGCGACTGGCGCGTGATGAGCCGCGCGGGCGAGGACATGCCGCGCGACTCGCTGATCGCGATGGCCGGGCGCTCCACCGCGCCCGTGCGGCCCGCCGGCGCGGGGTTCGCCTATTCCAACACCGGCTACATGCTCCTCGCCGCGCTGGTGGAGAAGCTGTACGGCAAATCGTACGGCGAGGTCCTCCGCGACGAGATCGCCCGCCCGCTGGGGCTGTCGACGCTGGGATGGTGCGGCGACATGGAGGCGGCGGGGCGGGTGGCGAAGGCGTACCACCGCACGCCCGCCGGCGCCCTCGTCGCGGCGCCCTACATCCATCCGTCGCAGATGCTGGCGGGCGGCATCTGCTCCAACGCGGGCGACATCACCCGCTGGAACCGCGCGCTGCACGGCGGCAGGGTGCTCTCCGCCGCCTCGTACGCCGCCATGACCACGCCCCGAGGCGCGGCCGCAAGGGCGACGGTGCCGTACGGGCTGGGGCTGTACGTCCGTTCCACGCCGGGCGGCGGCACGGTCATCGTGCACGACGGCTCCACGCCGGGCTACTCGGGCGAGAACGTCTGGTACCCCGCGGAACGGCTCTCCATCACGATGCTCACCAACACTACGGGCAGCCTCGGGTCGGACCTCAACCTCACGGAAGCCATCGGCCGCATCGCGCTCGGCCGCGCGCCCGTACCCGCCACGCAGGCGGCGCCATGATCCGGCCACATGAACTCCGGGCCCGCATCCGCCGCCTCTTCGCGCGCCGGCCGCGGACGGGGCTCGGCAGCGTGCCGCTCGACGTGAAGCTCGGCTGCCGGATGCTGGTGAAGCATCCGGGGCTGACCATCGTCGGCGGGCTGGCGATGGCCTTCGCGGTGTGGGCGGGCGCCATCACCTTCGAGATGGTGTCGCAGTTCGTCCACCCCACCCTGCCGCTGCCGGACGGCCATCGCATCGTGCAGGTGCGCGTGTGGGATGCGGAGGAGGGCGTCGTCGAGCCCCGCGCCCTTCGCGACTACGCCGTCTGGCGCGATGCGCTCACCTCGGTCACGGACATCGGCGCTTTCCGCGACCATTCGCGCAACCTCGTCGCGCCCGGCGGTGGCGCGAGCCCCGTGCAGGTCGCGGAGATCACGGCCACCGCTTTCCGCATCGACCGCAGCGCCCCGCTGCTGGGCCGCGTCCTGGCCCCGGCGGACGAACGACCCGGCGCGCCACCCGTGGTCGTGCTGGGCCACGATGTGTGGCGCACGCGCTTTGCCGGTGACGCGGGGGTGATCGGGCGCAGCGTGCGGCTGGGGGAAGGATACGCGACGGTGGTCGGCGTGATGCCGGAGAGCTTCGGCTTCCCCGTGTCGCACGACGCCTGGATCCCGCTGCAGACCGACGTGCTGAACCAGCCGCCGCGCGACGGGCCACCGGTCACCGTCTTCGGCCGGCTGGCCCCGGGGGTCTCGTTCGATGAGGCGCGGGTGCAGATCGCGGTGCTCGGCGCGCGGATGGCGGCGCAGCACCCCGCCACGCACAAGCACCTGCGGCCCCAGGTGGTGCCGTACACCTCGTCGTACGCGGAGATGTCGCCCAGCAACCAGGCGTTCATGCTCTCGTTCAACCTCTTCGTGCTGATGCTGCTGGTGCTCGTCTGCGGCAACGTCGCGCTGCTGCTCTTCGCCCGCGCCTCCGCGCGCGAGACGGAGCTCGTGGTGCGCAGCGCGCTGGGCGCCACCCGCGGGCGCATCGTCGCGCAGCTCTTCGCGGAGGCGCTCATGCTGGGGGCCGTGGCGGCCGCCGTCGGCCTCACGGCAGCCTACATCGTGCTGCGGCGATGGGGAATGGAGTTCCTGGAGGGGAACCTGGGGCGCCTGCCCTTCTGGTACGACGTGCGCCTGTCGCCCGCGGCCGTGCTCTACGCGTGCGGGCTCACGCTGCTGGGCGCCGCTATCGCGGGCGTGCTGCCGGCGCTCAAGATCACCCGCGGCCTCAGCGGGCGCCTGCGCCAGGCCACGGCGGGCGGCGGCGGCGTGCGCTTCGGCGGGGTGTGGACCGCCGTCATCATCACGCAGGTCGCATTCACCGTCGCATTCCCGGCCGTCACCTGGGTGGTGCAGCGCGAGCTGGCGCGCATCCGCTCCTTCCCCGCCGGCTTCGCCGCCGAGCAGTACCTCGCCGCCCAGCTGGAGATGGACGCGCCGGACGCGGCCGCCAAGCCGGACGCCGCGAAGCTCACCGCGACCCTCGAAGCCCTGCGCCAGCGCCTGGCCGCCGAGCCCGAAGTCGCCGGCGTCACCTTCGTCGACCGGCTTCCGCGCACGGGCCACGTGGAGCGCTTCATCGAGCTGGACGAGCCGGCGCCCGCGCCCGGCCGCACGCCCGCCGTCGTGCCGCTGCGCGAGGTGAGCACCGCGCGGATCGATCCGTCGTACTTCGACGTGCTGCGCGCCCCCATCGTGGCCGGCCGCCGCTTCCACCCCGGCGACCTCGCGCCGGACGCGCGCGCCGTGATCGTGGACCGCGGCTTCGTGGACCAGGTGCTCCAGGGGCGCAGCGCGGTGGGCGTGCGGGTGCGCTTCGCCCGCGAGCAGCGCGGCGGCCCACTGGCAGACGACGCGCGCCCCTGGTACGAGATCGTCGGCGTGGTGGACGAGCTCGGCATGGGCGCGGCGACGCAGCAGGGCCGCGCCGCGGGCTTCTACCTGCCGGCGGCCCCGGGAAGCGCGGGCCCGACGTTCGTCGTCCTCCACGCCCGCGGCGACCCGCTGGCGCTCGCCCCCCGCCTCCGCGAGATCGCGACGGCGGTGGACCCCGCGCTGCGCATCTCCGAAGTGCAGCGCGTGGACCAGGTGACGAGCGGGGTGCTGTGGTTCCTGGGGGTGTGGCTCAGGATCACGCTCGCGCTCACCGGCATCGCGCTGCTCCTGGCGCTGGCGGGCATCTACTCGGTGCTCTCCTTCACCGTCGCGCGCCGCACGCGCGAGATCGGCGTGCGCGTGGCGCTGGGCGCGAGCCCCCGCCGCGTGGTGGCCGCCATCTTCCGCCGCCCCCTGACGCAGGTGTCCCTCGGCGTCGCCGCGGGCGGAGCCGTCATCGCCGTTGCCGCCTTCGCCTCGTCCGGCGGCGGATTCACCGCCGGCCAGGTCGCGCTCCTGCTCTGCTACGCCGCGTTCATGCTGGGCGTGTGCCTGCTCGCCTGCGTCGTCCCCACCCGCCGCGCCCTCCGCGTCGAACCGACGGAGGCGCTCAGGGCGGAGTAGGCGGGGCCACGACGGGTGCCGGATGTGCGGTGTCTCAGGGGCCGGGCGTCGGTTCCAAGCTTGCTGGAGAGCGGCTCGAAGTCCTTGCGGCGGGTGATCTTCGGCTTATATTTGGTAGTCCTGCTAACCCGCAACCGATTCCGCTCATGGCGCTTACCTTCCGCGAGCGACCCGCAACGGAGGCCGCGGCCCGCCTGCTCCACAGGAGCGGTGGGGCGCTGCCGTACATGAAGCTCATCAAGCTTCTCTGCCTCTCGGACCGCAAGGCGCTTCTGGAACTGGGGCGGCCGATCACCTTCGATCGGTACGTCTCCATGAAGCATGGTCCCGTGCTGAGCCAGACGTACGACCTGATCGTTGCCGAGGAGGCGCCGGGCGAGCGCAGCTACTGGCGCCAGCACATCACCGAACCGAGCGGCTACACCGTACGTCTGATTGGCGAGCCCCCGCGCGGCGCCCTGTCCCCCGCCCAGGAGAAGGTGCTGGACGAGGTGTTCGCCGAGTTCGGCGCCATGGACCGCTGGAAGCTGGTGGACGTCACCCACACCCTTCCCGAGTGGCAGGACCCGCACGGCTCTTCCATCCCCATCCCCCTTCGTGACGTGCTGCGGGCCGGCGGGGTGGACGAGGAAGCCGCCGACGCCATAGAGCGTGACATCCAGGCCGAAGAGAGCCTCTCCCGCCTTCTCTGGTAGCGACGGTGCGGTTGCTGGAAGCTGCGCTCGCCCCCATTGCCCCCACCCGCCGCGCCCCCCACGTCGAGCCGACGGAGGCGCTCAGGGCGGAGTAGCGGAAGACCCTTCCTTGATCGTCCGACGCGAAAGCCCCTCCCCTGTACGCGGGGAGGGGCTCGTCGTTCGATGCGGGCGAGCTTCCGAATAGGTGTAGGTGAACGACGCAGGCGGGTAGTCCCAAACGCGCCGAACCTTGCGCCCGGCTGCCCCGGTTTGTAGTGTACCAAGAACGCCTCACTTGAGGTCACTCTCCGCACGAAGTCCTCCGATCATGCAGAAGCCACTCTCTCCCTTTGTTCCCCCATTTCCGTTTCCGTTCGTTGTGGGAGATGAAGAGGCTTCGGCCCGGGCCGCACTGAGGGAGGAGCTGCCCGGCGAGGTGATGCCGGCTCTGGAGGAGTTGCTGAACGAGGTGCAGGCGTGGCGCAACGCACCGGACGGCGAGCGGCCAAGGGACGCTGCTCCACCCAGTCTGGATGACTTGCCCGATGAGATCGTTCAGCATGTTTGGCGGACGTTTGAGTTGCTCCGCGAAGAACCGGACTTCAACACGGAATCCG
This sequence comes from Longimicrobium sp., assembly GCA_036398975.1. Taxonomy (GTDB): domain Bacteria; phylum Gemmatimonadota; class Gemmatimonadetes; order Longimicrobiales; family Longimicrobiaceae; genus Longimicrobium. The sequence goes on from DASWNZ010000185.1 coordinate 56,730, forward strand.
CCATCGCATTGGGGCTGCTGATGGTGTCGCGCTGGGCAGAGCACCGGCAGGCGCAGCGGAGCGCGGTGGTATTCCTTCAGGCCGCACTGCTGATGATTCCCCAGAACGTGGCGCTGGCTTACCAGATTGGGCGACTGCTCCGGAAACTCGCCCTCTGGGAGGAGGCGGGAGTTTGGCTCACCTACTCGCGTGCCAGCGCGGAAGATGAGCGAGACTGGGAGAATCACGGGTTCGCGCTCTCCGGCCTCGGAAACCTTCATCGTGAGCGGGGCAACTTCCCGGAGGCCGTCCACTACCATCTGCTGGCGCTGGAGTCGGCCCGCACCCATGGTGTGCGCCGCATCGAGGGCGACGCGCTGTACGACCTCGCCGTTATGTCGTTCGAGCGCATGGATGTGAAGAAAGGGATGGCTTACGTGCGCCAGGCAATCCTGGCGTATGGTCCGGGGCACAGCCAGCTGGTGAGACTCGCCAACGACGTCGCCTGGATCTTCATGCACGCCTATGCCGAGGCGGGGTTTGCGCTCACGACCTTCCAGAGCATAGAGCCGCTCGTGTACGAACCTTCATTCCGTGCGGTTTTGCTCTCGAACATCGCCCGCGCCGCGGCGGAGATCGGGGCGGAGCACATCTACGAACTGGCGGCGGCCGAAGCATATTCGTACATCCAGGCGCAGAAGACGGAAGAGGGGCACGCCGCTGCGCTCGCGCAGTTGGCCTTTGCGTCAATTTCGGCGGGACAACCGGAGCGGGCGCGCCAGATGGCGAAGCTGTGCCGCGGCGTAGCGGAGCGGCGCCGGGAGGGTTACTTCATCATCGAGGCCGACAAGGTGTTGGAGGTTCTGGCGCACAGCCGGAACTGGCAGGACTTCGTAGCGGAGCTGTATCTGCCCGTTCCGAACAGCGCCATGTACGAGGGGTTCTCGGAAGATCAGGAGGAGCGGGACGCGTTCGCGGCTGAACTGGCGGGGGCGGTGAGGGCACGCGGGGACGACGCGCCGGAGAGTCCATGCGTACCCTCATCCTGGGGCAGTCGGCTAGTTACCCGACCCGAACGTTCCCCCGCCCGGCGCGACGGCGGTCGTAGTGTCGACGCCTGTAGTGGTGCTATTCGTGCCACTGCTGACGCTCGTGGTGTCTTTGACGTTGCCCGAGCCCACCATTCCGCCACCGTCGTAGCGCGGCGCTTGGGGCTGCATCGTTGCGGCGGGGTTGGCGCCGTCACTGCAAGCGGCGGCAGCGGAGACGGCTAGGGCGGCGAGGGTGAGGCGGAAGTAGCGCATGGGGGTTGGCTCCTGACGGGAGTAGAGAGGGTGCCGCACTGGAGTCGTTCCAGGGGCACCCTCAATGTATTCGACTGCGCCAATTTATGCGCGGGTCATTTCCCGGCGTGGAGGGTCAGAGCGGCTCCGCCACGGGGGCGAAGCGCCCGCTGTCCGGGTCCAGGCGCACCTCGCCCGCCATCACAAGCGCGTCGAGGTACTGCCGCACCAGGGCGGGCGGGGCGCCGTCAAAGGCCGCCGCGGCTTCCTCAGCGGTGGCACTGGCGGCGGCTACCTGGGCCATGAGCGCCGTGATCTGCTCCACCGCGCCCGCGGGCCAAGGGCGCCGCTCGGCTGGGGCCGCGGGCGTTGCGTCGGCATCGGCGAGCGCCAGTTCGGCCGCGGGTCCCGCATCGCCGCCGCGGCCGAAGCGCGGGATCTGGTACTCGGGGCGCAACCAGCGGACGAGGCCACGCCGCTCCTCCTCCACCCGCTCGTCGTGCAGGGACACCAGCCGCTCCAGGATCGCCTCGCGCTCCATCGGCCACGGCCAGCCGTACGCCTCCGCCACCAGCCGGTCCAGCTCGTCGTGCAGGTCGCGCAGCACCCCGCACGCGGCGATCTGGTGAACGTCGCGCTCCTTCGGCGTCAGCGCCTCTCCCGAGCGGAGCTTCTCCACCACGTTGTACATCCCCGTCATCGTCACCCGTTCGTCGCGCGCCAGCGCAGCCTTGCGGTGCTCGTCCAGCCGCTCCGCCACCTCACCGATCTTCACGCGGAGGTCGGGGGTGGGATCAGGGAATGGAAACGGGTCGAAGCACAGCGACTTGTTATACCGGGGATCGTTGCCAACGCCGAGCCGTCCTCCAGCCGCGACGGCCCACACGGTGTGGAGTCTAGAGCTGAGAATTCCGAGGTGGAAGCATTCCGTTGTACCGACACACACTAGCATGTTGTCGGGTGCGACATCCGAATCCAAGAACGTGAAAAAACGGTGCTTCGATGTCTCAGACGTCGCGATGTATCTGGGCAACCCTGCGATTAGAGAACGTAGTTTCTGATTCGGCTCTCCGAATCGCCACCAATAGGTTTTCCTTCCCTCTCGCTTGTTAGCATCGCGTTCAGGCTTCACCCGATCACGCACAATATCAAAGGTTAGGGGAAACAAACGCGCCGCGTCCTCTTCCATCAGCGCGAAGTCTATCACGTAGACTCCACGCGGACGTGAGTTGAGATCCTTCCCGTTTAGATAACGCTTCACTACCTCTATGTAATGCGATCCCGTCATTCTTATTGCGAGGGCTTCATCCGGCGTAAGGATGAACCCGGCTCCGTGCAACTTAACTCCTGGGGTCGCCAAGCCTTTGTTCGCGGCTAGGGGCACTGCCGCCGCACCCGGTACGTCAGCATGCGTCGATAAATCGGCATTTAGGCGAGTCGAAGCAACTTCCCGAATGACGTTGCCGGTTTCGTCTACAACGACCAGCACCGCCTCCCCGGGTTGCTGTCCCATCACCGTCATAGCTACACGGACGGCGGCCCCTGCTTCAGCCTCAATCCAAGGGTGATCTGCTACAGCCCAAACGATATGCGCACCATGGGACGACGCAGCTTCGATCGCAACGCGATTCTGCTTTTGAGTAATCGTATTCGTCGTGATCAGCCCTGAACGCACCGTCTGCCCCTTGGCTACTGCAGATGCGGCACGACTCCACCAGTACATCACGTAGTCGGCACTATCCGGTAGCTCAGGGTAACCTGCACGGAGTGCATCCACGTAACCATCCCCGAACGACTCTCGCATCCGGTACTGCCCCATGTACGGCGGGTTCCCAACTATGAAATCCGCCTGCGGCCACAGCGCCTGGCGCGCGCCGCGATATTCATAGTACGGCAAGCGCGCGTTGGGATCGGGAACGAGCTTGCCCGTCACCGGGTGCTTGATGCGCGGGGTGGGATCGAGGCGCGACTTCTCTGGCACCTCCACTCTCTCGTCGTCCCACTCCAGCACGGCGTCGCGCAACTCCAGCGTGCCGGTATCCTTGAGTACGGGCTCGGGGACGGCGCCGCCCTTGAAGTGCGTGAGGCGGAACTGGTGGTAGCCGATCCACAGCGTGAGCTCAGCGATCTCACGCGCCCACGGCTTCACCTCGATGCCGTGGAACTGCGCCGGGCCCACGTCCTCCAGCGGCAGCTCGGGATGGCCGGTGATCTGCTCGATCTCGTGCAGCACCTCCAACTCGATGCGCTTCACGGTGTGTAGCGTCACGTAGAGGAAATTGCCGCTCCCGCACGCCGGGTCCAGGAAGCGCAGCCCGCGCAGCCACACCAGGAAGTCGCGCAGCAGCCGCTCGGCAGCTTCGCGCTCCTTCTTCTTCCCTCGCTCACGCAGCCGCATCGCCTCGGCCAGAGTGGCGCCCCAGCGCTCGCGCACCGGAACGTCCACCGTCTGGCGGACGACGCGCTCCACGTACTCGCGCGGCGTGTACTCGGCGCCCAAGCGGTGGCGCTCCTCCGCGTCCAGCGCGCGCGTCAGCAGCGTGCCGAAAATGGTGGGCTCCACCTCGCGCCAGTCCGCCTTGGCCGCGCGCAGGAGCACGGCCAAATCGTCGCGGGTGAGGGGGAGCACCTCGGCGTCGTGGAAGAAGTGCCCGTTGAAGCGCAGCAGCTTCCGCATCCCGAAGCGGCGCCCCTCGTCCATCGACTTCCACAGCTCGGCCATCACCTCGGCGAACTCCGCCGGGTTCTCGCCGTACTGCTGCACCGCCGTCTGAAAGGGCTTCTCGGGGAGGAGCTCCACGTCCTCGGCGAACATGGTGAAGACGCAACGCATCAGGAAGCGCGCGACCCGCTCCTGCTCGAAGCCGCGCGCCTCCAGAAGGGCGGAAAGCTCGGCCAGCCGCGCCGCCACCTCGCGCGTGACGGCGGCGGCGCGCCCCCGCGGATCGAGCGAGGCCGGCTTCTCCCAAATGGCGCGCAGAAGCTCGATGTCGTCCGGCCGCTGCCAGAGCGTCGCCAGGTCGAAGCGCCGCGCCAGCGCGAATCCGCCGTAGGTGCCCGCCCAGCGGTCCCACGCCAGAAGGGTGCGGCCGACGTCCAGCACCAGCAGGTACGGCGGCGGGCCGTGCGGCACCTCGCCCGCATAGCCCTTGGCCTGCGCGTACGCGCCACGCAGCACCTTCTCCGCCGCGGAGCCGCCGCCGGTGTCCTTGGCCTCCAGGATGAAGTGCTCCGCCCGGTACAGGTCGATGCGGATAGTGACGGCGCGCCCGCTGCGGTCGATCACCGGCAGGGTGTACTCGAACTCGTAACCGGAGCCCCGCGGCCGGGGCGGAGCCACGCCCAACGCCATCGCCAGCTCGGTGAGGTACGATTGGGAGTTCGCCAGCTCGCCGGCGGGCACGTTCGCCCACTTCTCAGCGAGCTGCCGCAGCGCGTTGCTCTGTGGATGCACGGGAGGGAGGCGCAGGAGGTGCGGCGCGCGGAAAGGGACAACAGCCGCGCATGGGATGAAGTATACGAAGCGGCGCGATCTTGCGCACGCGCCCACATGCACGAAGCCCCTCCCCCGCGCGTGGCGGAGGAGGGGCTTCGGTGCCGGCGCGGCTCAGGGGCGAGCGGGCACGGGGGGCGGCGGCCGGGGCGCGGGGCGCAGGGGGGAGATGAGCGACAGGTGGCCCTTGCAACCCCAGTCGCCGCAGCGGGTCGGACGGTCCCGGTCGCCGCGCGGGCGCAGGTGGTCCGCGGTGCGGCCGCAGGTGTCGCAAAGGTACTCGTACGAGGGCATGGTCCTGCCTCCCCGATGACGGGGTTGGGGAAACCGCCAGGTGGGACGCTACGCGGCCGCTTCGTCGCGCGCGCCGCGGGCCTGGAGCGCCAGGTCCGACGCAAGTCGCAGGGCACGCTCGTCGGTCAGTGGGAGGTACCACTGGAAGCGCATCACCGAGACGGCGTCGCCGCCCAGGCGCATCCGCACGCCGAAGCGGCTCGCCTCCAGCGCCGGCGCGTCGGCGACGTCCCTGATGAAGGGATTCGCGTTCAGGTGTGCGGCCACGCGGGCGCGCATCTGCTCCCAGGGCGGGATCCGGGCGAACTCGACTGATTGCACGGGGAAGACTTCCGCGAAGAAAGAAACACGTGATGCGACTAACACAGTCTGTGTTACATCGCCCATACGCACAAGTTGAACAAACCTTGTACATACGTCGTTGCTGCCGGGTTCCGTCCCGCCGGATTCCGTCCGCGGCGGGGCGCCGCGAAACCGCGGGAGATGGGAGCCGTACCGGGTGAGGCGGATCGCCACGTCACCGAACAGGGAGGCACCATGAGCGACGACTTTACGCCCGAAACCGAGCCGAGCGGGGCGCTGGTGCCGCCGAACCGGCTTCCACCAACCGCCGTGGGCGTGATGACGCCCGAGCCGGAGCCGGGCCCCTACGCGCACCACAGCTCGCACGCCCGCATCCCGTCGCCGGCCGAAGTGCTGCGCCCGGTCTTCCGCGCCGTCGCGGGCGCGCTGCGCGAGGCCGCCAAGGTGCTGGAACGGCTCTGACACACAGCGGCCGCATGGCTCGCGCGGGCATCGGTGCCTCCGCGTGAGCCGTGCGGCCGCGCTGGGCTTACGGGCGGCGGCCCGCGTCGTTGCGCGCGCGGGTGGCACGGACACGCTCCCGGAATACGGAGTCGCGCGCCTGCTGTCCGTCCTGTTTGCTCAGCTCCAGGCGTTCCCACATGATCCGGTCGCCGGGCATGGTCAGCACGTCGCGACGCGCTTCGATGGCCTCGGTGCGGAAGCCGGCGGCCGCGGAGTCGCCGCCCACCGTCACGCGGCGGCCGAAGACGGTGACCTGCCGCCGCGCGAGCGACTGGCGCGCCGCCTCGGCCGCGCGCACGGAGTCGGTGCGCACGGCGGCGGCGAAGTCCGTCGCCAGCCGCGCGTGGTCCGGGCGCGCCGGCGGCGGCGCAAGGCTGCGCGTGTCCACGTACAGGCGAGGATCGCGCACGCCGCTCCAGGGCCGGGATGGTGCGGCCGGTGCGGAGGGGCCAGCCGCCGCCTCACTCGCGGCGGGCGGGGCGGCGCTGGTCTCCACGGCCGTCGTCGGTGCCGCCACCGGCGTCGGAGGCGCGATGCGCGGCGATCCCGGCGCCTGCGCCCGCCCCGCGACCCCGCCGGGCCCAGGCAGCGCGACCGCGTCCGGCGCGGGGAAGTCGATCCACACCACCTCCTGCCGCGGCGCCGCCGGCCGCATCGTCGGGGCGTACGTGGGGTGATACGAACGCGCGACCACGACGACGAGGATCGCGTGGGCGACGGCCGATGCGACGAGGGGGGCGCGGGGGAGGCGCGAGGGCGGGCGTGACGAGAGGGGAGCGAAACGCATCCGGGAGATCCCCGCGCACGAGGGCAGGGAAGGCGAAGAGGAAGGAGAGCCGCGCTCCCCGCGCCGCGCGAGGGCGATGGAGCACGGATTGCGGAGCCCATCATCCCGCATCGCGTGCCGCGCCGCGAGGCAGGCGGGGACGACCGGTCTACCGGGAAAGCGGCGCATTGGTTCCTTTTGCGCACGGGAATGCGCAGCGGGCTGCGCAAACAGCGGCCTCACGCGGAGACGCGGAGGCGCGGAGAAAAACAAACAGCAACAGCCTCACACAGAGAACACAGAAGGAACAGAAAGCCACAGAGAAAAAACCTTTTGCTGTTCTCTCTGTGGCTCCGTGTCTCTGTGTGAGCTATGCAGTTGCGGTTCTCTCCCCGCGTCTCCGCGCCTCCGCGTGAGCCATGCTGTTGCCGTTCTCCGCACGACACTGTCACGCGCGGCAGCCGCGCCGTAGATTGCGCCCATTGCCACCCAGCAAGACCGCACCGGGAACGGGATGAAGGTCGCATACTTCACGGAAAGCCTTCTCCCCCACGTGGACGGGGTGTCGCGCACCCTGGCCCAGCTCTTCGCGACGCTGGAGAAGCGGGGCGTCGACTTCCGCATCTTCTCGCCCTTCAAGCCCGGGCCGGAGATCTCGTGGAGCAACCGGGTCCACCTGATCCCGTACATCCGCTTCCCGCTCTACAAGGACTACCGGCTGGCCTCGCCCATCGGCCACCGCGCCTCCGCCCGGCTCGACGAGTACCAGCCGGACCTGATCCACGTGGTGAGCCCCACCCCCATCAACGTGCGCGCGGAGAAGTATGGCCGGCGCCGCGGGGTGCCGGTGGTGTCGTCGTTCCACACGCACTTCGTCTCGTACTTCCGCTTCTACGGCTTCGGCGGGCTCGAAGAGCTGGGATGGAAGATGATGCGCCGCTTTTACGGGAGGTGCGAAGTGGTGTACGCCCCGTCGCACAGCATCATCCGCGAGCTGGCGAGCCACGGAATCCGCAACACGGAGCTCTGGTCGCGCGGCATCGACCTGCACCGCTTCTCCCCCGCGTTCCGTGACCCGGACCTGCGCCGCATGGCCGGCGCGGAGAGCGACGACACCCCCGTCCTCCTGCTGGTGAGCCGGCTGGTTCGTGAAAAGGACCTGGCGGACCTGGTGGCGATGGAGCGCATCCTCCGCCAGCGCGGGAGCCGCCACCGCCTGGTGCTGGTGGGCGAGGGGCCGATGCGCGAGCAGCTCCAGGCCGACCTCCCGGACGCCCTCTTCCCCGGACACCAGAGCGGCGAGGCGCTGGCCCGCTGGTACGCGTCGGGCGACGTGTTCGTCTTCCCCTCCACCACCGAGACGTTCGGCAACGTGGTGCTGGAGGCGCAGGCCAGCGGCCTCCCCACCGTCGTCGTGGACCGCGGCGGCCCGCCGGACCAGGTGGAGCCGGGGCAGACCGGCTTCATCGCCCGCGCCAACGACCCCGCGGACCTCGCCGACCACGTGGAGCGCCTGCTCAACGACCCCGCCGAGCGGCGCAGGATGGGCGCCGCGGCGCGGGTGGCGGCAAGCGAGCGCGACTGGTCGGCCATCAATGGGCGGCTGATCGACAGCTACGCGCGGGTGATCGCGCGGGGGCCGGGGCGGTGAGCACCGCCGGGGATGCAGCCGGGGAGAGCCGCCTGTCGCGCGGCCTCAACCGGGTCTTCCGCACCTCCATGATCCTGGTGCCCTTTGGGGTGCTGTTCAACCTGTGGATCTCGTGGGCGGCCACGGACCGCAGCGTCTTCCGCCGCTTCGGCGAGCTGGACAGGCGCTACCTGTACCTGGGGATCGTGCTGGCGCTCCTCCCCTGGATCACCAACACCATCCGCATCCTGGTGTGGGCGCGCTTCATCGGCCACCCGCTCACCTTCCGCGACTGCTTCCGCATCACGCTGGGCGCCGAGCTCGCCTCCTCCGTCTTCCCCACCTCGTCCGGCGGCGAGGTGTTCCGCTGGGGGATGATGGTGCAGAAGGGGGTCACCAAGGGCGAGGCCGCCTCCATCGTCACGCTGGGCTACCTGGAAGACCTCTGCTTCTTCGCCACCGCGCTGCCCACGGCCTTCATCCTGTCCCGCGCCTGGGAGCTCCCCGTGCTGCGCCGCATGGGACGCGAGATGCGGGGCGAGGCATCCGGAGTACTCCCCGTCGTCGTACTGACGATCGTGGGTGTGGTGGCGCTCTGGCAGATGGCGCTGCGCGGTTTCCTGGGGCGCCGGGTGCGCTGGTGGAGCCTGCGCCGGGCGGTCCGCACCCGCCAGCGGTCGCGCAAGACGCGCGAGGACTTCCGCAGCGTCTTCGCCATGGTGCGCGAGCGGGGGAAGCTGCGCTTCGTGCTCACCTTCATCGTGACGGCGGTGCAGTGGTCCGCGCGCTACTCGGTGGCGACCGCGGTGGCGTACTTCCTGGGGGCGCAGGTGGACCCGGTGCTCTTCTTCCTCCTCCAGTGGGTGATCTTCACGGCGATGCTCTTCGTCCCCACGCCGGGGGCGGCGGGCGGGGCGGAGGCGGCGTTCTACCTGGTGTACTCGGCGCTCCTGCCGGCCAGCATCGTGGGGATCGCGACGGGAGGTTGGCGCCTCCTGACCTTCTACCTGCAGCTCTCGCTGGGCGCCATCCTGTTCATGATGATGAACGTGGCCGACGCCCGCGCCCGGGCCCGCGCCCCCGGCCCGCAAAGGGGTTGACGCGGCTGTTAAATTCGGCTCGTGCAAACACTTGCAGTTTCGTTCAGCGGTGAACCGACCTCGACAAACGCGGGGTTTTCCCTTATATTGAAGTCATGAAAACCGCCATCGACCTCACCAGTGCCGCCGCGCAGTTCGGCGCGGCCCAGGACGACTCCCGGAGTCGGGGTGTGCGCCCTTCTATGCGTCTTTCCACCGGCGATGCGCCGCTGCGGGAGATGACTGACGAGGACCTTTTCCAGCGCTACACGCAGGGCGAGGAGGAGGGTTTCCGCCTCCTCATGGAGCGCTACCAGCCGCGAATCCAGGGCTTCCTCCGCAAGCGTCTCAACGACGAGGAGCGGGTGGAGGACCTTACGCAGGACACTTTCCTTCGCATTCACCGCGCGCGGGAGAGCTACGATCCCAGCCGGAAGTTCTCGACGTGGATCCACACGATCGCGAACAACCTGCTGAAGAACGAGTTCCGCAACCGCTCGCGCCGCCGGGAGACGACGTTCTCGGAGATGCGCCCGGAGGTTTCGGCCTCGGGTGCGCCGGCCCGGCCGGTGGAGTTCGCGGCCACGGGCCACAACCCGGAGCGCGAGGCGTACCGCCGCGAGCTGCGCGAGGCCATCGACACGGCCATCGGCCGCATGGACGAGCATCACCGCATCCCCTTCGTGATGCGCGAGGTGGAGGACCGCACCTATGAGGAGATCGCCGAGGAGATCGGCATCCCCGTCGGCACGGTCAAGAGCCGCCTCAACCGCGCCCGCAATTCCTTCCGGCTGCTGCTGCCGGTGCCGGTGTGAGGGGGTAGCGGCGGGGGTGGATGGGTGGACTTTGGATGGACATGCGTGGGTGGATCGGCCCGCTTCCCGGGATGGGGGGCGGGCTGATTTGTGTGCGGGGGGTACCGGCGGTTGAAACCGCTGCAACAACTGCGGAAAGCCTGCCTTCGCAGGCTTCAACTGCGCGGTGAATCGGGGGTGGCGGTGGTCTCGAGGTCGGGGAGGGTCCGGTTGTGGCGGTGGTGCTCTTCCTGGCGGAGGATGTAGTCGCGGACCCTGGGGACGGCGGTCTTGGAGATGGTGAAGGCACCGTAGCCGCCCTGCCATTTGAAGGGGTCCGGCAGGCGCATCACCTGGGTGATCAGGTGGGTCGATCCTCCTTTCAGGTATTTGACCACGTCCGCGATGGTCGTTGTGGTCGGGAAGCGCAGGAGGACGTGCACGTGATCCGACACCCCGCCGATCGTCAGGATGTCCACCGCGGCCTTCTGGCTCTGTGCCTGGATCGCGGCGAACACCTTCGGCTGGATCTCCGGGGTGATGAGCGGAAGGCGGTCCCACGTGGCCCAGACCGCGTGCAGGTAGAGCTGGGTGTACGGTGCGCGCATGATCGCATCGCAATGCAAACGTGGACGGATGGGGATCAAACCCGCGAAGGCGGGTTTCCCGCGGTTGTTGCAGCGGTTTCAACCGCCGGGGGTAGATGCCTCCCCCCCACATCCAAATACCCCGCCTCCCCCACCCCGCCCCCCACCACCCGATAGCGGCCACCCGGCCCTGGCCCCTGCGCGGCGCGCGGCCCCATACTTGTGGAGCCGCGCGGCTGCACGGCTTACATCGAGCCTGTTGGGGAGAGACACAATGGCGACACGCATCCTGCGCGTACCGCACGTGGTGATCGTGGGGGGCGGCTTCGGAGGTCTGTGGGCGGCGCGCGCGCTGCGCCGTGCGCCCGTCACCGTGACGGTGGTAGACCGGCGCAACCATCACATCTTCCAGCCGCTCCTCTACCAGGTCGCAACCGCCACCCTGTCCCCCGCGGACATCGCCTCCCCCATCCGACAGGTGCTGCGCCGGCAGAGGTCCACCGAGGTGCTGATGGCGGAGGTGGAGGACTTCGACCTGGGCCGAAAGCAGGTGGTGTTCACGGATGGCGAGCGAATGGATTACGACTACCTGATCCTCGCCACCGGCGCCACGCACGCCTACTTCGGCCACCCGGAGTGGGAGCCGCTCGCCCCCGGCCTCAAGACGCTGGAGGATGCCACCGAGATCCGCCGCCGCTACCTTCTCGCCTTCGAGGCCGCCGAGCGCGAGGAAGATCCCGAGGAGCAGCGCGCCCTCCTCACCTTCGTCGTCATCGGCGGCGGGGCGACGGGGGTGGAGATGGCGGGCGCGATGGCGGACACCGCGCGGCACTCCATCGCACGCGACTTCCGTCGCATCGATCCGTCGCAGGCCCGCATCGTACTGCTGGAGGGCGGGCCGCGGTTGCTGGCGGCGTACCCCGAGGAGCTCTCCGCCTTTGCCCGCGAGGCGCTCCAGCTTCGCGGCGTGGAGGTGAGGACGGGGAGCATCGTCACCGACGTGCAGCCGGAGCTCGTCCGCATCGGCGACGAGACGATCCGCACCCGCAACGTCATCTGGGGCGCGGGCGTCACCGCGTCGCCGCTGGGGAAGCGGCTGGGCGTGCCCACCGACCGCGTGGGGCGCGTGGAGATCCTCCCCGAGCTGTCGATCCCCGGCCACCCCGAGGTGTTCGTCATCGGCGACCTGGCGAGCCTCAACGGCGCCGACGGCAAGCCCCTCCCCGGCGTCGCGCAGGTGGCGATGCAGATGGGGAGGCACGCCGCGTCCAACATCGTCGCGACGATCGAAGGCGGCGTGCGGCGCCCGTTCAAGTACAAGGACAAGGGGAGCATGGCGGTGGTGGGGCGCAACGCGGCGGTCCTGCACGCGGGGCGGGTGAAGCTCACCGGGATGCTGGCGTGGCTGGGATGGCTCCTGGTCCACATCCTCTTCCTGATCGGCTTCCGCAACCGCTTCTCCGTCTTCTCGCAGTGGGCGTGGTCGTACCTCACCTGGCAGCGCGCGGCGAGGCTGATCACGGGCGAAGTGGGCTCGGAGCTGGCGCCCCCCGGCAAGCCGCTCGGCACGCCCGACACCCCGCAGAGCCAGTCCGGCCGCGACGCCGATGCCGCCGCGCGCCAGGGCCAGACCGCCCCCTCCGACACCGAGGCGACCGGCTGGATGAGCGGCGACCGCCACCAGGCCGGTTCCGCTCGGTGACGGCACGCCTGGAGGCATGGCTCGCCGCGTCCGGCGCGCGCATGGAGACGGTGGGCTACCCGCGCGCCGGCGGACGGGCGCGCGGATTCCGGCTGGTGCCCGCGGGCGTGGCTCGCGGGCGCGTCCTGCTGGCGCATGGGGCGGGGAACGATGCGCTCTACCCGCTCCACGCCCTCTGCAAGCCACTGCTGCGGGCGGGAGTGGAGATCTTCGCCTTCGATCTGGATGGGCACGGGCGGGAGAGCACCACCGTCTTCGATGTGGCACAGATGGAGGACGCGCTCGACGACGCGGCGGAGCGCGCGGAGGCCGGCGGGCCGCCCCTTCCGCTCCACCTGCTGGGGCACAGCCTCGGTGGGTCGCTCGTTCTGCACGCGCTTTCGCGGCCGGGATGGGAGCGGGTCGTATCCGCGGCGGTCATTTCGGCGCCCGTCCGCCTGCGAATCAGGTGGACGGTGGTGGGGGAGCTGCGAGGTTTCTTTGGACGCGCGGCGCTGGCGCAGCGCGAGCACTACGGCGTGTGGGGCGTGGTCCCCGCGGTCGGCCCGCTGAAGCGGCGCGAGTTTCCCTTTCGCGGTACCGCGGGTGGGTTCGGGTACGTCGCCAGCGTGCAGGCGCTGCTCGAACGGCTGCGGCTGGATGAGGCAGCGGAGCGGATCCGCACCCCCGTGCTCCTCGTCTACAGTAGGGCCGACGGCATCGTGCCGGCCGAGCAGGGCGAGCTGCTGGCGAGCCGCATCTCCGGCGCGCGGCTGGAGATGCTGGAGCGGGCGCCGCACTGGTGCGTCCCCTTCGAGCCGCGGACGGTGGAGCGGGTGGCCGAGTGGCTGGAGGCGGCGTGAAGATCGACGTCCACACGCACCTGGCCGGCGTGGGCTCGGGCGGAAGCGGATGCTGGGTATCGCCGAAGTTCCGTCGCAGCTTCATGTTCCGCGCGCTGGGGCGAATCCATGGGATGCGCCCCAACTCCCCCAACGGCGACGCGGAGTGGGCCGCACGCCTGGCCGCGCACGTGCGCGGCAGCGAGATGGACCGCGCCGTCGCCCTGGGCTTCGATGCCGTGTGCGACGCGAGCGGCGAGCCGGACCTGGCGCGCTCGCAGATGGTGATTCCCGCCGGATGGGTTTTTCGCGTCTGCCGCGAGCACCCGGAGCTCCTCCCCGGCCCCTCCATCAACCCCGCGCGCCGCGACGCGCTGGACCGGCTGGAGGAGTGCATCGAAAACGGCGCCGTCCTCCTCAAGTGGCTCCCGGCCACGCAGGGCATCGACCCCGCCGACCCCGCGCACCGCCCCTTCTACCGCCGCATGGCCGACGCGGGGCTCCCCCTCCTCGTCCACTCCGGCGGCAGCGAGAACACCTTTGCCGAGGTCGATCCGTCGCTCAAGGATTTGGCGAAGATCCGCCTCCCGCTGCAGGAAGGCGTGCCGGTGATCGTGGCGCACCTGGCCGCGCCCGTCCCCTTTCAGCGCGACCCTGACCAGACGCCGCTGCTGCGCGCCCTCATGGCCGAGTTCCCTCACCTCTGGACGGATAACTCGGGGATGAACAACCCCGCGCGCTCCGCCACCCTCGGCCGCCTCGCCGCCGACGCGGAACTGGCCGCGCGCACCCTGCACGGCAGCGACTTCCCGGTGCCCAGCAGTCCCGTGTGGCACATCCGCCGCCTGGGAGCACGCCGCGTGGCCGAGCTGCGCCGCATCCGCAACCCGCTGCAGCGCGAGGTCGAAATCAAGCGCGCACTCGGCACGCCAGACGAGGTGTTGACGCGGGCGGCGGCGGTGCTCCCGAACATCGGTGGGTTGCGGAGATCCTGAACAGCGGTCTCACGCGGAGGCGCAGAGACGCGGATATGAGACGCCGAGGTTCTCCTAGCGTCTGCGCGTTGCTTTCGGTTTGCGGGCGGGCAACGGAGGGATGTATCCTGTATAGAATGAACAGTTTCAGAGCGATCTCCCAAGGCGACGATCATGGAAGGCAAACGGCTCATCCACCGGTTGAAGCTCACGGACTTCCTCTCCTACGGAAGCGCCGGGGTGGAGATCGACCTTCAGCCGCTCAACGTCCTGATCGGCCCGAATGCTTCGGGAAAGTCCAACCTGATCGAGGCGCTTGGGGTTCTGCGCGCGGCGCCAACCGATCTTGCGGCATATTTCAGAGAGCGCGGTGGAGCAAACGAGTACATTCGACGTGGCGCCGGCAGCTCAGGAATTGCGCGGATCGAAGCATGGTTGGACTACCGTTATTTCACGGCTGATCTACTCCAGCACCATCTCAGCTTCTCGGGCTCAGCGCAACGCCTGACGGTGTTCCGCGAACGCATCGGAGCTTACGCACTCCCAGACTCTGAGCTGGAGCCTCCATTTGGCCCGGTGTACAGCTTCAATGGCGATTCGGGCGAGATCAGCAGTTACGATGTAGAGACCCGCGAGCGCAGATGGATTCCGCTTCCCAGCAGCACGGTACGGCTCGACCAGTCAATTCTATCGCAGCGCCGTGATCCGCTGGCGTTTCCGGAAATAACCACCCTGGCGGCTGAATATGAGCGGATCGAGCTGTACCAGGAGTGGACGTTTGGGCGGCGTAGCCGGGCACGTCTCGCAACCGGTGCGGACATGCCCACCGATTTCTTGCTCCCTGACGCCAGTAATCTCAGCCTGATACTGCACGAGTTGATGCAGAACTCGGCTACTAGGAGCACGCTACTGGAGCAACTAAAGCTGTTCTACGACGCCGCCGAGTACATTCCGACCAGGATATACGGCGGGGCGGTTCAGCTGTTGATAGACGAGGGCGCGAGCGGGCAGATCCCCGCCATACGCCTTTCCGACGGAACCTTACGCTATTTGAGCCTTCTGGCGATCCTTTGCCATCCGTCGCCGCCGCCGCTCATCTGCATTGAAGAGCCAGAGGTCGGTCTGCACCCGGACGTAATGCCGAGCGTGGTCAATCTGCTCAAGGAAGCTTCGCAGCGAACTCAGATCATCGTTACCACGCACTCCGATGCTTTGGTTTCCGCGCTTTCGGATCAGCCCGAGAGCGTAATCGTCTGTGAAGCGGGCATCGACGGAACGTCGCTCCGACGCCTGGATCGCGAGGGACTCGCGACGTGGCTGGAGAAATACTCTCTCGGCGAGGTCTGGCGTGCCGGTGAGATTGGAGGGAATCGCTGGTGAAAGAGATTCGCATCTACGTGGAGGGAGGTGGCGATAAGGACAGCAAAGCAGCGATTCGCGTGGCGTTCAGCCAGTTTCTGAACACATATCGTCTGCGCGCGCGGTCGCGGAAGCTACGCTGGGACGTTATTGCATGTGGCTCTCGAGAAAGCGCTTACGAGAAGTTCATCCATGCAGTGGACCAGCATGGGGACGCGTTCAATGTGCTTCTGGTGGACTCTGAGGGACCCGTTCAAGGGACTGCGCGGCAACATCTCAGCCGTCTGGGCAGGTGGAAGCTCACCGCGGTAACCGACGATCAGGTGCACCTGATGGTGGAGGTCATGGAGTCGTGGTTCTTGACGGCACCCGCCAAGCTTGCCGCCTACTATGGTCGGAATTTTTCCCGGGGCGCGCTGCCTGCGAACCCCGACGTCGAATCGATCCCGAAAGCGGCCGTCCTGAATGGGCTGGATCAGGCTACACGCGGAACGACGAAGGGGCGGTACCAGAAAGGCAGCCATGCACCGGACATCCTCAAGCTCCTGGATCCCGCCGAAGTGCGCGCACCACACTGCGCGCGTCTCTTGGAAGCGCTGGATAGACGCCTTTCTGGTCCATGACGTCGCCTATGCCCGCACTCCCCGTGAACCTCCGCACCACCTACCTGTTTGCCGCGTTGGCGCTCGCGGTCCCGGGACCGGCGCGGGCGCAGCTGCGGCCGCTGGATCCGGTGGACTGGAGGGCGTTCGTGGAGGCGCCGGAGGTGTGGGTGGAGGCGGGGGGCGGGGCGTTCAGGGGGCAGCGCGCGTCGCTGGCCGGGACGGAGGGGACGCTGGTGGAGGCGGGGAACTTCCGGGCGGTGTGGCGGACCGGGCGGGTGGTGCTGGAGGCGGCGGGGACCGTAAGGCGCTTCTTCGAGGACGAGGAGCGCTTCGCCGAGGCTGATCTGGCCGTCACCGAAGCGGGGCCCGGGCGCCAGGACTCCGGCGACTATCGCGTCTCCACGCTGCTGCGGCTGACGCCCGAGCGCTCGCGCGTGCTGGCGATCCTGCGCTTCGGCACGCGCATCCCGACGACGGACAACCGCGTGGGGCTGGACCGCGACGCCACGGATTTCTTTGCGCTGGTGGGCGCGCGGGTGGTGCGCGGCGGAGCGTCGCTGGCGGCGGAGACGGGCGTGACCATCAACACCACGCGCCGCCCCGACTTCGAGCAGGACGACCTCATCCTCTACATCGTGCGCGCGGAGTACGACCGCCTCCCGATCGTTCCGTCGCTGACGATCACGGGGCAGCAGGTGGGGAGCGGGCACCGCGAGATCCGCGGCAACGAGTCGCTCGGCGAGGCGCGGCTGGGGGTGCGCTTCGGAAGGCGGCGGTGGATCAGGGTGGAAGGCGTGGCTGGCCTCGCCCGCTTCTCGCCGGAGGCCGGGGTGCTGGTGAGCGCGGGGATCGCCCCTTAGCGGAGGCAGGGAGATGACAGCATCTCGTACACGCTTCTCCATCGCCGTGCTGGCGCTGCTGGCGGCCCCGCGGGCGCTGCCGGCGCAGACGCCGGACGTGGTGGTGCAGGAGGATCGCCGCAACACGCCGGCGCAGCAGGCGAAGCCGTACGTGGTGCTCGTCTCGATCGACGGGTTCCGGCCGGATTACGTGGAGACGGTGCCCGCGCCGCGCATCGCCCTGTTCCGGCGCAAGGGGGCGGCGGCGCCGTACATGCTGCCGGTGTTCCCCTCCAAGACCTTCCCCAACCACTACTCCATGATCACCGGGATGTACCCCGGCACGCACGGACTGGTGGGGAACCAGATGTGGGACCCGGTGCTCCGCGACTCGTTCAGGGTCGGCAACCTGGTCACGGAGCGGAACCCGCAGTGGTACGGAGGCGAGCCGCTCTGGGTGACCGCCGAGCGGCAGGGGATGCTGAGCGCGGCGCTGTACTGGCCCGGCTCGCAGGTGCCGATCGGGGGCATCCTTCCCACCTACCATGCGCGCTACGACAAGTCGGTGCCGAGCGGGGCGCGCATGGACCAGGTGCTCAAGTGGCTCCGCCTTCCCCCCGAGCGCCGGCCGCACCTGGTGGCCGTCTACCTCTCGGAGGTGGACGAGGGGCACCATCCTCCCGGCTCGCCCGAGGTGCGCGCGGCCGTCACGCGAGTGGACTCGGTGCTGGACCTGCTGCTGAACGGGATCAACGGGCTCCCCATCGCGCGGCAGGTGA
>DASWNZ010000186.1:0-7904 GCA_036398975.1 Longimicrobium sp.
GCAGGATCGAAGCGGCGGCCCCGCCTCCGCGCGCCGCGCCCGCCCCGGACGCGCTGGAGCGCCTGCGCGCGCCCATCCGCATCCGTGGCGCGGCGCGGGCGGAGCGCGCATATCGTGCGTTCGAGGTGGCGGGGATCGAGCTGGAGTACCCCACCGTGGACCGCGACCTCAACGTGGTGCCGCTGGTGGAGGAAGCCTTTCGCGTCCTCGCCGGCCGCGGCACGAGCGACGTGGACCTGGGCGCCGTCGGCTTCAGCAACGAGATCGCCGATCACGTGTTCGAGGTGAAGACCGGCGCACCCCTGCGCTCCCTTGCGGACGCGGAGGCGGCGCTGGTGGAGGGGATCGGGCGCTTCAGCGCGGTTCTGCGCGACGAGTGGGGCGCGCGCCTCCTTCCCACGGGGATGCACCCCTGGTTCAACCCGGCCAAGGGGCGGCTCTGGTCGCGCTCCAACGGCCGCATCTACGGCACCTACGCGCGCCTCTTCGACGTGCGGACGCACGGGTGGATGAACGTGCACGCCACCCACCTGAACCTCCCCCTCGGCGGCGAAGCCGACGCGGTGGCGATGCACACCGCCGCCTCGCTCCTGATCCCCTACCTCCCCGCCCTCGCCGCATCGTCGCCGATGCACGATGGCGAGCTGCAGGGGTCAGCGGACGCACGGCTGGCGTGGATCCTGGAACACCAGGCCCGCATCCCGGAGAGCTGCGGCGATCTGGTGCCGGAGTACGTGGATAGCTTCGGCGACTACCGGCGCAGCATCCTGCAGCCGATGTACGCCGCCCTGGACCGCCTGCCGGACTCGGCGCCGATCCGCCACGACTTCTTCAACGCGCGCGGCGCGGTGTTCAAGTTCAGCCGCCGCGCCATGGAGGTGCGGGTGCTGGACACGCAGGAGTGCGTGAAGATGGACATCGCGGTCGCCGTCTTCGTCCGCTCGGCGCTGAAGTTCCTGGCGGCGCGGGTGAAGGCGGGGCGCATCGTCCTTCCGCCGCACCCGCTGCTGGTGGAGGACTTCCGCGCCTGCATCCGCGACGGGAGCCGCGCGCTCGTCACCGCCCCGCACCTCCCCGGCGACCGCGACGCGGAGGGCCGCACCCACGCGCGCAACGTCCTGCGCACCTTGCTGGACGGAGCGCGCCGCGCCGTCCGCCGCGACGAGGCGGAGTACCTGGACCTCGCCGCGCGCATGATCGAGTCGGGGAGCCTTTCCGAGCGCATCCGCGCCGAGCTTGCGCCCTACGTTGACGCCGACGACGAGCAGTTCACCGAGGCGGCGCGCCGCATTTACATCGAGCTGGCGGATTCGCTCGACGCGAACGTGCCCTGGCATGGACCTGGCCTGTAGGCGCAGCCTGCCCAACGCTTTGGGAAATCGCGCACGCATCGGTGCGCTCCTCTAGCGGCAGCGTGCGCCCAGAGCGTTCGATTTGTGGCGGTACATCCTTCTGGTGCAGCGGTTTGGCCGGGACTATCCTCCGGGTGAAGTCCTGACCCAGCCGCACGCACCTCGAGGATCAATGGCAACCGCGTTCGAAGGACGATTCACCCCCCAGGAATACCTCGCTCGCGAGCGCGCGTCGCGAGACTCCAAATGCGAGTACGTGAACGGCCGCATTTACGCGATGGGCGGCGCGAGTCTCTCGCACAGTCAAATCGCGTCGAACGTCGTGGGGGAGCTCACCAGCCAGATGCGCGGTGGCCCGTGCCGAACCGTCTTCAACGACATGCGCGTGAAGGTGCCGCGGACGGAGATGTACACGTACCCCGACGTGGTCGTCTTTTGCGGTGAACCGATGCTGGAGGACGACCATTTCGACACGCTGCTGAACCCCACCGTCATCATCGAGGTGCTCTCCCCCTCCACGGAGCGGTACGACCGAGGCGACAAGTGGGCGCATTTCCGCCAGCTGGAGACTCTCCAGACGTACGTTCTGGTGTCGCAGGATGAGATGCGCGTAGAGACGTTCACGCGGCGAGGCGATGAGTGGATTTACTCGGAGGCGAGCGGGGCGGAAGGTGTGCTGGACCTTCCGGCGGTGGGCTGTTCGGTGCCGCTGAATGCGATCTACGAGCATGTGCTGACCGGCGGCGCGCCAGGGTGAACAGACGGCGTAAGAACGGGTGCTACAAGCTGTTACGGGATTGTTCCGGCACGGGTCGTGCGTCCCCGCGCGGCGAACCCTTTATCGTCTAAGGTGATGCCGCTACGTAATTTCGAAGACTCGCGAGGTCAGGCCTGCACGGTGTGGAACGTCACGCCCTTTGCGGTGCAGGGAACGGAGAGGCGGATGGTGGAGCGCCGCGTCTCCGCGGGCGTGGTGTACAGCGGGCCGGAGCGCCGGACCAGCAGGGACCGCCGCCTGCGCTCGCCCGGGCTGATGATGCCGGGGCTGGGGTCCGGGTGGCTCTGCTTCGAACGCGGAGAGGAGAAGCGCCGCCTCACCCCCATCCCGCCCGGCTGGGAGGCCGCGCCGGACAGGGAGCTGGAGGAGCTCTTCGACCAGGCACGGCCGGTCCCCCGCCGCTCGCTCGCGCTGTCGTAGGGAACCGCGGGTCTCGCGGAAACGGCGAAGGCGCGGGGAAAGCTCCCGCGCCTCGCGCTCCGCGTGCGTACGATCGCCGAAAGCCCGTCCTAGCGGCCCCCGCCCCCGCTGTTCACCTGCCGCTCGTGGTGCTCGATGTGGTCCAGCACCCGCTCGGGAGCCACGTCCTGCGCCAGCTCGTGCAGCTCGGGGTGCTTCGCCGCGTCCACGTCCATCCGCCGGGCGATCTCGGTCACCAGGGTGATGAGCTGGGTGATCTCGTGCTCGGCCAGGAGTGAGACCTGAAGGTCCAGGTCGGCGCGCTTGTCCGCCTGCGCCTGCATGCGGTTCTGCGAGATGAGGACGAAGGTGGAGAGGAAGATCGCCTCCACCGACGCGATCATCGCCAGCACCACGAACGACGGGTCGAAGCGCGGGACCGGCGTCCACCCCAGGTTGATGACGATCCACGAGCCGAAGAGCGTCAGGTGGATGTACACGAAGAGCATGCTCCCCGTGAAGCGCGTCACCCGGTCGGCGATGCGGTCCTGCCTGCTTTTGCGCAGCTCGTCCTCGCGCCGGCGCTCGAGGAGCGCGACGATGTTGCGGTCCACCACGCCGGCCATCTCCGGCGTCTGGTCACGGTCCGGGATCAGGCGCTGGTGGCCGAGCTGCGAGTCCTGAGTCCCGTCCATCAGTCGCCCGTACCGAGCTCGGCCGTGCGGCTCCCCCCGCTGGTCGGCGAGATGGGGGTGTCCACGCGGTCGCCGTTCGGGAGGATGGGGCGGTGCGTCTGCAGGTCGAAGCCGTACCCCTTTGGAAGAACGTGGACCAGCGCATCGGTCAGCGCCAGCACGTCCTCGTCGCTCGCCTTGGGAGCGCTGGAATGGGTGACATGGCCGTTGAAGACCATGACCGCGTTCTCCCCCAGCACGGTAAAGCTCTCGCCGAGCTGCACTTCGACGGCACTATTCTCGTCGATGCCGATCCCCAGCACCTGCGGGTTGTGCGCGAACACCGTCATCAGGCGGCTCACGCGGCCGCGCTGGTTGAAGTGGGTGTCCACCACCGTGTCGCGCCACAGCCCCAGCCCGGGGGCGAGCGAGACGTCCGCGCGGCGCACCGAGCCTTCGCTGGTGCCGCCGATCAGCATGACGCTGCTCATGGCGGCTGCGCCCGCGCTGGTGCCGGCCACGATCAACCCGTCGTGGAAGAGGCGGTCGCGCATCCCCTCCGCGAAGTGCGTCCCCGCGATCAGGGCCACGAGCTTGAGCTGGTCGCCTCCCGTGAAGAAGACACCCGTGGCGCGCTGCATCGCTTCCAGCAGCTCGGGGACGTCAGCCTCGTTGCGTTCCTCGATGATCGCGGGGATGACCTCGGCCACACCCAGCTCCTCGAACACCTTGCGGTAGGTCTCGAACGCCTCCTCCGCCTCGCCTGACGGCGACGAGCAGACGATGATGCGCGCCTGGTCACCCCCCGCCAGCTCCACCACGCGGCTGAGGATGTCCATGTCGCCGCCCTCCTTCTCCTCGGCGCCGCCGATCACCACCAGCCGCCCGACCTTCCCCGATCCGCCCTCTTTCGACATTGCTCCCCTCTCGGTTCCGTCACCCGTCTCTCTCGTGGCGCGGTGCAGAGTCAAAGATCAAGCCACTCTCAATACACGAAGGAGGAGACCGGCACTCCGGGCACTTCCATCTCGACGCGAAAAAGGTCGCCGGACTCCCACGCGCCCTCGATCTGCTCGTCGCCCAGGCCGATCTGCGCGGTGGTCACGTACAGCTCGCGCCGCCCCGCCCCGCCGAACGCGCAGCTCGTGGGGATGGGCACGGGGAGTTCGATCCGTCCCGCCCGCCGCCCATCCGGCGCGAGGCGGACGACGCACCCGCCCTCCCACTGCGCCGACCAGAGGCACCCCTCGGCGTCGGTGGAGGCGCCGTCCGGGAAGCTGTCCTCCTCCGACAGGTCGGCGAAGAGGCGCCGCTCCCCCAGCGTGCCCGCGTCCGCGTTGAAGGGGTAGGCGTAGATCCGCTTCGCCGGTGAGTCGGAGAGGTACATCGTGCCCTCGTCCGGGCTCCACGCGAAGCCGTTGGCGATGGTGAGGTCGCCGCCCATTCGCCGCAGCCCGGCGCCGTCCAGCCGCCAGATCGAGGCCTTGCCTTCCTCTTTCGCCTGGGTGCCGAACCAGAGGCGCCCGCGGGGGTCGCACTTGCCGTCGTTGATGCGCTCGCGCGGGTCGAGCCCCGGCACCTCGGCGAGCGCCTCCACCTGGCCGGTCGCCGCGTCCAGCCGCACGACGCGCTGGCGCAGCCCCACCACGGCGCCGCCCCGCGCGGGAACGGCGAAGGCGGTGGCCTCGCCCGTGTCGAAGACGCTGTCGTCGCCGGTGCGGGGGTCCCAGCGGTGCACGCGGTAGTCCCACACGTCCACCCACCAGAGCACCCCCTCCGCGGCGTCCCACGAAGGGCCTTCGCCCAGGCGGGCGCGGGCGCGGAGGACGGCGGTGGGGCGAGGGTCTCGCATTGGCTGATCTGGTGTGGCGGCGGGGGCCTACCCCGCCCGCGCGTACGGTGACTCCGCGCGATAGCGCAGCTCGAACTCCTCGCGCGTCACCAGCGTGCGCACGTCGGTCATGCGGTCCACGGTCAGGATGCCGTCCAGGTGGTCGATCTCGTGCTGGAGGAGCTCGGAGAGGTCGCCGTCCGCCTCCACCTCGTGCCACGCGCCTTCCAGGTCCTGGTAGCGCACCGTGACCCATGCCCAGCGCGGCACCTGGCAGAAGATGCTGAGGAAGCTCAGGCACCCGTCCCACACCGTCACCACTTCGTCGCTGTGCGCCGCGATGGACGGGTTGACGAAGGGCCATGGGGTCGCGCCGTCCACGTTCAGGAAGACGATCCGCTCCAGCACCCCGATCTGCGGCGCGGCGATGGCGCGGCCGTACCCGGTGGTCGCGCGGGAGTGCGCCAGCGTGTCCGCGAGGTCGCGCACCGTCTCCGCCACGCCCGGATCGGCGGGGTCGATTACCGGCGCGCAGATCTCGCGCAGGAGCGGGTCGCCCAGGCGGACGATGGGGCGGACGGCCATCAGCTCAGCAGGTTCACGAAGACGGTGATGATCACCGCGTTGGTGAAGTCGATGAAGAACGCGCCCACCATCGGCACCACCAGGAAGGCGCGCGGCGAGGGGCCGTACCGCTCCACCATCGAGCGCATGTTGGCCATGGCGTTGGCCGTGGTGCCCAGCATGAAGCCGATGAACCCCGCGCCCATCACCGCCGAATCGTAGTCGCGCCCCATGAGGGGGAAGACGGGCCATGCGGCGATCAGCGCCACCAGGATCACCTGCACGGCGAGGATGGCGAGCATGGGGAGCGCCAGGTTCGAGATCTCCCACAGCTTCAGCGTCATCAGCGCCATGGCGATGAAGAGCGCCAGCGCCACGTTCCCCACGTCGTCCACCGTGCTCTGCCGGATGCCGATCCAGCCGAGCGCGTCGTCCAGGTTGCGGATCAGCGCGGCCACGAGCATGGCGCCGATGTAGGCGGGGAGCGTGACGCCCATCGCGGTGAAGCCGGCGCTGACCCACGACCCCGCCCACATCGCCAGGAGGATGAGCACCACGGCCTTGAGAAGCTCCCACGACCCCTCGTCCTCACCCGACGGCGCGGCGGGGGCGGGCTCGGCGAGCTGCGCCTCCACGATCTCGGTGGCGACGGGCGTCTCGAGCTCCGCGGGCGTCCGCAGCTTCTGGTTGAGCCGGTGCCGCTCCACAAGCCGCGTCCCCACCGGCCCGCCGATCACTCCGCCGAAGACGATCCCCACCATCGCCGACGCGACGGCGATGGTGGTGGCGCCCGGCACCCCCGCCGCCTCGAAGGTCGGCGCGAAGGCGAGCCCCGTCGCAGGACCGCCGGTCAGCGTCACCGACCCGGTCAGCACGCCGAAGAGCGGGTGCAGGCCAAACATCGTCGCCATCCCCGCCCCGACGACGTTCTGCACGACCGCGAAGACGGTGGCGAGGCCGAAGAAGAGGAGCACCTGCGGGCCGCCCACCTTCAGCAGCCGCAGCGACGCCGCGTAGCCGATGGTGGTGAAGAAGGCGATCATCAGCGGCGCCTGCAGCGTCGTGTCGAACTGCCAGAGCGGCGTGTCACGCGCGTGCGCCGCCCACCCCACCAGCGACGCGATCAGCCCGCCGATGACAGGGCCGGGGATGTTGTAGCGCGCGAGCACGGGAAGCATGCGCCGCACCCCGTATCCAACCACGAGCACGACACCCGCGAACGCCAGCGTGTGCACCAGGTCGAGCTTCAGCATCGGTTACTCCGCCGCAAGCTTGAAGGGGGTGAAGTCCGTCTCCCGGTCGAAAAAGTCCTCGTGCTCGGCCCGCTTCAGCGCGTTCACCACCCAGTAGGTGAAGGGGGTGGCCGCCACCTCCCACAGCACCTTGAGGATGTAGTTGGAGAGCATCACCTGCATCACCAGCGACGTCTTCCACACGCCCAGGAAGGCGACGGGGTAGAAGATCGCCGAGTCGATCGCCGCGCCGATGATGGTGGAGCCGATGGTGCGCGAGAAGAGCCAGCGGCCGGCGGTGGCCACCTTCATCCGCGCGAGGGCGTAAGAATTAACGAACTCCCCCACCCAGAACGCCGCCAGCGACGCCAGCACGATCCTAGGCGTCTGCCCGAAGACGGCCGCCAGCGCCTCCTGCCCCTCCCACCCCGGCGCGGGTGGCAACGCCAGCACCACCCAGCTCATCAGCGACGCGAAGGCCAGCGCCCCGAACCCGGTCCACACCACTCGGCGCGCGCGGGCGTAGCCGTACACCTCGGTCAGGATGTCGCCGAAGAGGTACGAGATGGGGAAGAACAGGATCCCCGCGCCGAAGTTGAACCCCCACAGCGACGCCGCCTTCCCCGGCCCGATCAGGTTGCTGCACAGCAGCACCGTCACGAACACGGCCGTGATCAGGTCGTAATACCTGTAGCTCCTGCGCACCGGTGCGGACATGTGGACGCGCGCGGACCAGGGGGAGGTGGGATGCCGCGACTAGTGTAGCGGACGGGGAGAGGCGGCGCAAAGTTCCCCCGGGCCCTCACCCCCGCTCGTTCCTCGCTGCCCCCTCTCCCGATAACAGGAGAGGGCTCCGCCCTCTGTTATCGAGAGAGGGGGCGTATGTGGTTGTGAGGCGCCCGTGCGGCACCGCCCTCCGTCGCGATCACCAACACCCGGTAGAATAAATGGAAGGGCTGGCCCCCTGGTTCAGCGTGGATTAATGATCCCCGTGCGAACGCAGGAGCATCAGAGCCACATGCGGCCGAGGCCGCATTCGGACAGGAGACCAGCCCTATGCGTGAGATTATCTGG
>DASWNZ010000187.1:0-26743 GCA_036398975.1 Longimicrobium sp.
CAGGAGGCCGCCACTGCCGGTCACGGAGAACGCGCCGGTCTGGTAGAGGTGCGTCCTCCCCCCTCCGATGAAGTCGCCCGCGTCGCTCTTCAGGTACACGTAGCTGCCGCTGGCCGGGACGGCGCCCGCATCCGCGCGCCAGAGCGTGCCCGGCGGCGGGTTGACCGGCTCGGGTGGCGTGGCGACGTCGGCCGCGGACCAGCGCATCTGGCCGCGCAGCGCGGGGACGCCACCCTCGCAGTGCTGCTCGAAGCGCAGCTCGATCTCGGTCAGATTGCCGCCGGTGTAAACCACCCGGTCCACGACGAACCAGCCGGCGAGCGTGTTGCATCCGCGCCCCTGTCCGCTCCACGACAGGCCGCCCGCTATCGAGGTGTGGAAGGGATACCGGCGGAGGTCACCATAGTATCCCGGCTTCAGCTCGTTCAGGTGGTTCATCGCCTTGAACTCGCCCCGCCAGTTCTCGTCCGCGACGACGTTGACGGTCAGGAGGCCGCCACTGCCGGTCACGGAGAACGCGCCGGTCTGGTAGAGGTGCGTCCTTCCCCCTCCGATGAAGTCGCCCGCGTCGCTCTTCAGGTACACGTAGCTGCCGCTGGCGGGGACGGCGCCGGCGTCCGCGCGCCAGAGCGTGCTGGGCGGCGGGTTCACCGGCTCCGGGAGCGGGGGGACGTCCGCGGCGAACCAGCGGATCTGGCCGCGCAGCGCCGGCCCGCCACCCTCGCAGTGCTGCTCGAACCGCATCTCAATCTCGGACAGAGCGCCGCCGGTGTAGGCGATCCGGTCGATCACGAACCAGCCGGTGAGCGTGTTGCACCCGCGACCCTGCCCGCCCCACGACAGGCCGCCCTTCATCGGGTTGTGGAAGGGGTAGCGGCGGAGGTCGCCGTAGTAGCCGGGCTTCAGCTCGCTCAGGCTGTTCATCGCCTTGAACTCGCCGCTCCACGATTCGTTGGCGGCGACGCCCACCGACAGAATGCCCCCTGCGGCGGTCGCGGACAGCGCGCGGCCCGTGTACGTGTACGACCTTCCCCCTCCGATGTAGTCCCCGGCGTCGCTCTGCAGAATCGCGTAGTTGCCGCTCAGGGGGATGGAGCCGGCGTTCGCGCGCCACAGCGTGCCCGGAGGCGGGTTCACGGGACCCGGCGGGACGGTGGGGTCCGCGGCCGACCACTGGATCCTGCCGCGCAGGGCGGGAGCACCACCCTCGCAGTGCTGCTCGAAGCGGAGGTCGAGCGCGGTGAGCTTGGCCGCCTCGTACGTGGCACGCTCCACCGTGAAGGTGGCGGAGAGCGCGTTGCAGCCACGCCCCTCTCCGGACCAGCTCAGCCCGCCGGCGGCCGGATCGTGGAACGGATAGCGGCGCAGTCCGGTGAAGCTGCCGGCGACGACCTTTGCGTGGCTGCTGGGGAGCACGAAATCTCCGTCCCAGTTCTGGTCGCCCTCGACCCTCACCGAGATGTGGCCGCCGGTGGCCTGCACCGTCAGTTCCGCGTCCGCCTTGGTGTAGCGGTACGATCGTCCTCCCCCGATGAAGTCGCCGGGGTCGCTGGCGATCTCCACGAAGCTGGGCTCTACCGGCTTCGGTTTCCCGCCCCCCGACCCGGTTCCATCCTTTCCGCACGCGGCCGCGAGGATCGAGATGGGGATCAACAGGCGCGCGAGGCTCTTCATCGGTCGCATCGTAACGGTTTGCGCGGGGTGTAAGCGGGGAGATCGAAAGGAAGCGAGCTTCAATTTGGCCGCGGGCCGGATCTCTCTCGCACGACGTGCGGCAGCGGATGCTGTTCGAAGCGTCCGCGCGCGAAACATCTGGAGTGCACGCCGAAAATCTAAAGAAAGCGCAATGCGCGCAAGCCTGATCCATTTCCAGCACAAACAAAAGACGGCGATGCACGGATCCATCGTGCATCGCCGCCACGCCCACGTGCCGCTGGACGTCACCACCACTCCCCGCAGATGTCTTCCAGGGTATCGCCCGTCCTCTGGTACGGCTGGTACTTGCCGGGCCCGACCAGGGCATACACCACCTCCGGAGCGTGCCCGGTTCCCTTCTCCGCGAAAAAGGGAACCACCCCGAGCGTGCCCACCGGGTCCAGCTCATGGCGGCCTAGGCGGCGCGGCAGACCGTACTTCATGAGCCGCCGGCCGGCGACGATGACGGGCTCATGCGTCCGGTACCACTCCATGGCGGCCGCGTAGCGGCGCTCTTCGGGGAGCCACGCGTACGCCGTGGTGTCGCGTGAGAGCTCACCGGCGGCCGTGCCGAGGAGACGGCGGGGGATGTAGTACTTCTCGGTGATCTGCCGCACCACCCAAACGCCGCGCTCGCGCGCCCATCCGAGCGACAGAGTAGCGCCGGCGCCCCGGGCGCGCGACGTGAACCTGCCGCGGCCCACGTAACGCCATTCGCCCGTCACCAAACCGATCACTCCGCCGAACGCGCACCCGCCGTCCGTGCTCTCCAGATGAGCACGGACCGAGTCGGGGCGCAGCACGCGCCGGAGCACCGGCCCCTCCGCACCAGCGGGATCCGGAGTGCGGACGATCGTTAGTGGGGAGTCGCGCGGAAAGAAGCGGATGATCTTCGCTGCTCCATCACCCTTCGCCAGCGCACGGTCCAGCTGCCCCATGCGCACCCGCAGCTCACGCGGGGCAGTCTGGGCCGCGGCCGGCACCGCGACCACGAGGGCAACGGCGAGAATGGCGAGCCTGAATGTGTGCGGCACGTTGCGAAGGGTTGCGAGTGCGCCTTCTAACCCATCACCCAGAGGAGTACCAGGGCGCTCACCGGTATGGCTACGAGCATATAGACACCCGTCATGGCGGCCACGCGAGCGGGCCAGGGCCGGCCCCCCGTGCGGCGGCGAAGCAGCAGGATCGTAGCCGCGAGAGTGCCGCTGATCGTCGCGACGAGCGCTGGGAGCGGCGTCCGTTCAAAGGAATGGAGCGCAGCCGCCGGGCCCGGTACCGAGGCGAAGATGTAGGCAGAGAGAGCCGCGGTCCACCCCAGCGCGAGTGCGACGACCCCGCGCCGGCCCAACACCCGGTGCGCGAGCAGTGCGAGCACCGCGAAGGCGGGAGGTGCCAGCAGGAACTCTGTAGCTGACCTCATGCCCATCCTTGCAGAGCAGCGACGAACCGGAGCAAACGCATCGTCCAGCCTCCACATCCAGAGCGGTGGGTGAGAGAGCCGCGGCGGGTAACCTCGGCCGGTCTCAGAGCGCGGGACGGACCGCGCGAACGGGAGCAACCACCCATCCAGTCGGTTGATCGTGTCCGCCTGGCGCCGTATCGATGATGAGACTCGTAGCGCCCTCTTCGACGTCGACCGCTATCGTGGTCGCGGCACTGATGCGAACGGGTCCATTGCCCGCGCGGATGCTCCGCAGCGGGAACCGGATCGCGAGAGTATCGCCCCTCGTTTCGTGCGTACCACCCACGCCCGTCGGCGAATAGCCGCCGCGGTGCGAGAAGACGAAGTACCGGCCCTGAGTCGTCTCGAGCGAGTAATCGGCGCCCGCCTGCCAGTCCGGCCCCGAGGTGCCGGTCCTCTCGTCGAAGTCCGAATCGACGTAGATGAAGGCTCTCGTACGGGCGGGGTCGTACGTCGATGGTGCGTACACGAGGCGGACCAGCAGCACTCCATCCTGGACGTAGCCCGCCAGGGAGCGGATGTCGGGTGCCGGGTAGCCGGGACCGGTTCCCCACCCTCGTGAAAGCGGCCGCGTGTCGCCCGCGGGGTCGACGTGCATGCTGTCGAACGCGGGAGCGGCGAGCGCAGGCGGCGCGACCGCCGTCGTCGGGCGCGTCGTCGTGCATGCGCCCAGTGTGGCGATGCAGCCGAGCAGCGATGTGGCAAAGCGCATCACGATGTGGATCACCTGCCGGGACTGCCAGCGCCGCACCTCAACGTTCGCCAGGCGATCCAATACCGCAAGGCCTGCTGAGCCTGCGCAACGGATGCGACGACCTGTGGCGAAGCCTTCGCAGTCATGGCGTCCACCGCCTGCCTGAGCGCTGGGGTGACGTTGATCGGTGTCTTCTCATCTGGATATCAAGGAACGGCGCAGGACCGCCGCGGGAGCGCCCGTCCTGGGGTGGAAGGGGTGCTACTGGAAGAACGGAGTTGTCCATACGTGCCGTTCCCACTCAGGCCATGCGGACTTCACCGCGGCGATGAGCCATTCTCCTCCCACGGTGAGGGAGTTCTCGTGCGAGGCGTACCGCACCCAGTCCATCGCTTCCGAGCACCAGAAGCCTTCGTCGCCCGTGTACACAGGGTCCAGATCAGCGAGGCGAATCTCGTACGCACCACCGCCTTCCCGGAGCTCGAAGACGCGCTCGACTTTGTGAGCGGCGAGTATAGCGTGCAGTCTCCCGCCAGCTACCAGGGCATGGTTGAAGTGCGGCGCCTGGAAAGCGAGGACGTCCCGTCGGGGCACTTCAGCGAGAGGATGCCAGTATCCGCCGCCCACACCCCACGTGTCGGATAGACGCCGCCAGAGTTGCTCGCGAGCTGGGCTGCGGATCTGCCTCGTCTTCACGGTCTCACCGCGACCGCTTTCCTCCGCCTCACCCACGCAGCTCGAGCAGCTCCCGCCACCACGGCAGCAGTTATGAGAGGCAAGCCCAACGTAACCACCTGAAAAACCGCGCCGGCCAAAATCCACATCGTGAGCGCTCCGGCAGCATCAGGAGGCGCGACGTACTCCCAGTTGCAGCCCGGGAGCTCGATGGCCAGTCTCCAGCCGAGAGTACACATATGTGGAATCAGCAACCAGAACGATGCCGTAACCGCGACGAGCCGCACAACGGCAGCCGCGGCTTGCGCGCCGGATCTCATTCGTCTCCCCACGCTCCCCCCAGCCCGCATCAGCAGTACCAGAACGACGAGAGCAATGCCGGCCCGCAGGTAGAAGGGCCAGAATGGACCGGGTAACTGCATTTAGCCAGTTACGGCGGTGGAAGCTGCCGGACAGCACAGTCGGCAGCAGGGCCGCACCGCCAGCATACCGCACTCCCATCAGGGTAGTACCATGCCTGGCAGTCAGGACACGGCCGTGGCTCTCCCACAGGGCGGTATGGCTCGTAGCCGAGACGCAGATGGTGGATCGCCATCGCCTCTTCATGCGTCGCTGCGTCGAACCGGTACAGAAACTCGGCCGCGGCGCTCAGGAGCCCGGTCGAACGCTGGCGCTCGATTTCGAGGACAGGGGCGAGTGTGTACGACACGTTCTCCGGATCAAACCACGCCTCGTAAGTGACCATTCACGCGGTTAGGAGGGTCAGGGGTGCGCGCCGGCGCGGAAGCCTGTCGCTCTGCCCAGAGCATGCCGGGCCCCCCGCATCCCCTGCACCCGATTTGTAGGGGGAGCGGTTGATCAGCAGTTCGGAGCCACGGCTACTCCGCGTCGTTCGTGAGGCGTCTTGCCTCCGCAACGTCGCCACGGAATGCAGCGTAACTGATCGCCAATCCGAGCAGAAGCTCCCGGTCCGCCGTCCGCGCGAGTTGCCTCGACGCCAGCTCCGCCCCTCGGTGAAGCGCGGCGGCATACTCCCCAGCCAGATCCGGCGGAATCGCTGGCGGAGCTGCGCCCTCGGGCAATCCGCGTTCCAACTCGATGGCGCCAGCCAGCAGAAGGCACTCCCAGGCTACCCGCGTCTCTGCAGCGCGCGCAGCCGCAATCTCGATGAGCTCCGGGACAGCAGCGTACGACGCCGTGTATACGTCGCCCTGGTGGCACAACGAACTCCAAAGGCTGAACCACGGCTCGTCACGGTACGTGTCCGGCGCCGGTGCGTTGCGTGCGCGCTCCAGCAGCGCCGGAATGTCACCGGCCGGCCCGTAAGCGTGTCGAAGCAAGGTGAAGCTACGAACGGGCATGATGCGCAGAGATGATTCAGGAGCGGTCCAACGACACCGGGGTCACGGGTGCGGGGCCGGCGCGCGGGCCCTTCCTTTGACGAGCCCGCGGAAGTTCTCTCGCAGCGGCCATGGAGCGGCGAAACGGTTGAGTCTCAGGAGGTGCCGCCGGCGTCGTATTGCGGCCTTATCGCCGCGATCAGGGCCGGATCGTCAGCACATCGCTGGTAGCTCGCCCACGCTACAGGATCTTTCTCGCGGATAGGGCAGTTGGCTGGGTTGCCCGTTGCTGCTCGCGTACGGCCGCCAAGGGTACGATCCCAGGCAAGCGCTGCATCCTCGTCGGAAAGCCCAAAGCGCATCGTCAGCTCGTGGATGATCGACTCGGATTGGACATGGCGAACCTCTGCGCGGAGGATGAAGTCAACCACATCCTCAATACTATGGGGCGGCGCAAGGCTGATGGACATATCCTCCGTCCAGCCTTCAGGGATCGATGGGTGGGGCCCGGCGGGCACACGCGGTCGTTCACGCCGCCACAACCAACCGAAAAGGCTCATCTGTCGTCTAGGTAGGCCACCGGCACGGGATTTTCGACGACTAGCCGATGAACCCTTACAGGAGGCGTATATGGCTGGCAAGCAGACTAGCAAAGCCGCCGCATCTAAGGCTTCCAAGACGCTGTCTAGCGAATCCACGAGCAAGGCGTCCAAGTCGGCCGCGGGAAGTGCGCTCACGCAGCGCAACTCTCCGGCAGAGACGACGTCGAGCAAAGCCGCGACCGCCGCGTCGAAGACGCTACGGGACGGCCGGACGAGCGCAGCATCCAAGTCCGCGGCAGGCAGCGCCCTCTCGCAGAAAACCGGCAGCAAGAAGAAGTAGCGCCCGTCCTGCCAGTACGCGCCCCTGGCCTTCGACATTCATCGAGGGCCAGGGGCGGTCGCGCACGGCTACACGAGCAGAGGCATCTCCGCGCGCCAGGACACCCTGTTGACCCGGCTTGCTCTACGCCTGGAGGGCGAAGATGATGGGCTGCTCGACCCAGACCTTCACGGGGCGTCCCTTGATCCGCGCCGGGCGGAAGTGGAGGACCGGGAGCAGCTCGGGGATGGACGACCTGAACCCCTCGTGGGACGCGGACCTGATGGTGATGCTGGCCGGATCCACCCGCCCGTCTTCCAGGACCAGGAACCGCGCCATGACCTGCCCTGTCACCCCCGCATCGCGCAGCGCCCCCGGGTAGAGCCGCATCAGCTGCCGCAGCATCTCTGGCGCGTTGATCACCGCGGGCGCTTCCTCCACCTGGCTCAGCTCAACGCCCCGCGTCACTGAGTTCCTGGCGGTGCCCCGCGAGATTGAGTCCGGTGGATTGGGCACCAGCCCCTCCGGTGGCGGCCAGTTCGCGCTACGCTCGCCGGGAGGAGTGTCCAGACGACCGGCGCAGGGCAGCCGGCCGAGCACTCTTCCCGCCGAGGGCAGGCCGTAGACGTACTCCACGCCCGGCTGACCCGGATCGGTGCCCAGCAGCCGGATCGTCAGGCGCGCCGCGGTCGCCGCGCGCGGGTTGAAGTGGCGGTGGTCACCGCGGCGCAGGGTGGAGCGGATCAGGAAGGCGGTATCCGCCTTCAGCTCGTCGAATCGCCAGATCACGTACGACACCAGTGGACGGCGGTCGCCCTCCGGTCCGAGCCGCACCTCCACCCCCTGGCCGCTGCTGCAGTACCAGCTCAGCTCGCCGGCTGGGTCGCCATTGTCGGGCAGCAGGCGAGCCGTGGTGGCGTACCCCTCCCCCGAAACGCGGAAGCGTCCACCTCGCTGCGCCTCCACAGACTGTGTGTGCAGCAGGATCAGCGCGAGCGGCGCCAAGGCGCGAAGCAGCATACGCGGAGCTATCGAGGAGGCACGAATGGGATGAACAGTTTGCGGCGGAGGACCAGCAGCGTGACGAAGACACCGATACTCTGCAAGTAGCCGGCGAACGACACAAGGGTCAGGGGTGCGGGGCCTGCGCGCAAGACTCTCCTGCGCCCGAAAGCATGCCGGCTTCATCCCATGCAGCCGATTGGTAGGCCGCCTCGCGCCGGCGCAGAAATAGGGAGCACCAGAGCTCCACGTCGTGTGAGCGGGAGATTGGACTGCAGCCACAAGATCCTCCCTTTTCGCCTAATGACACAAGGGTCAGGGGTGCGGAGCCGCCGCGCAAGGCTGTCGTCCAGCCGAAAGCATCCCCGGCCCCGCATCCCCTGCAGCCGAACGTTAGGCCCCTGCGACCGCTCCACTTATAGAGCCGGTTTCTAGGCTTTTGGTAAGAATCTAGCCAGTCCCACAACGAAGAGGTTCCCTAAAATCCCGACTATCAGAGCAGCAACTACGATAGTCCAGATCGCACGACGGCGACCAACCATCTTCTTGTAATGCTCCTCGAAGTCTCCCCACAAAAACACTGCCCACGGATACAGGAAAAAGAACATGTACGCGATGCAGCCTACAATCACTATCACAGGCAAGGCCATTAGCACATAGTGCGGCTCCAGATAGTCGCTTAACTGGGGGGTGTCTGCCTTGCGAGATAATC
This sequence comes from Longimicrobium sp., assembly GCA_036398975.1. GTDB lineage: Bacteria > Gemmatimonadota > Gemmatimonadetes > Longimicrobiales > Longimicrobiaceae > Longimicrobium. The sequence continues at coordinate 8,442 of DASWNZ010000187.1, forward strand.
TAGCTATTTCGAGCCTCCTTGACTCAAAAAGAAAATCTACCTTCTGGTCGATCGTCCGCGCAGAAGCGGACAGTACTCTCAGGTGCTCGATATCGGCGGAAGTGGAAAATCCATTATTAGGGCGCTTCGTCGGGACGAAAAGTAGAGCAACTAAAGTGAGCAACAGTGCAAGCACCATCGGGACCAGATGGATCGCGTCGCGAGTTGTCACAGCATACGGCCACTTTCCTGGAATGGTTCGTTCTACCTGCTCCTCTACTTCGGCAAAAAGCTGATTAGCCCATTTCGCGTTTGCGCTCTCTACTCGAAGCCTCATGTTCAGGTGTCGGTCACTGTCGAACTTCAGCAAGAACGCCCCCTTCACAACCATCCCCGCAGTAATCTCAAGCTCATGTATTGGGTTCTTTACCGCGTTGTCTAAATCGAACACATGTTGCACGTCAGCTAGTTGAATGACCTTTCCGTTCTTCAGGCGCACCTCGAAGCGTGGGGCGTAAGGTAGCTCTAATTCGGAAAAACGTTGCTCGACAATCCCCAATATGCGAGATAGTTTAGCTCGGTCAAGGATGTATGCTGCGGTAAATACCTTTTGTACTGCAGCTTCGGAACGAGCCATTGGAGTTTCCGAGTCTGGGGTTCCCAGGTGCTGCTGATCTTCCGACAAGCTCCGGTTAGCCGGAATATGGTACCTGTCCTGAAAGGATGCTAGTACAGAAGTCTGAGCAAGCAGGCTTACGTGGGACCCAGCCGCCTTCGAGAAAAATGTGTGTGTTGAAACTGGCTGATGCCTTTGAAGTCAGGTCCTGTGCAGCCGATCGAGCCCTATAGACGCGGCGACTGGGGCCCGATCACCGCGTGTGACGGCCGAAGCTCTTCCGACGGATCGGAGATTCACGCAACAAGGACGTGTAGAGGGGTGAGCCGGGATGCTAGGATACGCAGAGAGAGAAAGCCGCCCTCTATGTCTTCGTATCTCTGCGTGAATCCGGTAGTCACCCCGCCGCCCCGTCCCCCCGCAGCACCTCGGTGGCGGTGTTGGCGGTGCGGGCCTCCAGCAGCGTCTCCAGCTCGCGCTCGCGGAGGTTGAAGGTGTAGCCGGCGCCGACGATGCCCACGCGCAGGTAGCTGAGGGTGAGGGGGACGCCCTCCATGCACGCGTCGGCGTTGTCGAAGCGGACGCCGCGGCCGTCGACAAAGGTGACGGAGCCGCGGCCGACGACTTCGCCCAGGTGGCCGCGGATGATGATGCCGGTGTCCTCGTCGATGCCCAGGCCCATAAGCTCTGCGTTGCGGGCGATGACCATGAAGAGGCGCTGCAGGCGTCGGCGCTGCGTGAAGTGCGTGTCGATGACGGCGCGGAAGCCCAGCAGCCCGAAGCCGGGGCCCAGGTGAAGCTGCTGCATCTGGCCGTACTCGTCGGGCTCCCCGCCGGCGAGGATGGTCTCGGTGAGGGCGGCGGCGCCGGCGCTGGTGCCGCAGATGACGCCGCCGCAGCCGTACAGGTCGCTGATGGCGTGGCCCACGCGCGAGCCGGCCAGCGTCGTCACCAGGTGCACCTGGTCGCCGCCGCCCAGGAAGACGCCGTCGGCCTCGGCGATCATGCGGGCCACGGCGCGGTCCTGCGCGCGGTCGCGGGAGTCGACGATGGGGATAGCGACGTCGCGTACGCCGGCGGTGGCGAAGGCCTGGATCCAGTCGTTGGCGGATTCCACCGGCTCGTGCGAGGCGGTGGTGAGGCCCACGATCTTGCCGCCGCCGGGGCGCGTGCGGCACAGGTCGACGAACGACTTGAACGCCGCCCCCTCGGGGTCGCACGCGCCGCCGATGAGCACCAGCACGCCCGTGTGGCGGTCCGTGCGCCGGCGCGTGGGGATCTCAGGCTGCCCGCTGTCGTTCCCTTCCGAAACCTCGTCCGACATCAGCTTTCCCCTTTGAGCTGCCGCAGCGAGCGTACGGCCAGCGCCGCCGCCACCTGCGCCGCCACGGGCACGTCGGGGAGGAGCTCGCCGTCGTCCATCGTCTCGCCGCCCATGTCCACCAGGATGTGGCCGTCGCGCACGAAGGCGACCGAGTGGGCGACCCGCGTGTCGCGGGCCCTCACCCGGTCGTCGGTGGCGAAGACGGCCACCAGGCACCCGGCGTCGCGGGCGCGGTCCTGCACCTCCCACTCGCGCGCTGGGCACACCACCACGCCGCCGCGCCGCACCCCGTCCGCCAGCACGGAGACGAGCTGCCGCGCGCGATCCTTTTCGCGGTAGCGGTCGGGGACGTCCACGGGGTCCGAGTCGAGCACGATCGCGAGTTCGGAGCGGTCGTAGGGGAGGCCGGCGTTGAGGATGTAGGCGGGGGCCACGTCCACCACCAGCTCGTCGCCGCCGATGCCGCGGCGGGCCATCTCGTCGCGCACCTCGGCGCGGCCGTCGCCGCCGGTGATGCCGCAGAGCACCGACTGGTGGAGCGCGGGGACGTCGGGTGTCGTAGTGAGCGACTCCAGCTCCGCGATGGCGTAGTCCACCGTCTCCAGCTCGCCGGCGAAGGCGCGCTGCACCACCTCCAGCGCCAGGGCGGCGGAGCGCGTGCCGACTTCGGCGTGGAAGTGCTCGAAGACGACCGTGTACTCCCCCTCGCGGTCGCCGCCGCGCGCGCGGCCGAAGCCCACGTCGTGCCCCACCCTCGTCTGCAGCTCCAGCCCCACGTGCTCGGCGATGTGCGGCGCGTACGTCCCCCGGCGCAGGCGCGTGACGAAGCCGCCGCGCTCGCCGATGCTGCAGCGGTGCTCGCGCAGGCCCGGCAGCGCCTTCACCAGCGCTTCGGTGAAGCCGGGGACTTCGGCGGACGAGATCTCGTCGTACTCGCCCACCGCCAGGTCCAGCCGCGTGATGGGGCGCGTGGACCAGAAGTTGGCGCCACGCAGCGACCGCAGCGAGACCAGGCGGATCTCGGCGTAGGGGTCCGGGCGGGTCACGTGGCGGCCGGCTGGAGCTTCGCCCGCATCGGGATCACGCCGCCGCCGGCTCGCCGACCCGGGCCTGCACGGCCGCCAGCACCCCCGGCACGTCGTCGGCGAGAACCACCATCAGGTCATCCTTTTCCAGCATCTCCAGGCCGTGCTCCAGGGCTTCCATCTCATCCACGATCTGCTCGATGCGGTCGGGAGTCATGCCGCCCTCGCGCAGGCCGTCGACGATGAGACCGGTGATCTCCAGGTCGCCGCGGCCGCGCGGGTTCTGGTCTTCCTTGACCACCGCCAGGTCCAGCCCGGCGCAGATGCGGCCCACGGCGCGGATGTCCTCGTCGCGGCGGTCGCCCGGAGCGGTGATCAGGCCGATGCGGCGGCGGGCCGGGATGTTGGCCACCATGTCCATCAGCCCTTCGAGAGCCGCGGCATTGTGCGCGTAGTCCACCAGCACGCGCGCCTCGCCCACGCGGATGATGTTGAGCCGCCCCGGCGTCATGGACGGCGAGGGGAAGAACGACAGCAGCCCGGCGCGGATCGTGTCGTAGCGCACCCCCTGCACGTACGCCGTGGCGATGGCCGCCAGGATGTTGCCCTGCTGGAAGCGCGCGGCCCCGCCCACCATCAGCGGCACCTCGGTGATGCGTGCGATGGGGATGCGCAGCCGGCCGCGCCGGATGACGAACTCGCTGTCCTCGATGCGCACCCCGATCCCGCCGCGCGTGATGTGGTCCTCGAACTTTGGGTTCTCCCCCGGCTGCGCGGTGGAGAAGAGGACGATGTCCGCCCCCGTCTTGTCGCGCATGGCGTAGACGAGCGGCTCGTCCGCGTTGAGCACCGCGTGCCCCTCGCGCTTCACCACCGCCGCGATCACCGCCTTCACCTCGGCCAGCTGCTCCACGGTGTGGATGCCGCGCAGCCCCAGGTGGTCGGCCGAGACGTTGAGGACGACGCCCACGTCCGCCTCGTCGAAGCCGAGCCCCGCGCGCAGCAGCCCGCCGCGCGCCGTCTCCAGCACCGCCACTTCCACGGTGGGGTTGCTGAGGATGATGTTGGCCGAGAAGGGGCCCGTCATGTCCCCCTCCATCACCTGCCGGTTCTGCAGGTACACGCCGTCCGTCGTCGTGAAGCCGACCGTCTTCCCCGTCTGGCGGAAGAGGTGCGCGGTGAGGCGCGTGGTCGTCGTCTTCCCGTTCGTGCCGGTGATGGCGATCACGGGGATGGTGAACGGCGTCCCCGGCGGGTACAGCATGTCGATGATGGGCGCGCCCACGTTGCGCGGCGTCCCCTCGCTGGGGTGCGAGTGCATGCGCAGCCCCGGCGCGGCGTTGACCTCGATGATCACCGCCCCGTTCTCGCGGAACGGCACCGAGATGTCGGGCGAGAGCACGTCGATCCCCGCGATGTCCAGCCCCACGATCCCCGCGGCCATCTCGCACGCGGTCACGTTGTCGGGGTGCATCTCGTCCGTCCGGTCCACCGAGGTGCCGCCGGTCGAGAGGTTGGCCGTGGCGCGCAACAGCACCTGCTCCCCCGCGGCGGGCACGTGGTCCACGCTGAGCCCGCTCTTCTCCAGGTACGCGTCCGTGTGCCGGTCGTCCGGCAGGTGGGTGAGCACCTTGGTGTGCCCCCGGCCGCGGCGCGGGTCCTCGTTCGCCTTGCGGATCAGCTCGCGCACGCTGCTGGTGCCGTCGCCGATCACGTGGGCGGGGACGCGCTCGGCCACGGCCGCCACCTTGCCGTCCACCACCAGCACGCGGTGGTCGCGGCCGGTCACGAAGCGCTCGATCACCATCCTGCGCCCCATGTCCTTGTTGGCCTCCCAGGCGCGGCGCAGCCCGTCGTGGTCGTCCAGCCGCCCGCTGATGCCGCGGCCGTGCGATGCGTCGAGCGGCTTGAGGATCAGCGGATAGCCGATCTCCTCCGCCAGCTCGATGGCGCGCTCCACGCTGCTCGCGATGCCGCCCTGCGGCACGGGGAGGCCGATGTTGCCCAGCACGCGCCGCGTGTCGTCCTTGTCCTGCGCGATCTCCACGGCGATGGCGCTCGTGTAGTCAGACATGGCGGCCTGCACGCGGCGCAGGTTCTTCCCCAGCCCCAGCTGCACCAGCGAGTACGAGTTGAGGCGCCGCACCGGGATGCCGCGCCGGCGCGCCTCCTCCACGATCGCCGCCGTCGACGGGCCCAGCCGCACGCTCTCCAGCAGGTCGTGGAGGTCCTCGATCATCTCCTCGACGTCGATCTCCTCGCCGGTCATGCACGCCTTCACCAGCCGCACGGCCTCGCGCACGGACTGCAGCCCCACGTCCTCCTCCTCGTACTCGACGATCAGCCACCACACCCCCTCGTCGCCCGAGGCCACCACGCGCCCGAACGACACGTCGGAGCCGGCGAGCGTCTGCAGCTCGAGCGACACGTGCTCCAGGATGTGGGGGAGGTGGGTGCCCTCCTGCAGGCGCGCCACGAAGCCGCCCTCGGTGCCGCGGGAGCACGGGTGCTCGCGCAGCGTGGGAAGGGCCGCCACCAACCGCTCGGCGAAGCCGGGGAACTGGGTGGAGGGTACGTCTTCCAGCGTCCCGAGCCGCACGTCGCACGCGATGACGGGGGCGAGGCGCCAGAAGTTGGGGCCGCGAACGGCGCGCAGCCGCGAGACGCGGAGCTGGTCCGGGTCCACGGCCGCGGCCTGGATCTCTGCTTCAGCCATTAAGCTTGACGGTCAGGGCGGGTGAGTGCGTTCAGCTGCGCGAGTCGTGGGCGGCCCATGCTTCGGGGGCGGGCCGGCCGCCGCCGCGCGCGGGTGTGGCGGCGACGTTGCGCGTGTTCTCTTCCGCGCAGCAGTCGATCCGCCGTCCGTAGGGGCGGTCGCCTCGCGGGGCATCGCGCCGGTCGTTTTCTTCTCGTGCCGTGTACATGGTCGCCACCATCGTGGAGGTCCCATCTTGTTCCCCCGCCGGACGAACACAGGCCCTGCGGGACGTGCCAAGGGGCGCAGAAAGGATGCCAGGGGCGGAACACGCGTAGCCCGTCACCGCTCCGGATCATCCCTCCACCGCGCCGGGTTCTCCGCCACGTACTTCCTCGCCCGCGCCAGCCTGTCGTCATCCCGCAGCACCCGTTCGGAGTAGTTGCGCTGCCAAGCGAACCCCGGATCGGCCTCCCTCCGGATCCTGATCGCCGACGCCGCCTTGAAGGTCCGCACCACCTCCCCCAACGTCACCGCCCCTCTATTGTGTGGCGATACCTCCGTAGGGGCGCGATTTATCGCGCCCGTGTCATCCGCCACCCGGGTGCCCGATTGCACGGGCATTCGACGTTTCGGCATACGGCGTTCAACATGGCGGGCGTCGGAGCCGGGGCCGGGCACGGGCGCGATAAATCGCGCCCCTACCAGACGGATGATTGCGTGGACATGATTCGGCATGATTACGAATTCGTCCAGCGCGACAGTCGAGAAGCGTTGTGGCAGCGCAAACCATTCGCGTTCAACGATCCGCCCCGCCGCGTTCAATTCCATAGCGCAGTCTGAGACGTTACCGAAGACGCATCGTCGCTGTTTCGTGCAGATCGTGATGAAGTACGCGCCGGGTTGCGCGTAATCGTAGTCGCGGAGCCGCAGTGTGCGGCGGTCGTCGCGGCCGGGGTAGTAAGGCATGTGGGCAGATCGTGAGGGCCGAAAGAGAGCTTGCGGTCCTCACGAGATACCCCGGATCGCGCTCTCCGCGGTCGATCTCGTCCGCGCACGTTGCGTTTCGGGGGCTGGCGAGGCATCTATCTGCATCCCTCCGAGTCCCCGCTCCTCCCCCCACCCCGGCCCCCGATGAAGATCGTCAACCACCGTCTGGTCAAAGACGACGGCACACCGTACCCGTTCGTCAGCTCGCCGAACGTGAGCAAGAAGGTGGATCCGCGGTACCTGGTGATCCACTACACGGCGGGGCGCAACGCGCGCGAGTCGATCAGCTTCCTGGCGACGCTGAAGGCGAAGGCGTCGGCGCACATCGTCATCGGGCGCGATGGGGTGATCACTCAGATGGTGCCCTTTGATCGCGCGGCGTGGCACGCGGGGAAGAGCAAGTGGCAGGGGCTCGTGGGGCTGAACGCCTATTCGATCGGGATCGAGCTGGACAACGCGGGGTGGATGAAGCGCGGGGCCAACGGAAAGTGGATTTCCTGCTTCGGCGGCGCGTACCCCGACGTGGACGTGCGCGAGGCGCAGCACAAGAACGAGGAGACGCCGCGCGGCTGGCACGAGTACACGCCCAAGCAGCTCGACGCCGCGATGGAGCTGTCCAGGCTCCTCGTGCGCACCTACGGCATGAAGGACGTGATCGGCCACGAGGACATCTCCCCCGGCCGCAAGCAGGACCCGGGGCCGTGTTTCCCGATGGCGAGCTTCCGCAAGAAGGTAATGGGCGGGCGCGACGATGAACCCGCCACCTTCACCACCACCGAGGAGCTCAACCTGCGTGGGGGCGCCGGCGCGCAGCATCCGCTCGTGGAGACGCTCCCGATGGGGACGCGGGTGGAAGCCGTCGAGGAAAGCGGCAGCTGGCGCCGCGTCGTCGTGCAGGACAGCGTCAACGGCCGCAACGAGCTGCGGGGGTGGGTGCACGGCCGCTACCTGGCGCCCTTCGAAAAGCCGCGGGACGTCTTGGTGGCGAGCGAATCGCTGTACCTGCGCCAGGGACCCGGCGCACAGCAGCCACTCGTCGCCACGCTGCCGGCCGGGACGCGCGTGGAGGTGCGGGAGGAGAGCGACGCCTGGCGCCGGGTGGACGTGCTGGACAGCATCGGGGGCCGCGACGGGCTGCGCGGCTGGGTGCACGGACGCTACCTGGCGCGTCCCGGCGAACTCCCGTTGATGGACGCGGTCTGAACCGCGCCTACCAGAGCGCGGCCGCCAGCGCGGCGACCGCGGCGGCGAGGGCGCTGCCGGAGACCCAGAAGAGGGTGCGCAGCCGTCCGCCGAGGACGACACCCGTCTGGCGGAGCGACTCCTCGGTCGATTCGCGCTGGGCGGCCAGGGCGGCGTGCACCTCGTCCAGGCGGCGGCGCGTTTCGGCCTGCGAGACTTCAACGCGGCGCAGCGACTCGCTCACGGGCACGACGGCGTCCTCTACCTCCACCAGGCGTACCGCCAGCGCGTCCACCTCATCGCGCACGCCGTCCGAGGCCGTGAGGGCGCTGCCGGCCATCGCGGCCATGGCGGGGTCGGCGAAGAGCGACTGCTCCATCACCCGCTTGGCCGCGACCACCTCCTGCATCGCCTCAGCGAAGTGCCGCTGGGCGATCTGCTTCTCCGTGTCCGGCCCCGGCTCGCCGATGGCCATCTGCGCGCCCTTGAGGACGGCGTTCTTGATGTCGCCGCCGCTGGCGGGGTACAGGTTGGCGAGCGCCTGGAAGTCCACGTCGTCGGCCAGCGGCGTCTTGCGGGCGTGGATCTGCGCGCGCCAGATCCGCTCGCGCTCCTCCGCGCCCGGCATCTCGAAGAGGATGTGCGTGCGGATGCGCCGCTCGAACGCCGGATCGAAGTTGGCCGCCAGGTTCGTCGCAAAGATCACCACTCCCGGAAACTCCTCCAGCTCGCGCAGCAGGACGTTGACGACGGCGTTGGCCTCGCGCTGGTAGCCCTGGTCCACCGAGGTGAAGCGGCGCCCCGCGATGGCATCCGCCTCGTCGAAGAAGAGCACCGCGTCCTGCTCGCGCGCGGACAGGAAGACCGCGGCGACGTTCTTGGCCGTGGCGCCCGCCCACTGGCTCTCCAGCTCGGCGTAGCGCACCACGAGGAGGCGCTTCCCCAGCGCGTGCGCCACCGCCTCGGCGCAGATCGTCTTCCCCGTCCCTGGCGGCCCGGCGAAGTTGAACGCCAGCGCCAAGCCCGTAGCGTGCCGCTCCCCCAGCCCCCAATCGCCAAAGATCACGTCGTGCTTCTGGATCTGAACGAGCGCGTTGTCCAGCGCGCGCCGGGTAGCCGGCGGCAGCACCACGTCCGCGAACGTGCGGCGCGGAACTAGCGCCTCCACCAGCTCGTCGGGCCGGCCGCCGGGGAAAAAGAGATCGCGGAAGGGATTCGCCATGGATATAAGTGCGTTAGTGCGTGAGTGCGTTCACTGCCTCTGTGCACGCAACGGACCCGGACGCGCGCGCGGGCTCTGCATGCGGTACGGCGGGGGATCGCGGAGGGATTCGCCGCCGTGACGAAACGGGCCCCGGCACACGCTTTACGCGGATGCCGGGGCCTGATGGACGTCGTTCCGCTGAACCGGCGTTTCACGAGCCGGCTTCAGCCGCCTTCGCGTGGTTCCAGCCGGGGGCTTCAGCCCCCGGCGACCGCGCCGCCGGCCTTCTTTCAGTACGCCGTCCCGTTCGCCCGCTTCCCGCCTGAAGACGCCAGCGACGACACCGCCGTGTGCAGCACGAAACCGCCCGTGGCCGAGGTGTCCGGACTGCGGTTCATCGACACGCCGTCCGTGCCGGCGAGCGAGGACGTGTAGGTGAAGCTGTTGATGGTGGTCGTGGCGTTCTTGACGATCACCTGGTCGCCGCCGTTGGCCAGGTTCAGCGCGCCGGTCGAAGCCGCCACGGCGTTGGTGAGCCCCGCCGGGATGCTCCCCGAACCGCCGTACACCACGATCGCCTTGCCCGCCGCGAGCGTCGTCCCCGCCGCAAAGGTGTGGCGCACGCCGCCCGCATCCGAGATCGTCCAGCCGCCGATGCCGATCGACGTACCGCCCACGTTCACCAGCTCCACGAACTCGCCCGCCACGTTGCTCCCCGGCTCGTTCGCCATGATCTCGTTGATGATCACCTTCGCCGGGGTCGCCGCCGCGGCGATGGTGAAGGCGCCGTCGCTCACGTCGTTCAGCGTCGCCAGGGTGGCGTCCGATACGCGCACCTTTGCGGCGGTGCTGGCCGTCGAGGGCACGGTCCAGCCGTAGCTGCCGGCCGCGGCGGGGGTGCTGGCGGTGATCTGCGTCCAGGCGGTGCCGTCCAGCGTGTACTCCAGCTTCACGTTCGACACGGCCGCGGAAGTCCAGGTGATCGTCTGGCTGCTTCCGGCCGTGTACGACTCGCCACCGTTCGGCGCCGTGACGCGCACCGATGGCGTGGTGGTGCCGCCACCGCCAAAGGTGTAGCGGGAGAGCACCGGGAAGTGGTCGCTGGTGCTGGCGTCGTAGTTGGCGACGTACGAGTCCACCCGATACACCTGGACGGAGCCGGCCACGTAGGTTGCGGTCGCCTCGTTGGTCACCAGGTGGTGGTCGATCATGTCCGTGTAGGACGTGGTCGACGTGGTCCCCGCATCCGAGAGCGCCTTGGTCGGAAAGGCGTAGCGCGCCGCGTCGTCCACGAAGTTCTTGTAGGGCGACGCCTTCCCCGCGGTGATGGAGGTGTCCACGTCGTCGTTGAAGTCGCCCACCACGAACACCTTTTGCGTGGGATAGGTGGTGTCCAGGTACGACTTCAGCGCGGCCGACGCGTTGGCGCGGCGCTGCCAGCTCGCGTCGTCGTTGAAGGCCTTGGCGTGAAGGACGATGAAGACCACGTCCTCTGTGACGCCGTTCAGCGTCATGCGCAGCGTCACCTCCAGCGGCGGCCGGCCGGCGAAGTCGGTGTCGTACGCCGTCAGGATGATCTTGGCGCCGAGCAGCGTGGCCATCGACGACTTGTACAGGAGCCCCACCTTCTGCTCGGTGGAGCCGTAGTACGTGGAGCCGCCGGTGACGACGGACTCGCCCGACAGCAGGCCCGTGTAGCCGGTGAGCTGCGATTCCAGGCTGTTCCAGTGGGCCTGGTCGACGATCTCGGCCACGCCCCACACGTCCATGTCCGCGCCGGAGATGATGTCGCGCGCGTTGGCGAGCTGCAGCGCCTCGTCGGCGGGCCCGTTGCCCGTGCTGCCGAACCACTCGATGTTCCAGCTCGCCACGTCCAGCGTCGATGCCGTGCCCTGCGCCGGCACCGTCGCCAGCCGCGGCGCGATGACGGAGTGCGAGGAGAGCGGCGTGTCGCACGCGGCGAGCGGGAGCGCAAGGCCGAGCAGGAGCGCGGCACGCGAAGGCCAGGCCAGGATCATCTGCACCTCGGGTAGGGGAGCTGTTTCCGTCTGCGGGTTGTTTGTGCGGGTAATGTATGTGAACGGGCGCGTTTTGAGCAGGGGCAGAGGCATCGAACAGCCTCACACAGAGGGCACAGAGGGAACCGCAAGTTGCAAAGAACGTTTCTGAACCGCGGAGATCATGGACGGACACCCACCGGACGAACGCGAGCAGGCGCGGGAGATCTTTCGCGCGCTCATCGAGATCGACACCTCGCCCGAGCACGGCACCACGGACGCCGCCTGGGCCGCGGCGGGGTGGCTGCGCGCGGGCGGCTTCCCCGCGGACGACGTGAGCGTGCTGGGGCCCGACCCGCGCAAGCACAACCTGGTGGCGCGCCTGCGCGGCAGCGGCGACCATCCGCCGATCCTCCTCCTGGCGCACCTGGACGTGGTGGACGCGCGGCCGGAGGACTGGACCGTCCCGCCCTTCTCTCCGACCGAGGAGGACGGCTGGTTTTACGGACGCGGCACGCTGGACGACAAGGCGATGTGCGCGCTCTGGCTCGCCGCGCTGGTCCGCATGCGCCGCGAGGGCTTCGTCCCCAACCGCGACCTGGTCGTCGCGCTCACCGCCGACGAAGAGGGCGGGGAGCACAACGGCGCTGCCTGGCTGGTGGAGCACCATCGTCCGCTGGTGGACGCCGGGTTCGGGCTGAACGAGGGCGGCTACGGGCGCATCGAGGGCGGGCGGCGCGCATCCAACCAGATCCAGGTCGCCGAGAAGCTCCCGCTCCCCTTGCGGCTGGAGGTGGCGGGGCGCGGCGGCCACAGCGCCCTTCCCGCCGCCGACAACCCCATCCACCGCCTTGCCGCCGGGATCGCGCGCCTCTCCGAGCACCGCTTTCCGCTGCGGATGACGGAGGCGGCGCAGGGGTTCTTTGCGCGCATGGGCGAGATCAGCGGCAACGACGACATGCGCGCCGCCGCCGCGGGAGACATGGACGCCGCCCGCCGCCTGGCCGCGAACCCGTACCACGCGGCGCTGATGAGCACCACCTGCGTCCCCACGCGCCTGGAGGCCGGCGAGGCGGACAACGCCCTCCCCCTCTTCGCGCGCGCCACCGTCGACTGCCGCATCCTCCCCGGCGACGATCCGGAGGACGTGCTGGAAGCGATCCGCGCCGTCCTCGACGATCCGTTGATCACGGTGACGCCGCTGACCACGCCGCACTCCGCCCCGCCGTCGCCGCTCACGCGTGGAATTGTGGGTGCGGTGGAGCGCGTCACCGCCGAGCTGTGGCCGGGCGTCCCCGTCCTCCCGGTGATGACCATCGGCGCCACCGACAGCCAGCACTTCCGCCGCTCCGGCATCCCGATGTACGGCGTCTCCGGCCTCTTCCTGGACGTCACCGACGCCCGCGCCCACGCCCCCGACGAGCGCATCAGCGTGCAGGCGTTCTACGACGCAGCCGAGTTCGTGTACCGCCTTCTCCGTGTTCTCTCTACGACGTAAGATGGTTGATGAGGTTGCCTGCGGACTTTTTATTGCGCAGATTCGTACGTAGGCAACCTGCACTGGAGGTATTTCATGGCCGATGTTCTCGATCGCCCGGTACGCGAACTCTTTGACGAAGCATCACGCGGAGCGAGCGCGGGTGCCCCATTCATGGGTTCAGGGCGGCGCAAAACCACGAAGGGGAGCGGCCGCTCCCTGTCGCCGGCACCGCGCAACCAGAGAGCGAATGAAGACGCCGCGGCCGCGATCTTCTCTGCCGCCTTCGCGCTCCTGGTGCGCGAAGCGGTTCCGGTGATGGAAAAGCTCGGAATTCCGCTGCTTGCCGCGGCGTTGCGCGAGGAGCGGCCCGGTGCCGCGGTGGCAGGCCTCCTGGCGGACATCGCGGCCGAATCGCTGATTGCCGACGTGAAGGGTGACCCGCTGGCGCAGGCGGTCGCGGCCTCGGCTCGCAGGCGCCGCGAGCTCCTCGCGGAGGCGGGTGGCGGGCTTTCGACGCAGGCGGTCGCAACGATGCTGGGAACGTCGCGCCAAGCCATCGACAAACGCCGCCGCACGGGAACGCTGCTCGCGGTTCCGATGCCCACCGGCGATTGGGCCTTTCCGGCCGCGCAATTCGGCACCGATGGCCGGCCGCTGGACGCACTGCCGGAAGCGTTGCGCGCGTGCAACGTGGACGATCCCTGGATGCGTTTGGCGGAAGTGCTGGCTCCGGACGCCGACCTGGGTGGCCGGTCCGTGTTGCAGGTGCTCAGCGAGGAGGGAAGGAATGCGCTGCCCTCCGTTCGCCGGGTGCTCGCGAGCGTGGGCGAGCACGGCGCCTGAACGTGCGCCGCGCTCCAGCAGATCTCAGTGTGGGAGCGCGGCCAGCACTCCCGGGCACCCGGGAAGAAGCCGGGGATGCAGTGCTTTTCCGGCGGATCGCCGCGGGAGCGGTGTTGTGGCGCATTCACCGGGCGGACCAGGATGCGATGTTCTACGGTGGAGAGGACGTCAACTACCGCTTCAATGACCCTGGGGCGGGTGCGGCTCACCCCGATACGCCAAGCCCATACGGGGATTCCGAATGGGATGAGGGCGCCTACGGAGTCTGCTATCTGGGCTTGTCACCCGCTACGGCTTTCGTGGAGACGTTCCTGCGGCGTCCGGCGAGGCGTGACCTCGCACTCGCGGAAATCGAGGCGCGACGCCTGACGCCGGTTCGTGTTCGCCGCGAACTGCGCCTCGTGCAGCTGGACGGTGAAGGGCTCCGCCGCGCGGGCGTCGATGCCACGGTGGTGAGCGGGAGTGACTACGCGCTTTCGCGTGCCGTTTCGCGCCTGCTCTGGCGGCGCGGCGATGCCCCGGACGGGGTGCTGTACGCCGCCCGACATGACAACCACCTGTACGCCGCCGCCGTATTTGATCGGGCTCGGGCTTCGCTCAAGGCTAGGGCGCCTGAGCCCATCAGCGACGACCTTCTGAGGCAGCTGATTCGCCGCTACCAGTTCGGGCTGCTCTAACCGGGCTGCGCCCTCAGTTGTTCGCTTCCATCGCCGGCGGGAGCGAGGTGTAGAAGTCTTCGCGGAAGCGGCGCATGTAGGAGGCGAGCAGCTCGTCCACGCGGGCGGGGTCCGGGGAGGCGACGGCGAGGCCGACGTGGTGGCGCTTGTTCATCCGCCAGACGATCTCCGGGTCGGAGTAGGCGGAGGTGTCCGGCCACTCCTGGCGCGCGAGCGTCACCAGCAGGCCACCGTGGTCACGGCGCGCGTCGGGGACGGTGTACTCATGGCCGCGCGCATCGGCCACTTCCACGCGCGCCCACTCGCGCCACAGGTTCACGCCGGTGGCCGCCTCCACCATTTCCACGATGTTGGCGCCGCCCACCCGCGCGGCGGTCTCCAGGAAGTACAGCTTGCCGTCGTGGTGGCCACGGATGAACTCCGTGTGCAGCACGCCTCGCAGGATACCGAACGTCTGCGCCACCACGGAGTTCATCGCACGCAGCTCCTCCGCCTCGGCCGAGTTGCGGGCCAGCGTGCGGGTGGAGAAGAGCCCGCCGCCGTGGTACACGTCGAAGGGGGGATCGAAGTAGCCGTTGGCCTCGGCGAAGACCACTTCGCGCTTCCACACCACCGAGTCGACGTGGAAGACCTTGCCGGGTACGAAGTGCTCCAGCACGTGGAACGACTGCTTGTCGCCCAACTCGTCGAGGGCGCGCCAGAGCTGCTCGGAGTCGTGGATCTTGCGGATGCCCATGGCCGACGCGGCGGTGCGCGGCTTGAGCACCCACGGGGCCGGCACGCGCGCCATGTAGTCGCGCAGGCGATCGTAGTTGATCACCGGCGCGAACTCGGGGACGCGGATGCCGGCCTCTTCGGCGCGCATGCGCATCGCCAGCTTGTCGCGGAAGTAGCGCACGGTGGTCTCGCCCATCCCGGGCACGCGCAGGTGCTCGCGCAGTGCGGAGGCCATCTCCAGGTCGTACTCGTCCAGCGGGACGATGCGCGCGATGTCTTCCGAGCGCGCCAGGTAGCTGACGCCGTGGAAGACGTCGTCCCGATCGTAGAGGTCCGGCATGTAGTAGACCTCGTCGATCGCCTCGCGCGGCCAGTTCTCCTCGCGCAGCTTCTCCACCGTCAATAAAAGGACGCGGCAGCCGAGCCGCTTGCACTCGCGGAGGAACTCTTCGCCCTTGAAGAACGAGGCGACGCAGAGGACGGTGACCGGGCGTGGGGCGTTCACGGATCTCGCTGGGAATGGGGTGGCTCGTGCGCGGCACGCCCCGCTCGCGACGCAGGGGATGTGCCCGCCGCCGGTGCCGCCCGTGGTTGCCTTTGGCGCTCCGGCGCGTGAAGTTGGATGCGACCCTGGTTCATCCATCGCCAAGTCCTTTTCCGCATGCACCTTCCATCCACACGCTGGGCGATCGCGGCCGCCATACTCGTCGTCGCGCTGGCGGCGTGGAGCCGGGTGCGGCCCTCCAACACGCGCGACTGGACGCCGGACAACGAGCGCGTGGCGTGGGCCGAGCTGAAGGGCGACTCGGTGGTCGTCCACAACGTCCGCAACGCGCGCTACAGGTCGGAGAAGGATTACACCGTGGCGTGGGAGGATCGCGCGTACGACCTGCGGCGGCTGCGCACGGCGTGGTACGCGGTGGAGCCGTTCGAGGACGACTGGCGCGGTCCGGCGCACACGTTCGTGTCGTTCGGCTTCGACGACGGGCAGTTCCTGGCCGCGTCGGTTGAGATCCGCAAGGAAAAGGGGGAGACGTTCTCGCCGCTCAAGGGGCTGCTGAGGCGGTACGAGCTGATCTACGTGCTGGCCGACGAGCGCGACGTGGTGACGGTGCGCACCAGCCATCGCCGCGACCAGGTGTACCTGTATCCCGTCCGCGCCACGCCCGCGCAGGTGCGCGCGATGCTGGAGGACGTGCTGCGGCGCGCCAACGAGCTGCGCGAGCGCCCCGAATTCTACAACACCCTCACCAGCAACTGCACCAGCAACCTGGTTCGCCACGTCAACCGCATCGCGCCGCGCCGGGTGCCGTGGAGCCCGCGCACCCTCCTCCCCGGCTACTCCGACGCGCTGGCCTACGACCTGGGGCTGATCGACACCGACCTCCCCTTCGCGCAGGCCCGCGAGCGCTTCCACATCAACGAGCGCGCCCTCAAGCACGCCGAAGACCCCGCCTTTTCGCTGCGCATTCGCGAGCACCCGCAATGAGGTTCGTGGGGCTCATTTGGCTGGCAAGCATGGCCGCCACCGGCGCGTGGGCGCAGACGGGCGATCCCGCGCACCGCGACTCCGCCGTCCACCGGATTCCGGAGATCCGCGTGGTCGCGACGCGTCCCGTCACGACCGTCGGCGGATCCAGCGCGATCGAGGTACGCGTCGATTCGCTGGCGCTGCCCGTCGCGCCGACGGTTGCGGAGGTGTTCCGCGAGATCCCGATGCTGCACGTGCGCACGAACTCGCGCGGCGAAGCGGAGATCTCGGCCCGCGGCTCGGAGTCACGGCAGGTCGCGGTTTTGGTGGACGGAGTGCCGCTGAACCTCGCCTGGGATGCTCGGACCGACGTTTCGGTGCTTCCCGCGGCGAGCGTGCAGGAGATCAGCTTCGTTCGCGGGCTGTCGTCCATGCTCTACGGTCCCAACGTGCTCGGCGGGGTGGTCGAGATCGGCGTGGGCAGGTCGTCGCTGCAGCCGGGCAGCCGATCTCTGCGAGTCGCGTCCGGCATCGACCACGTCGGCGGATACGGCGGGTCGGCGGCGGTGAGCGTGCCGGGCACCGCGAGGGGTGGCGCGTGGCTGCTCCGGGCGGGCGCCGCGTTCCGGGACTCGCCGGGACAGCCGCTCGCGCGGGGCGTCGTCGAGCCCGTTCCCACGGATGGGCTGCGGCTGAACACCGACGTGCGCGATCACAACGGCTTCCTCAGCGTCCGCTATCAGGGGGACGGTGGCGCGTGGATGTCGTTCTCCGGGTCCGCACTCCGGGCGGAGCGCGGGATCGCGGCGGAGCTGGGGGTGGAGGATGCCCGGTTCTGGCGCTATCCGCGCGTCTCGCGAACACTCGCCGTCGCGTCGGCCGGCACGGGGAATCGCGCCTCCCCGCTCGGCGGCTTCGGCGACGTGGAGATGAGCATCGGGGCGGACGCCGGCCGCACGGACATCGACGCGTACCCGTCGCGGGAGTACGGCGAGTCCAACAGCTTCGAGGATGGCGAGGATCAAACGCTCACTCTACGCCTGCTCGCCGATCAATCGGTAGGAGCGCGGGGCGAGTTGCGCGGCGCCTTCACGCTCGTCGAGATCCGCCACGACGAGATCCTTCCCGACGCGGAGGCGCGCTATCGACAGCGTCTGTTGAGCTTCGGAGGGGAGAACCAGTGGCGTCTGGTGGGTTCCGCCGGCACACCGCACAGCTTGCGGCTGAGCGTCGGTGGCGCCTTCGACGTCGCGGAGACGCCGGAATCGGGCGGACGCGAGCCGCGCCAGGACCGCCTCGAGGAGTGGGGGGCGCGGATCGGCCTCAGCGCGGCGCTGAATCGCGGGAACACGCTCCTGCACGCGGGCGCCAGCCGCCGCGGCCGCTTCCCCTCGCTACGGGAGCTCTACTCCGGCGCCCTCAACCGGTTCCAGCCCAACCCGAACCTCCGGCCGGAGAAGCTCGTCGCGCTGGAGTCGGGGGTGACGACGCGAATCGGCTCGGGAGAGATCCAGGCGGTGGTCTTCCGCCACCAGCTCGACGATGCGGTGGTCCGGATCACCCTCCCCGACCGCAAGTTCCTGCGCGTAAACCGCAACCGGCTCACCAGCCAGGGCGTGGAGCTGCTGGCGACGCAGCAGCTCGGCCCCATCGCGCTTGCGGGCGATCTGACGATCCAGTCCGTCGACCTGACCGATACTGAAGCGGGGGCGACGCACCGCCCGGAGAACCTTCCCGAGCTCTTTGGCCACGCGGAGGCGCGCTTCCCGCTCGTGCTCGGGCTCCGCGCAACGGCGGAGGCCGACTACACCGGCGAGCAGTTCTGCATCCACCCCGGCACCGGCGACGACGCGCGGCTGGACGCGGGCACGCAGTTCAACCTGTCACTCTCCAAGACGTGGGCACTGCGTGCGACTTCCTGGCTCCGGCGCCTCGAAGCGCGCATCGCCGCTGACAACGTCGGCGACGCGGCGCGGTACGATCAGTGTGGCCTGCCGCAGCCCGGGCGCCTGATCCGGTTCCAGATCCAGCTCTTCTGACCTTCTGCTGCATCCCGGGTTCGAGCGAACGGCAACTGCATGGCTCACACAGAGACACAGAGC
>DASWNZ010000188.1:0-72896 GCA_036398975.1 Longimicrobium sp.
CGTAGGCAGGCGGTGGAGCGGGGGCGGGCACGGGCATCTGCGAAGCGGGGGAGGGGGTGGGGGAGAGGGGGCCTGTACTTGCCCGGCGGGTACCCTGGCGCACAGGTTGCAACCTCGTGCACGACCTTGTCTTCCGCGCGAGAAAGAAGCATCCGTATGATTCGCCTGATGAACAGATCGATCGCTCTGCGCGCGCCGGTGGCCCTGTGCGCCGCGCTCCTGATGGGCGCGTGCTCCACGATGGGGAGCCGCAAGCCCGCGCCGCCTCCGCCCGCTCCGCCGCCGGCGCCCACGTTTCCCGTGCCCGTCCGCAAGTTCGTGGTGGTGGACGTGGAGCGGAACGAGCTGCGCTTCATGGACGGCGACCGTGTCCTGTGGCGCGCCCCCGTGGGCACCGGCACCGGCTTCCGCCTCAGCACGCGCAGCGGGCGGCAGTGGCAGTTCCACACGCCCAGCGGCACAATGCAGGTGCAGTACAAGGAGCTGAACCCCGCCTGGTTTCGCCCCGACTGGTGGTTCATCGAGAACAAGCGCCCCGTGCCGCCGCAGGACTCGCCGCTCCGCAAGGAAGAGGGCGGGTTGGGCGCGGCGGCCGTCTTCCTGGGGAACGAGCTCGCCATCCACGGCACCGACAAGCCGGAGCTGCTGGGGCGGCGCGTGTCGCACGGGTGCATCCGCCTCTCGAACGCCAACGCGGTGCGCCTCTTCCACAACGTGCAGGTGGGGACGCCGGTGATGATCGTGGGCGAGTCCACCGTGCTCAACGAGGAGCAGCCGGACAGCGTGGCGCGCTTCACCCGCAGCGCCCGCCGCGTGCCGCGCCGTCCGAACCCGCTCGACCGCGTGACCACCACGCAGCTCCTCACCCGGCTGGACGCGCAGCTCAACGCCCCCGGCGACTCGGCGTGGGTCGCGGTGGCGGCGGAGCTGGTGGAGCGCGGCGTCAAGGAGGACGCCCCCGCCCTGCGCGGGCTCCTGTCGCGCGCCGGGGCCCCGCAGAGCCCAGAGCGGCGTGACGAGTACTCCACCTTCCTCGCCGACGTCTTCTCGCGCGGGGCGCTGCGCACCGTGGTGGCGCTCAACCGCATTACCCCAGAGGCGCGGGAGCGGGCCGTGGAGGACATTGTGGAGGCGACCATGTCGCTCCACCATGGCGATCTGAACGCACCCATGGCGCCGTGGCCCACGCGCCGCGTTCCCCGCGAGCGGCTGGGGCCGGAGGGGCAGGCGGGGTGGGCCGCGCTGCAGCGCGCGGAGCAGGCGTACAAGGACCGCTACGGGGTGCGGATGGCGGCGGGGCGCCCGTGAGCGGGGAGCGGCTCGGGAGGCAGGACCTCCACTGCCACACCAACATGTCCGATGGCGACCTGCCGCTGGAGCGGGTCGTCGCCCGCGCGCGCGAGCTGGGGGTGGAGATGGGGATCGCGGACCACGTATCCAGCCGCAACACCGCGCGCTTCCTGTCCACCGAGGCCCGCGTGCGCGCCTACCTGGACGCGCTGGAGGACGCCCCCGTCTTCCGCTCCGGCGAGTTCTGCTGGTGCGACGAGATGTGGAAGGAGCTCCCCGCCGAGGTGATGGACCGCTTCGACTACCGGGTGGGCTCCAACCATGGCTTCTACCTCCCCGACGGCACCATGGGCTCTCCCTGGTGGCAGGAGCTCCCCGAGCCGTGGAACGGGCGGCCGCAGGAGGTGATGGACGTGATGGTGGACAACCTGTGCGACATGGTGCGCACCATGCCCATCCACATCGCGGCCCATTCCACGCTTACACCGCCCGCTTTGTTCGACCTGGAGAGCGACGTGGACGCCTGGTGGACCGACGAGCGCGAGGACCGCTACGTCGACGCCCTTGCGGAAAGCGGGGTGGCGCTGGAGATCTCCAACCGCTACCGTCTCCCGCACGACAGGCTCCTGGGGAAGGCGCTGCGGGCCGGGGTCCGCTTTTCGCTGGGGAGCGACGGGCACACGCAGCGGCAGGTGGCGCAACTGGGGTGGGCCGCCGAGACGGCGCGGCGGGTGGGAATCACGGACCGGGAGCTCTTCGCGCCGGAGCGGCGGCGGGGCGGCTCATCTCAACGATGACGGGCGGAGGGGGGATGGATCGCGACGATCTGGAGGGCGGCGCCGGGCGCACGCCCGCGGGGCGGACGGAAGAGACCACGACATACGCGGCGGGCCAGGGCACCACGGACCTCGCCCCCGCGGCGCGCGGCGCGGTGCCGCCCCGCCACGGCAGCGCGGAGGACGAGGCGGCCCGCATCGAGCGCGAGCGCAACACGCCCGGCTCCGTGCGCGCGGAAGACACGGAGCCCTACATCGGCCTGCAGTACATCGCGCGGCTGTTCAAGATCGTCTCCTTCATGGTGATCTTTGCGCTGGTGCTGGAGGTGGTGCTGGGCGTGGCGAGCGACGGCGCGCGGGCCATCCTGCCGCTCTTCGCGGAGATCGTGCAGAACGGGGTTCTGGCGGCCATCCTCTGGGGCGCGGCGGACATCGTGCTCCTGCTGATCGACCTTGGGCACGACGTCCGTGCCTCCCGCGTCCTCCTGGGACGCGTTTCCGCCCGCGGCGAGCAGCAGTACGGCGGGCAGCGGCAGCGCGAAAGGGAGCGTTGATGATGAGCGACGAAACGAGAGGCGCCACCCCCGAGCGTCCGGACGACCAGACGCTCCTCCATGCGGAGCCCGCGGCCACCACCCCGCCCGCAGGCCGCCCTCCCACGGACGAGGAGGCGCGGATCGCGCGCGAGCGGACCGCCCCTGGCTCCATCCGCGCCGAGGACACCGAGCCCTACGTGGGGCTCCAGTACATCGCGCGGCTCTTCAAGATCGTGTCGTTCCTGGTGCTGATCGCCATGGTGCTGGAGATCGTGCTGGGGGTGGCCGCGGAGGGGCTCAACGCGCTCCTTCCGCTCCTGGCCGAGGTGGTGCGCGCCGGCGTGCTGGCCGCCATCCTCTGGGGTAGCGCGGACGTGGTGCTCCTGCTGATCGACCTGGGCCACGACGTGCGCGCCTCGCGAGTGCTCCTGGGCCGCATCTCCGCGCGGGGCGAGCAGCAGTACGGCGGCAAGCAGCGCCAGCGGGAGCGTCCGCGGGAGTGAAGCGCGCCGCCCTCTTCGTGCTCCTGGCGCTCGCCGCCTGCGGTGGGCGCGAGATGGAGGACACCGGGCTGTCGCTGGTGGCGCGCAGGGAAGGGGACGACGGCTACCTGGTGTGGGGCCGCACCACGAGCCCCGAGGCGCTGGAGCTCTCCGTCGAGGATGGCGAGCGCGTCCTCTTCGGCCCGGTGCCGCTCCTGGCGCGCGAGGGCCGCTTCCGCGTGGACTTCACCGTCGAGCCGACGGAGCGCCCCGTGCTCTACCTCTTCCTCTCCGACGCGGGAGGCGAGCGGCAGTGGCGGGTGGAGATCCCGCGCGAGCGCCGCGAGGTGCGGTTCGGCCCTCCGCTCCCGCCCGAGCCGCCGCCTCCGGAGTATCTGCCTCTGTCCAAATAAACAGCCTCACACAGAGGGCGCAGAGGGAACGACGAGGCGCAGAGAACCCCTCCTGCCCTTCTTTCCCTGCCCGTCTGTGGCTCTGTGTGAAATTGCTGTTCCGTTTTTGGCCTCGACGCAACTGAGCTTTGTCCGATCCTATTGAGACTGACGAACCGTCCGCCCCCGGCCGCCGCGCGCTGCAGGGGGTGGTCGTGGTTCTGTGGGAAACGCAGGACCGCGTCAACGTCGCCGGCACCGTCCGCGCGATGAAGAACTTCGGGCTGGAGCGCCTGCGCCTGGTGAACCCGGCCGAGTGGGACCCGTATCGCATCGAGGGGATCGCCCACGACACGCAGGAGATCGTGGAGCGCACCGAGATCCACTCCTCGCTGGAGAGCGCGCTGGCCGACTGCTCCTTCGTGGTGGGGATGACGGCCCGTTCCCGCCGCGCCAAGCGCGCCGTCGC
The DNA here is from genome assembly GCA_036398975.1 of Longimicrobium sp. GTDB lineage: Bacteria > Gemmatimonadota > Gemmatimonadetes > Longimicrobiales > Longimicrobiaceae > Longimicrobium. The sequence goes on from DASWNZ010000188.1 coordinate 3,946, forward strand.
CCGGCCGCGCGCGCTCGCGACGGAGCTGCTGGGGCGTGCACTGGATGCGGTGGAGGGACGCGGAGGCCCGGTTGCGATCCTCTACGGCCGCGAGGACCACGGCCTTCCCAACGAGGCGCTCGACCTCTGCCACCGCACGGCGCACATCCCCACCAACCCCGACCACGCCTCGCTGAACCTGGCGCAGGCGGTGCTGGTGATGGCGTACGAGCTGTGGATGGCCGCCGAGGGCGAGGTGCAGCCCTTTCGCGGCCCCCGCCGAGAGGTGCAGCCCGTCACCGTCGAGTTCCTGGAGATGCTCTTCACGGACGCGGAGCGCGCTTTGTGGGCGATCGACTTCTTCAAGAGCCGCCACACGGAGAGCGTCATGCGCACCCTGCGCGAGCTCGTCCACCGCTCCGACGTAGACGCCCGCGAAGCCGCTTTCCTCCGCGCCATCGCCATCGAGATCGTGAAGTACCTGCAGCGCACCGGCGTGTACAACGAGGCGTGGGAGAAACGGGGCTGACCTTCGGGGGCGGCGCGCGGGCAGGCACGGGCAGCCACGTGGGGCGGCCCCTACAGCGATCTGTCCCGGGGGCAGGGATCGACGCCGCGGCAAGGGAGGGCAGACACGCAGGTCTGCCCCTACCGGATCGGTGTGAAGGGAATAGGCCGGCCCGGCGGCGGGCACGGGCGCGATGAATCGCGCCCCTACGATGGATCGGCGCGACGCACGCAGTTCTAGCCCCCTCTCACGATGACAGGAGGGCGCAGCCCTCTCCTGTTATCGTGAGAGGGGGCAGGCGAGTGTAACGAGCCGGGGGTGAGGGTTCTCCCCCTCACCCGCCCTGCGCCCCCGCAGGCGGGGGAGGGGGCGGGGGGAGGGGGCCCTCCGCCACAGAAAAGGCCGCTCCCCGAACCTCGGGGAGCGGCCTTCGCCGTCAGGAGCGGGGCGTTTTCAGGCGCCGGCGCGAACCACGTTCTCGGCGGCGGGACCCTTGGGGCCCTCGACCACGTCGAACTCCACCTCTTCACCTTCGGCGAGGGTCTTGAAACCCTCCTGCTTGATGGAAGAAAAGTGGACGAACAGGTCCCGGCCGCCCTCGTGCTCGATGAAGCCGAAGCCCTTGGCGTCGTTGAACCACTTTACCTTTCCAGTCGTGCGTCCCATCTCCTACTCCTGCGGCTCTGCGGTGAAGAGGCGACGTGCGGGGCGTCCGCACGCGCGTGGCTTCGCGGTCGCGCCAGACGGCGCGTGGGCCCCCGCGCGGGCACAAGCACGGTCAGCCCGCGGGCACACGCGTGGCGATGGCGGCAGTGGAACGAGTGTTCGGCAAGGAGGTCGGGCGGTGTGCGGGGGGCACGTCTTGCGATGGGCGGCACGTCCTGCGGTGTCAGCGATGCATCTTATACGTCCGGAACCGGCCCGCTGTCAAGCTTTTTCGTCGCGCGCGCCCTGCCCGGCGCCCACCAGCGCCGCCATAGCCGGCTCCACCGGCACCGCGGGCGCGTCGGCGGCGAGGACCCGGAAGCGGCCCGCAAGCGCGCGCAGCCCGGCGGCGGTTTCGGCGGCGCCGCGGCTGCCGCGGGCCAGCTCCTCCATGGCGGACCACTGCGCGTCGGCGGCGGCGGCGGTCTGGCGGGCGCGCTCCACCGATGCGTCCGCGATCTCCCGCACCCGCGCCATGTCGCCGCGCAGGCCGCCGAGGGCGCCCGCCTGACGCTCGGCGTCGGCCGCGATCCGCTCCACGAACGCCACCGTGCGCTCCAGGCCCTGCACGATGGAGGCGAGTGCGTTGCGCCCGCTTTCGGACACCTCGCCCACGCCGCCGAGCCGGGTGCTGCCCGCACGCAGGCGCTGGCGCACTTCCGCGATGGCGGCGGCGGTCGCCTCCACCACCCCGCTCACCTCGGCTGCGGAGGCGGCGGACTGGCCGGCCAGCTTCCTCACCTCGTCCGCCACCACCGCGAATCCGCGGCCGTGCTCTCCGGCGCGCGCGGCCTCGATGGCGGCGTTGAGGGCCAGGAGGTTGGTCTGCTCGGCGATCTCGCCGATGGCGGCCACGAAGCCGCTCACCCGCTCGCCGGCGGCTTCCAGCGCGTCGGTGGCGGCGTCCAGGCGGCGATAGTCCTCGCTGAGGTCGGTCAGCAGCAGCCCCGCGCGCTCCACGCGGCCGGCGTGCTCCTCCGCCTCGTGCTCCAGGTGGCGCGCCTCCTCGGTGGAGCGGGCGGCCTGCGCGCGCAGCGCCTCGCCCTCGCGCGCGACGGCTTCCAGCGCGTCGCTCCCGTGCGCCACCAGCGCCATCTGCGTTTCGGCGGCGGCGGCGGCCTCGCCGGTGGTGGCGCCGATCTGCCGCGCGGCCGCCTGCACTTCGCCCGCGGTGGCGGCCAGCGCGTCGGCGAGGCCGGCCAGCGTGCGGGCGCCGTCCTGGACCTCGCGCACCATTTCGCCCACCGTGATCGACATGCGGTTCATCGAGACGGAAAGGAAGCCGATGTCGTCCAGGTGGCGGTCGGGTAGGCGCCCGGTGAAGTCGCCCTCCTGCGCGCGCGCCAGCGCCTGCCGCACCCGGCGCAGGCGGCGCGTGTAGGCCACGGGCCCCTGCGTCGAGAGCCAGCCCGTCCCCACCAGGAAGAGCCACTCGATGAACACCGTTCACGCGGCGACCGAGCCGCCCTCGCCGCGCAGCCCGATCCAGCGCCCCGCGGGGTAGAGGATGGCGGCCAGCCCGAGCTGCACCTGCGCCGCGCGCGGCATCCCCAGCGCGTACCCGCCCACCGCGAAGATCAGGAAGGGGAGCACCAGATATCCCTGCACTCCCAGCGCGGCGGTGAATGCCGCCAGGCCGATGGAGTCCAGCCCCAGGCTCCACCAGAACTGCTGCGGCGCGAAGCGGTCCGCGCGCAGGAGCACGAACCAGAGCAGGTTCACCACGAAGAACGAGCCGCTGAGCGCCGCCGCCACCGGGAGCGTGATGGCCAGCGCGCCCGTCAGGTTCCCGATGAGGGCGAGCCCGAGCGAAAGGAAAACGAGGAACCAGCGCTTGTCCACGGCCTGCTGGTGCCGCTCGCGCAGGACGAGCCAGCGCTCGCGGACGAAAAGCCCGTCGAAGTCGGTGTTGGAGCTCACGGAAGGGGACTGCGGGAGAACCACTGGAGGAGCCGCGGGCGGCCTGGGGGTGGAAGGATGCCCCGTGCCGCCCGGCATTGTCAAGGCTGGGTCACGATTCCGCAACGGCGCGGCGCAGCAGGTCCCAGGCGTGCGCCACATGCGCCTCGGTCGTGCGCAGGTTGCCGACGGCCAGGCGCAACGCCGTACGACCGCCGAGCTTCGTGTGCGAGAGGAGCGCCTGGCCGGTGGCGTTGACGGCCGCCATCAGCCGCTCGTTGTGCGTGTCGGTGGCCTCGCCGTCCATCCCCGCTGGCCGATGGCGAAAGACGACGAGGCTGAGCGGAACGGGCGCCATCCGCTCCCATCCAGGCTCAGCATCGACCCAATCCGCGAAGAGGCGCGCCAGCCGCACGTGCTCGCGGATGCGCGCCGCCATCCCTTCGGCGCCAAAGCGGCGCAGCGTCATCCACAACTTGAGCGAACGGAAGCGCTTCCCCAGCGCCGGCCCGTAGTCCATCAGGTTGGTGACGCTCTCCCCTTCGGGCGTCACCAGGTAGTCGGGGACGACGGAGAAGGCGCGGCGCACCACCTCTGGCCGGCGCAGGTAGAGCACCGAGCAGTCGATGGGGACGAAGAGCCACTTGTGCGGGTTGACGACGATGGAGTCCGCCCGCTCCGCCCCATCTAGGACCCCCCGCAGCTCCGGCACGATCGCCGCCGAGCCGCCGTACGCCGCGTCCACGTGCAGCCAGAGCCCGTGCCGCTCGCAGACGTCCGCGATGGCGGGCACGGGGTCGATGCTGCTGGTGGAGGTCGTCCCCGTCGTGGCGACGACGCAGAAGGGGCGGATGCCGCTCGCTTTGTCCTCCTCGATGGCGCGCTCCAGGGCGGCGGGGTCCATGCGAAACGCATCGTCGGTGGCGATCCTGCGCGTCCCCGTGCGCCCGATGCCGACGGTGATCCCCGCCTTTTCGATGGACGAGTGGGCTTCCTCCGAGCAGTAGAGCCGCAGCTTCGGGAGGTCGCGCCCGCTCATCCCCTCCTCGCGCACCTGCAGCCCCGCCTCCTCGCGCGCCGCCGCCACCGCGATCAAGGTGGATATCGAGGCGGTGTCCTGGATGGTTCCGCGGTAAACTTCCGGGAGCCCCATCATCTGCCGCAGCCAGTCCAGCGTGCGCTCTTCAAGCTCGGTCTGCGCGGGCCCGGTGCGCCAGAGCATGGCGTTGTTGTTGAGCGCCGCCGTCAGCATCTCCCCCAGGATACCCGGCCCCGCGCCCGTGATGGCGAAGTAGGCGAGGAACGCGGGATGGTTCCAGTGCATCGTCCCCGGCACGATGATGTCGCGGAAGTCGCGCAGGATCTCGTCGAGCCCTTCCGGCTGGTCGGGCGCGGACGCGGGGAGCTTCGCCGCCACCTCGCCCGGCCGCACGTCCCCCAGCACCGGAAGCTCCCCGACGCCGCCGAGGTACTCCGCGATCCAGTCGACCACCTCGTGCCCGAAGCGCCGGAACTCTTCCGGCGAGATGTCGCCTGTCTCCGCGGCGCCTTGTTGGAGGGACGCGAGCTGGGGGTAAGGATCCATCGTGCGCGATCAGGGTGGGGGTGCGTTTCCTCTGGCGTGCGAGCGGCGTAACTTACGGGCGGGACGGCGGCGCGGGGAGGGGGCCTCACCCCCGCTCGTTCCTCGCTGCCCCCTCTCCCGATAACAGGAGAGGGCTCCGCCCTCTGTTATCGAGAGAGGGGGCGGAGGGGTTACTGGGCACTCGGCACTGGGCACTCGGCACTTTCGTTACGCACTAACGCACTCACGCACTTTCTCCCCATGCCCGACCTCATCCGCACCTCCGCCCTCGTCGCCGACGCGCTGCGCGAGGGGCGGCCCGTGGTGGCGCTGGAGTCCACGGTGCTCGCGCACGGGCTGCCAAGGCCGCGCAACCTGGAGGTGGGGCGTGCGCTGGAAGCAGAGGTGCGCTCCGGCGGCGCCACGCCGGCGACGGTGGGGGTCATCGGTGGCGTGCCGGTCGTGGGGCTCGATGATGCGGAGGTGGTGCGGATGGCGACGGCGGAGGGCGTGCTCAAGCTCTCCACGCGCGACCTGGCCGTGCCGGTGGCGCGCGGGCTGGATGGCGCGACGACTGTGGCGGCGACGATGTACCTGGCGCAGCGCGCGGGGGTGCAGGTTTTCGCGACCGGCGGCATCGGCGGCGTGCACCGCGGCGAGGCGCGAGACGTTTCCGCCGACCTGACGGAGCTGGGGCGCACGCCGATGATCGTGGTGTGCGCGGGCGCCAAGTCCGTCCTCGACCTCCCCGCCACCCGCGAAGCGCTGGAGACGGCCGGCGTCCTCGTTGTCGGGTGGGTGACGGACGAGCTGCCCGCCTTCTACGCTCGCGAGAGCGGCCTGTCGGTGGACGTGCGCGCGGACAACGCAGGGGAGGTGGCGGATCTGTGGCGCGCGCACAGCGGGCTGGAATCGCCGGGCGCCATCCTCCTCTGCGTCCCGCCCCCGCCCGAGCACGCCCTCCCCGCCGACGCCATCGAGGCGACGATCCGCGAGGCGCTCGTGCTGGCCGACCGCGCGGGGGTCACGGGCAAGGAGGTGACGCCGTTCCTCCTGCGCGCGGTGGCGGAGAGCACGGGCGGGATGTCGCTGGAGGCGAACGTGGCGCTCCTCCTCAACAACGCGCGGGTGGGCGCCGCCGTGGCCGCGGCGCTGTGACCAAGGACGAGATCCGCCGCGAGGCGCGCCGCCGCATGCGCGACCTCCTCCCTAGCCAGCGCGCCGCCGCCGAGACGGAGATCGCGCGCCTCGTGTGGACGGTGCCGGAGGTGGCCGCCGCGCGCACCCTCCTCCTCTACGCGCACCTCCCGGACGAGGTCTCCACCGACGCCATCGCCATCGAAGCGCTGACGCGGGGCGTGCACGTCGTCTTCGCGCGGGTCCTTCCCGACACCCGCGCGCTCGATCTGCACACGGTCGCCGAGCCGTCGTCGCTGCGCATCGGCGCCTACGGCATCCGCGAGCCGGACCCGGAGCGCTGCGCCCGCGTCCCCGTGGAGGCCGTCGATGCGGTGCTCGTCCCCGGCCTCGCGTGGGACCGCCGCGGCGCACGCCTCGGCCGCGGAGCCGGCTACTACGACCGCCTCTTCGCCCTCCCCGAGTGGCGCGGGTTCCGATGCGGGGTATTCTTTGATGCGCAGGAGTTCCCCGCCCTCCCGACCGACCCCTGGGACGTGCCCCTCCAGTCGGTGGTGACGGAGATTGGGGTCGTGGCGCTATAATCGCCGAAGCAGCCACTAGCCAATGGCTTGCTTATCAACTTGCATTATGCTTGCGAACGCGTTACCCTTGTTCGCACCCGCACGGAGGAGCTGACATGGGTGCTACGGCGCTGCTGACCGGGAGCCGGCAGGAGATCGAGGAGGCCGCGCGCGATCCGAGGATCGAGGAGGCGAAGGCCGCGATCACCCGTTTCAGGCGGACGGGCGCGGTGCGCGACGCCAGCGCCTACGCACGCTCCTGCTACTCGCTCGTGCACGAGGTCGTTCACCAGGGCTTCCCCCACGAGACGAGGCGGGACGCGCTCCAGGTGGCCGCGGTCAAGGTGATCGACGCGGGGCTGACCGCCAGCGCGGACGATGACGCGCCCGGAGGGTGGCTGGTCTGGTCGCTTGCCCATGAGCTTCGCGACCTTGCCACGGACTACGGGGTGGATGTCGAGACGATCCGGCCCCCAGCGCACCGGCCGGGGTGGGTGCGCACGGGCCCGGGGATCACGGCCAGCTTCGTGGGAACCCTCACGCAGGAGGTGCTCCGCGTGACGGGCAGCGTGAGCGCGCTGGAGGAGATCCAGCAGATCATGGGGTTGAGCAGCGCGGAGGTCGCGAGGCTGTTCGGCGTGCAGCGCCAGGCGGTCGACCAGTGGCTGAAGAACGGCGTGCCCGCGGGCCGCATCGCGGACGTGGAACAGGTAAGGGACGTGGCGCTCGTCCTCTTCGACGAGCTGATCCCCGAGCGGATTCCGCAGATCGTCCGCAGCCCGGCGAAGGGGCTGGGTGGGCGCTCCATCCTCCAGGCCCTCGCCGGGCCGGACGGCGCCGATGACGTCCGCGCATACCTCGCGCGGCTGTACTCGTTCGCCGGCAGATGAAGCACGTCGAGCGCGGGGGGGAGTTCTACCGGGTGTGCAAGCCGGATTGGACGGAGTGCGGCGACACCTCGTACACGCGGATCACGGGTGGACGGTGGAACGCGCCCGGTGAGCACGCGGTGCTGTACCTGAACCGCACCGTGCGAATGGCCGCGCTCCAGGCGCACGACAACTTCCGCGGCGAGGCGCACAGCCTGTTCGATCTGCGCCCGGAGCGGCGGCCCGACCTCCAGGCGTTCGCGGTTCCACGCGCCGAGTACGTGGACGTGGTGACGGACGACGGGATCGCGGCGCTCGGCCTGCCGCCCACCTACCCGGACGGCGTAGGCTGGGAGCCGTGCCAGGCCATCGCGCGCGAGGCGTTCGCCGGCGGCGAGCGCGGCATCGCGTGCCGAACCGCCTGCGAGGGTGGCGGCGACCCGGAGCACGAGGAGTTGGCGCTGTTCGAGCGCGAGGGGCCGCCCGCGGTCCCCGGCGCGCGGCGCGCGTTCGCGGAGTGGTTCCCCACGGGCAGGATTTAGTCCCAGCAAGCGGGGTTCGGTGGCGGGGCGGGCACGGGCAGCCACGTGGGGCGGCCCCTACGGGTTTGGTGCCAGGAGCGGAGGTCCTGGCCGGGTCGAGGGTGGGCAGACACGCAGGTCTGCCCCTACGATTTCCGTGCAGCCGGGCGGGCGGTGGAGCGGCGGCAGGGGTTCTCCCCCTCGCCCGCCCTGCGCCCCCGCAGGCGGGGGAGGGGGTCGGGGGGAGGGGGCCTTTCGGCCCAATTGAAACCAGGGTCTACCCAAATCGTAATTTTCGCATCATCTTAAGCCGCTCGCGTGCATCCACGCGTGCGGCCGTCCCCGGCCGCCCGGATCCCGTGCGTCACCCCACCCGACCCCTCCACCCCTCAGGAGCGGCTCCGCACGGCCAGGCGGCGCGCGCGGGCCGAAGCCCAACCCCATGAGCGGATTCTTCGACAAGATCAAGGACGCCAGCAAGGACGCTCTCGGCACCTTCGTGGAGTTCGAGGAGGAAGAGCGTTCGGACGCCACGGTCGGCTTCCCGCCGCGCCCGGCGGCCCCGGCACCGCACGCCGCGCCCCCCGCCCCCGCCGCGTACGCGCACCCCGCGGCGCCGGCGACGCCCGCGCAGGCAGCGCCCGATCCGGAGTTCGTGAAGCAGCTGCAGGCGGCGGTGGGGGCGAGCGGCAAGCCGGCCTACGCCCAGTTCCGCGCCCTGTTCGACGCGCTCGCCGTCGTCCCCGATCCCATGCAGCGCGCGCAGGCTGCCCTCTCGGCCGCCAAGGCGAGCCACGGGGTGGACGCCGCCGCCGTGGCCGCGGCCATCGACGACCGCATGCGCATCCTGGACGGCGAGAAGGCCGCCTTCGACCGCGCGGTGAAGACCGAGTCCGACCAGTCGGTGGGCGGCGCGCAGAGCGAGATCGAGAAGACGCGCAAGGAGATCGCGCGGCGCCAGGAGGAGATCCGCACCCTGGAGGCGCGCGCCGCCGAGCTGGAGAAGAACCTCCACGAGACCCGCGCGGCGCTGGACGCATCGTCCGCCCGCTTCGCGTCGTCGTACGCCGCCGTGCACGCAGAGCTCGCCGCCGAGCGCGCCCGCGTCGCTCCGTTCCTTACCCCCAACGCCTGAGCCCCTGACGATGGAAACTCCAGCCGCACCGCGCCCGCGCCGCACCTTCTGGGAGCGCCCCGAAGGGAAGGTAGGGATGGGCATCGTGGCCGCCCTGGGAATCCTCCTGGCGTGGGGCTTCGTCCGCATCCTCCCCACCCTCATCCAGATCGCCGAGAACACGCTGTACCTGGCGTTCCTGGTGGGCGCGATCGCGCTGCTCTACTGCATCGTCTTCGTGTGGGACCGTCCGCGGACGCTCCTCTTCTACGCGCTGCAGATGATCTCGCGCTGGATCACCTCCAACTTCATCGAGCTCGATCCCGTCTCCATCCTGCACGCCTTCGTGAAGCAGATGAAGGAGCGCCGCGAGGTGATCCAGGACCGCCTGGGGCGCATCGTGGGGGTGAAGCGGATGGTGGAGGCCAAGGTCCAGAAGAGCGAAAAGGAGCGGCAGCAGGCGCTGCGCCTGGCGGCCGCCGCCAAGGGGCAGTCCGACGAGGACGGCCTCAACGCCCACGCCGAGATCGCCGCGCGCCGCACGCGCGACATCCAGGAGTACGAGGCGATGGTCGGCCAGGTGGAGAGCATCGAGAAGCTGCTGCAGCGCGTCCTCCGCCGCGCCGACTACCACATCCAGACGGCCGAGGACGAGGCGAACCAGCTGCAGGACAAGCACGCCATCACCGGCGCCGTGCAGGCGGCGACGACGGCGGCGCAGGGGATCTTTGGCGACAGCGACCTGGCGGAGGTGCGCGACATGGCCGCCGAGCGCATCCGCGACGACTACGAGAAGCGCCTGGGCGAGCTGCAGACGCTGATCGACCTGACCGACTTCGACCACGCGGTGGACCTCAACCAGATGGCCTTCCGCCAGGAGGGGCTGGCGCAGCTCGCCGAGGCGGAGAGGAAGGTCACCGCCGCCGAGCTGGCCAACCCGGACGGCCGCGGGCGCGCGGCGCTCCCGGCCGGGGCCCCCGCGGTGCCGCAGCCCGGCACCGCGTCGCCGGAAGACCGCTGGCGCAGCGCGGTCCGGCGCCCGAAGGCGTAAGGGCGCCCTCGTTTCAACCAACCAACTCTTATCCGCAGGGCCACGATGAAACTGACTTCCACGGGCCAGAAGACGGTCCGAGTGCTGGGCGGCCTGGCCGTCATCCTGGTGGTGGGGCTGGGGCTGCGCTACGCCGCCATGAACGGCTACGGGCGCGAGATCCTGGGCTCCGTCGTGCCGGACAAGATCGAGGGGCTGGATGCCGGCGCCGACGCGCTGGTGGGCGGGGCCGAGTTCGCCGGCCTCCCCAGCGACAAGCCGGCGGCGCTCCCCGGCGCTCCCGAGGTGCGCGTCAACTTCTGGGCGTGGAACTCCCAGATGGGGTGCCTCTACAGCAACGGCGGCCCGGTGACCACCGAGGGCTCGCTGATGGAGAAGCAGGGGATCAAGGTCAAGATCGCGCGCCAGGACGACAACTCGCAGCTGATGGCGGGGCTCACCGCGCTGGCGAAGGGGCTGCACGACGGGCAGGCCCAGCCGCGCGACGGCATCCACTTCATCGGCATCATGGGCGACGGCGCAGGCGCATTCCTGGCCGCGCTCAACAGCCAGCTGATCGAGAGCTTCGGGCCCGAGTACCGCGCGGAGATCGTGGGCTCGTGCGGCTACTCGCGCGGCGAGGACAAGCTGATGGGGCCCAAGGCGTGGCGCGACAACCCGCAGAGCATGCGGGGCGCCGTGGTGGCGGGCGTCCTTCGCGACGGCGACTGGAACATCGCCCAGCGCTTCATGGGCGACAACGCCATCCCCAACAACCCGGACGAGACCACCTACGATCCGCAGGCGGTCAACTGGATCAACACCTCCTCGTACGTGGACGCGGCCGAGAAGTACGTCTCTGGCTACTGCGAAGACCGCAAGGTGGTGCAGGACGGCAAGCTCACCGGCGACACGAAGCGGGTGTGCGTCGACGGCATCGTCACCTGGACGCCTGCCGACGTGACGGCGGCGCAGGGCCGGGGCGGGCTCGTCTCGGTGGTATCCACCAAGGAGTACTCGTCGCAGATGCCGCACGTCATCATCGGCATCCGCAAGTGGAACCAGCAGAACCGCGAGACGGTGGTCAAGATGCTCTCGGCCTTCATGGCCGGCGGCGACCAGGTGCTGCAGCACCCGCGCGCGCTGCGCCGCGCCGCCGAGATCTCGCAGGAGATCTACCAGGAGAAGGGGGCAGACGCGGCGTACTGGGAGAAGTACTACCGCGGCGTGGTCGAGCCGGACAAGACGGGGCAGCCGGTGGAGCTGGGCGGGTCCAAGGCCAACAACCTGGCCGACAACCTCCTCCTCTTCGGCCTGGCGCCGGGCAGCTCGCCGGAGACGTCGCGCTTCCGGGCCACGTACACGGTGTTCGGAAAGATTGTGACGCAGCAGTACCCCAAGCTGGTGCCCAGCGTCCCGCCGGTCGACTCGATCCTGGACGTGTCGTACCTGCGCCTGGCGTCGGAGCGCGCGGGCGCCACGGGCGAGGCGGTGGGCAAGGCGGAGACGCCCACCTTCACGCCGACCAACGAAAAGGTGACGCGCGTGGTGGGCCGCCGCGGCTACAAGATCACCTTCCAGACGGGCTCGGCCGAGCTGTCGCCCGAGGGTGAGCGCGAGCTGCAGGAGCTGTTCGACAACCTGTCGATCAACTCGCTGGCGGTGGAGGTGCACGGCCACACGGACAACACCGGCTCGGCCGAGGCCAACCAGCAGCTCTCCGAGGACCGCGCGATGGCGGTGAAGAAGTACCTGGAAGGCCGCTCGGCGAGCACCTTCCCGCAGGGCCGCGTCCGCATCTTCGCCCACGGCGCCACGGAGCCGGTGGAGTCGAACCGCACCGAGGCGGGCCGCTCCGCGAATCGCCGCGTGGAGATCGTGATCGGGAACTGAACTGCGTTAGTGCGTTAAGCGTTAGTGCGTTAGTGCGCCCGGGGCGGGTGGGGTGCGGCCCGGGCGCGGTTCCAGGAGCGAATGAATTCGCCGCTGGAAAACACGAAGTCCGCCTGCGCGGACTGCGGCGGCGGACGCCCCCTATTTTGTCATCCTGAGCGACGCGCTGCTCCGTCCTTGACGGTGCTCCAAAGCGTGGCGCGGAGCGAAGGATCTACTGCGCGATACGCGAGGCTCGTGTGTCACCCGCTGTCCTCCTGCGTCGCCGGCTAGATCCTTCGCTCGCCGCAGGGAGTTCGGAGGGCGTCGCGGAGGTCCGCGGGGCGGCTCTCTCAGGATGACAAATGGCGGAGAGCCCGCGCCGTCCCGCGCGTGAGTCCGCGAAGGCGGATTTCGCGTGGTTCCAGCGGCGAATTCATTCCTCTGGGATGGCGGTCCTGGGATGTTCGCCGGCGGTGGGCGGACACGCAGGTCCGCCCCTACGGGATTCGGTGCGCCCCGCGATGGTCGAGGTACGCAGAGGGCGGGCGCGATGAATCGCGCCCCTACGCACTTCTTTTCGCCCCTACACCCAAACCATTCCCCAATGCCTTCCCTTGGTCCCGCACTGCGGCCCAACCGCTGGATCGCGCCCGGAGCGTACTGGCTCCTGGTCGCCATGTGGACGGTGCTCGTGTTCATGGCGTGGCTCCTGGCGCCCGCGTACTTCCCGTCGCCGGCGCGCGTGCTCAGGGCGTTCAGCGAGCTGACGGCCAGCCAGGGGCTCATCGGCGAGCTGTGGACGTCGCTGGTGCTCTTTGGCGAGTCGCTCCTGATCGCGTCGATCCTGTCGATGGGGCTGGCGTACGCCACGGTGGTGCCCGCGGTGCGGCCCATCGTGATGGCGCTCACCCGCGCGCGCTTCCTGTCGCTGGTGGGGCTCACCTTCATCTTCACGATGATGCTGAGCGGCGGCCACGCGCTAAAGGTGGGGCTCCTGGTGTTCGGGATCTCCGCCTTCTTTCTCACCTCCATGGTGGACGTGGTGGCGCAGGTGCCCACCGAGAAGCTCGATCACGCCCGCACCCTGCGCATGGGCGAGTGGCGCACCGTGTGGGAGGTGATCGTGCTGGGGCAGATGGGGACCGCGCTCGACGTCCTCCGCCAGAACGCCGCCATCGGGTGGATGATGCTCACGATGGTCGAAGGGATCTCGCGCAGCGAGGGCGGGATCGGCGCGTTGCTGATGGACCAGAACAAGCACTTCAACCTGGCCGCCATCTTCGCGGTGCAGGGCGTCTTCCTGGTGGCCGGCTTCGCGCAGGACGCCGTGCTGGCGTGGCTCAAGGCGACGCTGGTTCCGCACGCCGCCCTCACCACGGTGCGCCGATGACCACGCACGTCTACGAGCGCCGCGGCACCCTGCTGGACATCCAGGGCATCCGCTTCGAACGCAACGGCGCCGCCATCCTGCGCGACCTCTCCGCGCAGATCCGCGACGTGGTGCGCCCCGGGATGTCGCAGGGGCAGATCGTGGGGCTGCTGGGCCCCTCCGGCGTCGGCAAGACGACGCTCTTCAAGATCCTGGCGGGCCTCGTGGATCCTGACGAGGGGACGGTGCGGATCGGCGAGGCGGGTATCCCCGCCAATCCGGGGCTGGTGGGGGTGGTGACGCAGAACTACGTCCTCTTCGAGCACCGCACCGTGCTGGGCAACCTGCTGATCGCCGGGAAGCAGGCCGGGATGTCCTCCGCCGACGCGAAATCGCGGGCGATGGAGTACCTGGAGCGCTTCGGGCTGACGGCGCACGCGGAGAAGTACCCGATGCAGCTCTCAGGCGGGCAGCGGCAGCGCGTGGCGATCGCGCAGCAGCTTCTCTGCTCGGAGCACTACCTGGTGATGGACGAGCCGTTCTCCGGCCTCGACGTCATCGCGCAGGAAAAGGTACAGGAGCTGCTGATCGAGGTCAGCCGCCGCCACGACGAGAACACCATCATCCTGGTGACGCACGACGTGTCCGCCGCGGTGGCGGTGTGCGACACCATCTGGCTGATGGGGCGCGACCGCGAGCCGGGCGGCGCCATCATCCCCGGCGCGCGCATCGTGGAGGTGATCGACCTGATCGAGCGCGACCTGGCGTGGCACCCGGACATCCGCACGCGGCCCGGCTTTCACGCGCTCGTGGACGAGATCAAGGCGCGGTTCCACACCCTTTGAACCGGCGCAGGAGGCGGGGACTTAGAGGCTGGTCGTCTCGATCTGCATCGGGTTCACGTGGGCGTTCGCGCTCACCCCCGTGAGCTTGGGCTCGGCAACGTTCGTCACGCCGGTGTGCCCGGCCCATACGCCCCATCCCACCCCCCACGTGAGCTCCTTCGTGCCCGGCTCACGGGTGCACGCCCAGTTGACGCGCCAGTCGTACCGCTTCAGCAGCTCCGGCTTGGCCAGCGGCACCCGGAAGGCGGCAAGCCAGAGCGAGAAGTTGGTGAATCCCTCGATCCGCACCAGCGTGTGCTCCTCGTCGTAGTCCCACGGAACGCGGCGCTTGGGATAGTCGCGATAAGGACCGGGCTTCACCTTGAACCCGGGATCGCTCAACGAGTCCAGGAACGGCAGGCACTTGACCGGCGGGTTCACCCAGTAGCCACATCCCACGCCGGAGTCGCAGAGCGGGAGGTTGAACCGGTCCGTGACCTTCACGGTGCTCCGCGCGCCGGCGTAGTGGAAGATCAGGCTGGAGTTGCACACGGTCTGGATGTATCCCACCTGCCAGGCGATCGCTTTCTCGGTCGGCCCCGAGATCACCACCTTCGCGTCGTCGATCTCGAGCCCGCCCATCCTCACCCATGCGAGCTCGTCCGTCTCCTCCTGCACGATCTCGACGGCGTTGCATACCCGGGGAGTCCAGCTCGCGTTAAATTCGACACCATACGGCATTTGTCGCAGCCTTTTGGGAAAGGTATGAAGGATGGCCCAATAAGCCCGCGGGAGCGGGGCGTTGGTCCGCAGTTTAGGCCGTCACGCCGGTTTTGAGAAGAAGAGTCATGCAGTTCTTCCTCGCAACCCAGATCGTCATGTTTCGGCTCATCCGTCTCGCGGCCGCGCTCCTTTCGCTGGGCGCTTGCACGTCGTTCAACTCGGTGCGCTCCGCGGAGGTGTACCGGGGGCCGGCGATCGCGCTGCAGGGGACGGTCACGACGGCGCCGGGCGACGATGCGGCCTGGTTCTGGGGGCTCGACTGCTCCTCCGACTGCAACCGCGTCCTGGCGAGCTTCGATGGCGGGGTGACGTTCGGGAGCACGTCGGGGCGGACACCGTTCAGTGTGGGCGCGGGGTTCAGCGGCATCCTCTATCCGTACCTGGAGGGCTACGCGCAGCTCAACCGCGCGGAGCAGAACCCGTGGGGCGCGGGAGTGCGCGTCGGCGTGCCCGTGCAGAGCTGGACCGAGCACCAGCTCTTCGCGCGCTTCGACCGGCCTCTGGGGGATGGGAAGCGCCTCCTCTTCAACCCCACGCTCTTCCTCCACACCGGCAACTCTCCGAACGGCGCGAATCCCGGGCACATGCTGGCGTTCGTGCCGGGCGTCGGGGTCCTGTTCGAAGGCGAGACGATGTCGTTCATCCCCGCGGTCTCGCTGGGTGTGGGGCGCGGCGAGCGCAGGAGCGTTTCCAGGGATGAGGGCGGACCGTTCACCACCGTGTTCGGCACCGTTTCGATGTCCGTCGTGGGTCACCGAAAGCGTCCGTAGTTGCGAGGCCGGACAAAGAGAGAGAGCGGGCGCGGCTGCATGCCGCGCCCGCTCTTTTTTGCCCTCACGCCAGACCCTACGCGGCGGGGACGCGCGTCCGCTCCAGCTGCTGCTCGCGCAGGCGGCCGCCGATCCAGGCGTAGGGCATCACCAGCGCCAGGTTCAGCGCGATGGCCCAGGCGGGCCGCTGGCCCCAGGTGGCCACCGCGCCGATCACGTTGAAGACGAGGCCCAGGAAGCCGAGGATCAGCGCGTGGCGCATCGGGCGGTCGGGCGCGAGGTACGCAGCCAGCCAGCATCCCGCGATGGCGAAGATGGCCACGTACGCCGCCTCCAGGAGGACCGGGGCGGGGTCGGTCATCGACTCGCCGGCCGGCAGGAACCCGGCGGAGGACAGGATGGCGCCGGTGCCGCCCGCGAGCGCGCCGATGAAGAGGAAGCCGACGACGATCGCGAGGATGCTACGGACGATGGGTGGCACGGGGAGCTCCGCGAGGCGGGGAGTGTAGGGGAGGATGCCCAAGAATGGACATGCACCCCGCGCCACGCAAGCAAATCGTCAGTCGCCGGCCGCCACCGCCGCGAAGTGCTCGTGGGTGATGTCGATGAAGGCGGCGAGGACGGGAGGCGGCTCCTCGCGGCGGCGGACGAGGGCGATGGTGGTGCGGCCGCCGTCGCGGTCCAGCGGGTGGTACGATACGCCGCCCCAACCCAGACGCCGGAACGAGGCGGGGACGAGGGATACGCCCAGCCCCGCATCCACCAGCGACACGATGGTGAGCCACTCCTGCGCCTCCTGCACCTGCTTGGGATGGAACCCGGCGTCGCGGCAGAGGCCCAGCACCTGGTCGTACAGCGTGGGCGCCACCGTGCGCGGAAAGAGGACGAACGGCTCGTCCGCCAGCGCGTGCAGCGGGAGCACGGCCTCACCCGCGCGCGCGTGGCCGGGCGGGAGGACGGCCACGAACGGCTCCCGCACCACCGGCTCGGCCAGGAGCGATGCATCGGCGGGGGGCTCGCGCAGGAAGCCGGCATCGAGGAAGCCCGCCACGATGGCGTCCCGCTGCGCGCTGGTGGACATCTCGCGCAGCCGCAGCTCCACGGCGGGGTAGCGGTCGCGGAAGGCGTGGAAGACGCGGGGCAGCGCCGTCAGCATCGCCGACGCGGCGAAGCCCACGGTGAGCACGCCGCTCTCGCCCCGGCCGGCGCGGCGCGTGGAGTCGATTCCCTGCGCCACCTGGGCCAGCGTGCGGCGCGCCACCGCCAGCAGCACCTTCCCCGGCTCGGTGAGCGCCACGCGCGGCCTGCGCTCGAACAGCGGATACCCCACCAGCGACTCCAGCCGCGCGATCTGCTGGCTGAGCGGCGGCTGCGCCATGTGCAGCCGCCGCGCCGCGCGCCCGAAGTGCAGCTCCTCCGCCACGGCCACGAAGTAGCGAAGGTGGCGCAGCTCCACCGAGTCGGGGAGGCGCGGCTCGGGCGCGGTCGATACGTGAATCATATCAGGAGCACACGTTAGCGGTATTGGACGTATGTATGCTAAACATTTAACATCCTTGCACGCGTTGCGTCTACTCCCCGACCCGCCTTTCCGATGATCCGTCGATCGCTGCTCGCCCTTCTGCTCTCCCCGTCTTTGCTCACCGCGCAGACGCCCGCGGCGCCCGCCCCATCGAACACGCGCCCCACGCCCGTTCTCCAGGCGACGCGCGTGGCCGGCGCCGTGCGCATCGACGGGCGGCTGGACGATGCGTCGTGGGCCGCGGCCGAGGTGGCGGGCGGCTTCACCGAGAGCTACCCCAACGCCGGCGCGCCCGCCCGCTTCGCAACCAAGGCGCGGGTGCTGTACGCGGACGACGCGCTGTACGTGGGGATGCGGATGACCGACCCGCGCCCCGACTCTATCGCGGCGCAGCTCGCCCGGCGCGACGCGGGCGGGCTGTACTCGGATTGGGCGCAGGTGATGATCGACAGCTACGCCGACGGCCGCACCGCGTTCGCCTTCAGCGTGAACCCGCGCGGCGTAAAGCGCGACACCTACCTCTTCAACGACGCCAACGAGGACTCCGGTTGGGACGCCGTGTGGGAGGTGGCGACGCTGGTGGACTCGGCCGGGTGGACGGCGGAGTTCCGCATCCCGCTGTCGCAGCTCCGCTTCGGGCGCAGCGAGCCGGCGGGCGGGCGCGAGTGGGGGCTGCAGCTCACGCGGGACGTGGCGCGCTTCGACACGCGCTTCGCCTGGTCGCCGTGGAACCGCAACGACAACGGCTTCGTCTCGCGCTTCGGGCGCCTCAAGGGGCTCCAGGGGATCCGCGCGCCAAGCCGCCTGGAGCTGCAGCCGTACACCGTCGCCCGCCTGACCCGCGCGCCGGACGAGGCGGGGAATCCGTTCTATCGCTCGTCCGACGCCGATGCATCGGTGGGCGCGGACGTGCGCTGGGGGCTCCCGTCCGGCCTCACGCTGAGCGCGGCCATCAACCCCGACTTCGGGCAGGTGGAGGTGGACCCCGCGTTCGTGAACCTGAGCGCCTTCGAGACGCAGCTCCCCGAGCGGCGCCCCTTCTTCAGCGAGGGGACGGACATCTTCCGCTTCGGCAGCCTCCTGTCGAACATCAGCCTGACCGCGCCGCAGTTCTTTTACACGCGCCGCATCGGGCGGGCGCCGCAGCGGCAGCTCGGCGGATCGTTCCAGTACTTCGACGCGCCGCAGAGCACCACCATCCTGGGCGCCGCCAAGCTGAGTGGAAAGACGGCGAGCGGCTGGTCCGTCGGCGTGCTGGACGCGGTGACGGCGGGGGAGCGTGGGCGCGTGCTCGTTTCCGACGGCGTCACGCGCGAGGAGGCGGTCGAGCCGCTCAGCAACTACCTGGTGGGCCGCGTGCGCCGCGACCTGAACGGCGGGCGCACGGTTCTGGGCGCCATCGCCACCGCCACGCATCGCAGCCAGAGCGATTCCGTCTTCGACGCCATGCTGCGCTCCCACGCGTACGTGGCCGGGGTGGACGGCGAGCACTCGTGGGGCCCGAGCCGCATGTGGTCGGTGAGCGGCTTCGCGTCCGGCTCGCGCGTGGCCGGCAGCGCGGACGCCATCGCCGCCACGCAGCGCTCCAGCGCCCGCTACTTCCTGCGCCCGGACGCGGACTACCTGGAGTACGACCCCACGCGCACCTCGCTGGAGGGCTACGCGATGGGCGCGGCGCTGCGCAAAGGCGGCGACTGGCGCGGCTCGCTCTGGATGCAGCAGGTCAGCCCCGGCTTCGAGACCAACGACCTGGGCTTCCAGAGCCGCGCGGACAGCCGCTCGCTGGCCGCGCTCTACGGCTACCGGCAGGGGAAGCCGGGCGCCCTCTTCCGCGAGTGGTTCGTGCGCGCCTTCACCACGCAGTCGTGGAACTTCGGCGGCGATCAGACGGGGAGCACCTACGCGCTCCGCGGCAACGGGACCTTCAAGAACCTGTGGAGCGCCACGGCCACCGTGGAGTACGCGCCGCACGTGACCAGCGACCGCCTGACGCGCGGCGGCCCGCTGGCCGGCACGCCCTCATCGCTCGCCTTCTCGGGCGGCGCCGGGACGGACCCCCGCAAGCGCGCCTCGCTGTACCTGGACGGCTACACGTCCACCGACGACGCGGGCGGCTACTTCCGCTACCTCGCCGCCTCCGTATCCGCGCGCCCCTCCACCAACGTGCAGGTGAGCGTGGGCCCGGTGTGGGAGGCCGGCCGCACCGACGCGCAGTACGTCCGCACGCAGACAGACGCGCTGGCGACGGCGACGTACGGCCGCCGCTTCGTCTTCGCCACGCTGGAACAGACGACGGTCGCCCTCAGCACGCGCCTCGACTGGACCTTTACGCCGCGCCTCTCGCTGCAGCTCTACGCCCGCCCCTTCCTCTCCGCGGGCGAGTACGACGGCTTCAAGGAGCTGGCGGCGCCGAACAGCTACGACTTCACCGAGTACGGCATCGACGCGGGCACCATCGCCCTGAACACCGCGTGCGGCACCTCGGCGGCAAATCCGCAGCGCTACACCATCGATCCGGACGGCGCGGCGGGCGCGGCCAACTGCTTCCAGTTCGGCCGGCCAGACTACAACTTCCGCAACCTGCGCGGCAACGCTGTGCTGCGCTGCGAGTACCGGCCGGGCTCCACGCTCTTCTTCGTGTGGCAGCAGGAGCGCAGCGGCCAGGAGGGCTTCGGCGACTTCGACGTGGGCCGCGACGCATCCGGCCTCTTCGAAGTGCCCGCGCGCAACGTTTTCCTGGTAAAGGCGACGTACTGGCTGGGGCGATGAACCGCTGAACTGCAGTCTCACGCGGAAGCGCAGAGACGCAGAGATGAGGCGCGGAGAAGAGCATCTCTCCGCGCCTCAACGCATGCCCCAAACCGTCGCCACCGCCGGCGAGCACCCCCTCCCCCGGGCAGTTTCGGGGGAGGGGGATGCGTCGCGGAGCGACGCTGGGGGTGAGGGCCCCCGGAAACTCCCCCCGCGCAACCGGGTACCGTGATTGGACACCGCGCCCTCCGCGCGGGCGACGATCCGCTGTACCGCTGGATATCATGCGAAGCACGACCTGGACGAAAACCGCGGCGGCATTGCTGCTGGCGGGCGCCGCGCTGGTC
Organism: Longimicrobium sp.; assembly: GCA_036398975.1. Classification (GTDB taxonomy): domain Bacteria; phylum Gemmatimonadota; class Gemmatimonadetes; order Longimicrobiales; family Longimicrobiaceae; genus Longimicrobium. Next base: position 24,076 of record DASWNZ010000188.1, read on the forward strand.
GATGCGCTTCCCGCCGAGGCGCAGGCGCAGGCGCGCAGGGCGACGGGGAGCGGCGTGCGCGTGCGGTCCGAGGCGGTGGCGCGCGGGCGGCACGTGGTGGTGATCGACCTGGACAGCAACCGGCTGCTCTTCACGAAGGGGAGCCGGGTCCTCTGGTCCGCGCCGGTGGGCACGGGCACCGGGCTGCGCCTGGAGTCCGACCGCGACGCGTGGAACTTCCACACGCCCAACGGCACCTTCCACGTCGTCTACAAGGCGCGCGAGCCGGACTGGATCGCGCCTGACTGGTACTTCCTGGAGCACGACCTCCCCGTTCCGCCCGAGAACAGCCCCAGGCGCCGCTTCCCGCGCGGGCTGGGTGCGGCGGCGGTGTACATCGGCCACGGCCTCGCCATCCACGGCACCGACAAACCGGAGCTCCTGGGCCAGCGCGTGTCGCACGGCTGCATCCGCCTCTCGGATGCGGACGCGCTGCGCCTGTACCACAACGTGCAGGTGGGGACGGAGATCGTGGTCGTCGGCGGCGCGAACCTGGAGGCGACGCCGGCGGCCCGCAGGCGCACCACCACCTCTAAGCGTCCGGCCGGCACCCCGCCGCCGCGCGATCCGGTGGTCGTCTCGCTGGAGCGGAAGGAAACCGCCGCACTCCTGGAGCGCCTCGATGCGGAGCTCTTCTCCACCGCGTTCGGCGGCAGCGGACCGGGATGGCCGCGAGTGGCGAGCGTTCTCCTCTTCCGCGGCGTCAAGGATGGCGACGACGAGGCGCTCGCCGGCCTCCTCGCGCGCCTGGATGACATCGGCCCGGGCACGCTGCGCGACGAGTACGCCACCTTCCTCTCCGATGCCTTCGTGCAGGGCCCGCTCCGCACGCTGGCGGTGCTGGGCCGCATGGACCGGAGCGTCCGCGCCACCATCGCCGGCGCCATCGTGTCCTCCACGGTCGGCCTCTACCCCGGCACCACGGACGACCCGCGCCTCCCCTGGCCCACCAAGCGCGCGCCCCGCAGCGTCCTCGACCCGCGCGCGCAACGGGCCTGGGATGCGCTGCACGTGGCGGAGCAGGAGTATCGGGATTCGCGCGTGGCGGGGAGGTAGGGAACAGAAGTGCGTGAGTGCGTTAGTGCGTGAGTGCGCAGGAACACGGCGGCCCTTTCCGTCATCCTGAGCGAGCCGCCCCGCACAAATCCACGCGGCGCATCCTGAACTCCTGGCGGCGAGCGAAGGATCTAGCCGGTGCGGCGAGGGGCCGGCGCAATGGGCCGGCCCCTCGGTACGCGCAGTAGATCCTTCGCGTCGCGCCACAGGCCTGAGACGGGGCGAGGGCGGTGAGGCGCTTTGCTCAGGATGACAGATGGGCCTGCCCACTGCCGCTTGGCCCCGCTCCCGCACTCACGCACTCACGCACTCACGCACTCACGCACTCACGCACTCACGCACTCACGCACTCACGCACTCACGCACTTTTCCGTCACAGCCGCGGATGCCGCTCCTTATCCAGCGTGTCGTTGTCGCGCGCGCCGGGGCGGGCCTCTTCGTCCTGCGTGTGGCTGACGTCGTCCGGCTTGCCCTCGTGCTTCTGGTCGAGGCGCTTCTGGTGCGAGTCGTCCTTGTCGGCACGCGCGCGCTGCTTGCTGGCGCCGGTCGTGGCGCCCACCTCGCTCGCGCTCTTTCCTTCCTTCTTGGCCTCGCGCGCGAGCTTCTGCTTCTGTTCCTCGCTCCCTTCCATGCTCTTGCTCATCGTTCCTCCTCCAGCCTCGCGTGGGTTTCCTTCCGCGTCGGGGAGGCGAACTCCGGGCAAGCATCGTACCTTTTACCCGACTGATCCCTCGCACAGGAGGCCTGATGCAGCGCTCGACCCACGTCCGCCCGGCCACGCCCGAGGACACCGGCGCCCTCGCCGTGCTGATCGGGCACCTCAGCTATCCGACTGGCGCCGACGCCATGCGCGCGCGGATCGAGCGGATCTCCGCGCTGGATGGCTACGCCGCGTGGGTGGCGGAGGCCGAGGGTGAGGTGATCGGGATGGTGGGGGCGATGATCGGCTGGACGATGGTCTACGACGACCCCTATGCGCGCATTCTGGCGCTCGTGGTCGATCCGGCGCACCGCGGCCAGGGAGCGGGCGCGGCGCTCGTGCGCACGGTGGAAGAATGGGCGCGCACCCACGGCGCCGGCACCCTCCACCTGACCGCCGGGAACCAGCGGACGGAGGCGCACCGGTTCTACGAGCGCATGGGCTTCGACGACACGGGGAAGCGCTTCTTCAAGCGCCTCGGCTGACCCGCGCGGACGCGATGTCGATTTCGGCGGTCCCCGAGCGACTATAGGGTGCTCACGGTTTTTTCCCACCACACCACGGAGGCCACGATGAAGTACCTTTGCCTGATCTACGACGACGAGAAGACGGTGGAAGCGATGCCCAAGGAGGAGCAGGACGCGTTCATGGGCGAGTACATGTCGTTCACCGAGGAGATCGTGGCGAGTGGCCACATGATCGCCGGCGAGGCGCTGCACCCGGTGCAGACCGCGACCACGGTGCGCATCCGCAACGGCAGGATCTCCACGACGGACGGGCCGTTCGCCGAGACCCGGGAGCAGCTCGGCGGGTTCTACCTGATCGAGGCGCGCGACCTGAACGACGCCATCCAGGTGGCCGCCAAGATCCCGTCGGCGCGCACCGGGAGCGTGGAGGTGCGGCCGGTGGTGGACTTCGGCGAGCAGCAGTAGCGGTGCCGGCCGGGGACGCGGCCGAGCGGGTGCGGGAGGTGGTGGACGCCGTCTACCGCTCCGATTCGCGCCGCGTCCTCGCCACCCTGATCCGCCTCCTGGGCGATTTCGACCGCGCCGAAGAGGCCCTGCACGACGCCTTCACCGCCGCCCTGGAGCGCTGGCCGCGCGACGGCGTCCCTGCCAACCCGCGGGCGTGGCTGGTGTCGGCGGGGCGCTTCAAGGCCATCGACGCCATCCGCCGCCGCGCCCGTTTCGACGCGAAGCTGGCCGAGCTCGCGGACCGGCTGGACGTAGCTCCCACCGACGCGGCTGCGTGGGAGGACGACGGCGTGGAGGACGACCGCCTGCGCCTCGTCTTCACCTGCTGCCACCCCGCGCTCTCACCCGACGCGCAGATTGCGCTGACGCTGCGCGAAGTCTGCGGCCTGACCACGGAGGAGATCGCGCGCGCCTTCCTCACGGGCGCACCCACGCTCGCGCAGCGTATCGTGCGCGCGAAGGCCAAGATCCGCGACGCACGCATCCCCTACCAGGTGCCGTCGCGCGCCGATCTGCCGGGGCGGCTGGATGCGGTGCTGCACGTCGTCTACCTGGTCTTTACCGAGGGATACTCCGCCTCCTCCGGCGAGTCGCTGACCCGCGCGTCGCTCTCGGGCGAGGCGATCCGGCTGGGGCGCCTGCTGGTGGAGCTGCTCCCGGAGCCGGAGGCGATGGGCCTTCTCGCGCTCATGCTGCTGCACGAGTCGCGGCGCCCCGCGCGCGCCTCCGCCGCGGGCGAGCTGGTGCTGCTGGCCGATCAGGATCGCTCCCTCTGGGACCGCGGGCTGATCAAGGAAGGGGTGGCGCTTGTGGAGCGCGCACTTTCGTCGCGCCGCTTCGGCCCATACACCCTGCAGGCGGCGATCGCGGCCGTCCACGCCGAGGCACCGCGCGCCGAAGCCACGGACTGGCCCCAGATCGTGGGCCTGTACGACGTGCTCGCCCGCGCCGATCCCTCCCCCGTCGTAAAGCTGAACCGCGCCGTCGCCGTGGCCATGCGCGACGGCCCCGCCGCCGGACTCGCCCTCGTCGACGAGCTCCTGGCCGGCGGCGAGCTGGCCGCGTACCACCTGGCCCATTCCGCGCGCGCCGATCTGTGCCGCCGCCTCGGCCGCACCGCCGAAGCGCGCGCCGGCTACGAACGCGCCCTCGCCCTCGCACTGCAGGAGCCGGAGCGCCGCTTCCTCGCGCGCCGCCTGGCGGAGCTGTGAGGGCGGGGCCCCCTCCAGGGCCCCCTCCCCCGCTCGTTCCTCGCGGCCCCTCCCCCAAAACTACCTGGGGGAGGGGCGCACCCATGCGTTGGTGTCCAGGACGGCATCGTCGCGAACCTGGAAACCGGTAGGGGCAGACCTGCGTGTCTGCCCGCCCTTGCCCGCGCCCCGATCCCCGCACCTCCGCACCAAACACGTAGGGGCAGCCCCACGTGGCTGCCCGCCTCCACACCGAACCCCGCCCGCCGCGCCACAACCCCGCACCACATTTTCCGGCCCCCGTCTTGACTTCGCGGCGAGGCGGGTCGATTCTGACGCTACATCCGTTCAGAAGGCTGCAACCCGCGCCGCGCGCCCCGCGGCCAGACCGAGGATTCCATGCCCACCATCCACCGGACGGCGCGCTTCGTGGCGCTGGCGGCGGTGCTGGCCGCGTCCGCCGCGCCGGCGCAGACGCGCGTCACCTCCCCGCGCGAGCAGTTCGGCCACGACATCGGCGCGGACTACGTGCTTCCCAACTACCGGCAGCTCGTAACGTACTGGCAGAAGCTGGACGCCCAGAGCGACCGCATGCGCATGGTCGACATGGGGAAGACGGCCGAGGGGCGCACCGAGTACATGGCGATCGTCTCCTCCCCGGCCAACCTCCGCAACCTGGAGCAGTACCGGAACACGGTGCGGCGGCTGGCGCTGGCCCGCGGCGTGGACTCCACCGAGGCCCGGAGGCTGGCGCGCACGGGGAAGGCGGTGGTGTGGATCGACGGCGGGCTGCACGCCAACGAGGTGCTCGGCGCGCAGCAGCTCATCGAGACGCTCTACCAGCTCGTCTCGCGCAACGACGCGGAGACGACGCGCATCCTGGACGACGTCATCATCCTCTTCATCCACGCCAACCCGGACGGCATGGACCTGGTGAGCGACTGGTACATGCGCAACCCGAACCCGCAGCAGCGATCCACGGGCAACATCCCGCGGCTCTACCAGAAGTACATCGGCCACGACAACAACCGGGACTTCTACGCCTCCACGCAGCCGGAGACGGAGAACATGAACCGGGTGATGTACCACCAGTGGTTCCCGCAGATCGTCTACAACCACCACCAGACGGGGCCCACGGGAACGGTGATGTTCGCGCCGCCCTTCCGCGACCCCTTCAACTACGTGTACGACCCGCTGGTGGTCACCGAGCTGGACCAGGTGGGCGCCGCCATGCACGCGCGCTTCATCGCCGAGAACAAGCCGGGCGTCACCACGCGTCGCGGCGCCAACTACAGCACCTGGTGGAACGGCGGGCTGCGCACCACGGCGTACTTCCACAACATGATCGGCCTGCTGACGGAGACCATCGGCAACCCCACGCCGATGGACATCCCCTTCCTGGCCAACCGCCAGCTTCCCAGCGGCGACCTGGTCTCCCCCATCGCGCCGCAGCGCTGGCACTTCCGGCAGTCGATCGACTACTCGGTCACGGCCAACTACGCGGTGCTGGACATGGCCTCGCGCTACCGCGAGACGCTGCTGATGAACCAGTGGCGGATGGGGATGAACTCCATCCAGCGCGGCAGCCGCGACACGTGGACGCCGTACCCGCGCCGCATCGACGCCGTGCGCGACTCGATCCGCGCCGCCGGCCGCCGCCGCACCGACGCGGACGGGGTGATGTCCGGCGGCGGGCTGGTGAGCGACGCGCCCAACGCGCAGGAGTCGCAGCGCTACATGGCGATGCTGCGCCGCCCCGAGTGGCGCGACCCGCGCGGCTACGTGCTCCCGGCCAACCAGCCGGACTTCCCCACCGCCACCAAGTTCGTCAACGCGCTGCTGGAGACGGGCGTCGAGGTGCACCGCGCCACCGCGACGTTCAGCGTGGGCGGCAAGCAGTACCCGGCGGGCTCGTACGTGGTGATGGCTGCGCAGCCCTTCCGCCCGCACGTGCTGGACATGTTCGAGCCGCAGGACCACCCCAACGACTTCCGCTACGAGGGCGGCCCGCCGATTCCGCCGTACGACAACGCCGGGTGGACGCTGGCGTATCAGATGGGCGTGAAGTTCGACCGGATCCTGGAGGGCTTCAGCGGCCCCTTCCAGCGGATCGAATCCTTCAACACGCGTACAGCCCCCGGCCGCGTTGTCACCCCGCGCTACGCCCCGGCGGCGTACCTCCTCAGCGCGGCCCAGAACGACGCCTTCACGGTGGTGAACCGCCTTCTCGCGGCGGGCGTCGAGGTGCAGCGCCTGGCGGCTCCCCTGGCGGCCAACGGCGATACGTACCCGGCCGGCACCTGGGTCGTCCCCGCGCGCGCGCAGGGAGTCTACCAGCGCCTCACCGCGCTGGCCGCCGAGCTGGGCGTCGACGTCGAAGCGGTCGCGGAGGCCCCGGCCGGCGCCATGCGCGTGCGCCCGCTGCGCATCGGCCTGTGGGACCGCTTCGGCGGCTCAATGCCCTCCGGCTGGAACCGCTACCTCTTCGACCAGTGGGGCTTCCCCTACCGCCAGGTCTTCGCGCAGGAGCTGGACGCGGGCAACCTGAACGCGAAGTACGACGTCCTGATCTTCCACGACGGCGCCATCCCGGCGGAGGACCGCCCTGCCCGCGATCCGGACCCGGCCACCATCCCGGCCGAGTACCGCGCGCACCTGGGCAACGTCAGCATCGCGCGCACGGTCCCGCAGCTCCGTGCCTTCCTGGAGGGCGGCGGAAAGGTCGTGACCATCGGCTCGTCCACCATCCTGGCCCGCCACCTGGGCCTCCCGGTGAACGATCACCTGGTGGAGCGCACCTCCACGGGCGACACCGTGCACCTGTCGCGCGAGAAGTTCTTCATCCCCGGCTCCGTCCTTCAGGTGCACGTGGACCCCTCGCGCCCCGTCGCCTGGGGAATGGAGGATCGCGCGGACGTGATGTTCGACGACTCACCCGTCTTCCGCCTGGGCTCGGACGCCGCTGCCCGCGGCGTACGCCCCGTCGCCTGGTTCGAGGGCAAGACCCCGCTGCGCAGCGGCTGGGCCTGGGGCCAGGACAAGCTCGACGGCGGCGTCGCCGCCGCTGAGGCCACCGTGGGCAAGGGTACACTCTACCTCTTCGGCCCGGAGATCACCTTCCGCGCCCAGCCGCACGGCACCTTCAAGCTGCTGTTCAACACGCTGTACGGGATATGAGGGCACGGGGAGCACCGAGCCGAGCGTAAAGACTCGTTGACACCTTCCACCGGTATATGTCGGCGAGACAGTTTACACACAGTACCGGCCGACGCGGGCTCATGAGCCCCGTGTCAGCCGGTATTTGTAGCGTCTGATATTCTTCTGGAACATCTTTCTGATGCGCGGAAACGGGCCTATGCCCAGTCGAGTACTGTAATCCCCGCCACTTCCGCAGCTTTGCCGATTTTTTGCCACATCTTTTCAGAGCGTACGATACCCGCTTCTTCAAACTCCACTACAATCAACTCCACCCGGTCAGTCCCTGGAGTGAGCGCCATTTCATATGATGCCATCGGAAGCCGCGGTCGAAGCTCCTCGATGAAACGTTTGGCCGCGTCTTCTGGGGAATTAATCCGTATATGAAGACGCGGGTACGAAAATTCGGCATGCACCATCTCCAGCGACCGAGAAGTCGAGAAATACGGCAACTCACCCGTGCCGGAATAAAAACCCGTCATCCGAGTGCGTTGCTGGCCTCTCGCCAAGTCGAGCAGCTCCTCTAGCAGTTCACGGTCACTCCTGATCCCTGGGTTCTTTTCAGCGTGTGCGGTCGGTACTTTGGTGAGCAGTTGTTCAAGCTCCGGCCAGAACGTCTCGAACACTTTGTCGAGAGTTGTATCCGGGAGTGCCTTTTCATTTTGCTCACCAACGACCCGATTAATCGTATGCAAAAGTCTCCGAACATCCGCCTTATCGCTGATCGTATGCTGGAATTGTCCTAACGGTGGCTCGACGTCAGCAGGCGAGATCCCGTGCAAGAACGTCCAGACATAAGCGTCTTCACTTTTTGATAGAGCTCCAGCCTCGAACAATATCCATGGGGCGTTCCGATTATCATGTGTAAGGCAAATAATGCCGAAGGGAGTCTCACCCAGTCGCTTTGAGATCTCTGGGCTCCACTTTCGTCCCTTCTCCATCTCGGAGGACATCCACGGTTCAACCGCTTGGATGACTTGAGGGAGCCACTCATGTAAGGATTTCGCAACAACCTTGCTCTCGGCTCCTGACCAACTGAGGAATACCTTCACAATAACCTCCTTTGTTCAGCCGGGTTATTCCGGGCAGCGGACGAACCTACCTGTCACTGAGGCACGCCGCGTTGCGGTAGGCGCATGTTTTTCCGTCCAGCTTCGCCACCCACACTAAATCGCGCACACTTCGGTTTCCTCTGACCTCAGCGGCGGAGAGCACGTTTGCGTACGCGTGCGTCAGCTGTGGGTGGCTGTGATCCACCACCAGATCCAGATGTGCGTGTCCGAGACGATCATAGGAGGATCTGCCAGTCCGATTCCGCAACAGGCGCTGTCGGATCATGGTAGGTGAGCGGCTTACCATGGAGAGGGTCGCGGCGTTCGTCGCGGGCACCCCGCTCCTCTGCCAGCACGATCACCTCGACCTCCTCACCGGGCTGGAAAGGGAGGTTCTCCAGCTTCAACGTGCCGTCCGGCTCGACCTGCCGATGGATTCGATACACTTGCGCCATCCTGGCTCCTCCGTTCGGGCGTGAGATCGATCCAAGGTCATACGAACTTGACCGTGTGGCAAGCGCACCAAAATCAAGCGTACGCGACGTTGGGCAGTGCTGGTGCTGGAGCGAAGAAGGAACTGGCCGGCGACTGAAACAGTGCGTGGAATCCAACGCGGTCTGTCCGACTCCTGGATAGATCGCAGCTTCCTCGATGCGCCAGCGATGCCCGCGCGGAGCGAGGAGATTCCAGAGCTGCATGCCACTCCTACTCCTTCCAGCCCACGCCATCATGAGCAACGAATTCCGCAGCCGGTTCGTATCCCACGCGCAGCTCGCGGTGGAGCGCGCGGGTCGCGCGCAGACCGAGGCGGCGACCAACCAGTACCTCGTGCTCCCCTTCTTCCAACTGCTCGGCTACGATCCGCTCGACCCCGACGAGGTGGTGCCCGAGGCGCACGCGTCGTTTTCGGATAAGTTCAAGAACCGGGTGGACTTCGCGATCTGCCAGGACAAGACGCCGGTGATCGCGGTCGAGTCCAAAAAGGTTGGCGCGCTCGTGGAGGCGAATCGGGGCGAGTTGAAGGGCTACTTCAACGCGGTGCCCTCCGTGAAGCTCGGCATCCTGACGGACGGGCTCACCTTTCAGCTGTTCACAGACACGAGCGCCGAGAACATGATGGACGACGAGCCTTTCGCGGTCGTCGACCTGACCGAAGCCGCGCGCGACCAGGTGGACGCAAACGCCCTCGACGCCCTGATGCGGCTGCGCAAAGGCACCTTCGACCCCGCGAACGTCGGAGCGGACGCGCGCCGGAAGATGCACGTGGCCGCCTACGCCGATGCGCTGCAGCGCGTGCTCGCGAGCCCGGACGAGCGGTTCGTGCGCGTGATGATGGACATCGCGTCCATCGAAGGGCGCCGCACCTCGCGCATGGTGGAGGAGCACGCCCCGCTCGTGCGCGAGGCGGCGGACACCATGCTCGACCGCAAGATCCTCGAGCGCGTCGGCTTCGCGGATCGCAGCGACCTGGTGCGGATCCCTGCCGAGTCGCCCGTGCCGCCCGCACCCGCTGAAACCGCGCCGGATCCGGCTCCCCCGGTGGAGAGCGGAGTCGTGACCACCGAGACGGAGCGCCAGGTGATCGAGTACGTCCGTGCGCGCCTCCCCTTCCTCATCGAGCGCCAGGAAGAGCTCTACCAGAAGCTCTCGCACATCCGCTCCGTCGATCACAAGACGGTGTTCTGCGTGTTCTACCGCCAGGAGCGGAAGGGGAAGCTGTTCAACTTCACCGAAGGCACTCGCGGCGCGCGCTACCGCTTCGAGTTCGTCACCCCCGAAGGCGCGGGGTGGGTCAACACCGACACGTTGTCCGACATCGACGCACCGCTGCTCGCGGCGTTCACTGCGAGGGTGCAGGAGCTCGGATAGAATGTTGGAGAGCGTAGCGAGCGCTCCGTTTCGCCCAGCAACAGAACCCCGCCACCGGCTTGGTGGCGGGGTTCTGTTGTTGTGTTGGCGCACCCTCGAAAACTCGATATCCTCGACTTATCTATCCACACATGAACCCCTTCGTCCATATGCCAAAGAAGAAGACCGTGGAGGGAATCGAGTACGAGGTGGGCAGCGGCAACGTGTTCGCGGACCTCGGCCTCCCGCACCCGGAGGAACGGCTGGCGAAGGCGCTCCTCTCCATCGCCATCGAGCGAGCGATAAACGAGAGGGATCTCACTCTCTCAGCGGCTGCGAAGCTGATGCAGTGCACCGAGGCAGACGTATCAGGCGTGATCCGCAGCGATTGGGATGATTTTTCGATGGACCGACTCTTCCGCTTCCTCAACGCTCTGGGGATAGACGTGCGCATCCAGGTCACACCGAAATCTGTCGAAGCGCCTGAAGCGCACGTGCTGGTGACGCTGCCTGAACCGACGGGCGCGAATTTGTAGCCTAGCCGGCCAGGCCACGCAAAAGGGACCCTCAATCACCAGCTGGCCGACTCCCCACATAGCCGAACACCTCACGCCGCCGCGCCAGGTCGCCATTGGGTACGGCGACGGCGAACCAGGGCGCGTCGGCGACGATGCGCCGCGCCTTCCACTCGACGACGGCGGGCATCCCCGCGCGCCGCTGGACGGTCCGCGATGGCTGCTTGATGCGCAGGTTATCGGCGCGCAGGGCGACGGTGCGGACGGCGGGATCGCGGGTGGTCAGGCGGATGGTGACGTCGCCGTTGCGGGCGGTGGTGGCGGTGACCTGGAGGTCGTCGTCGGCGGCGGGCGCGGGGGTGCCCAGCAGGTCCTCCATCATCCAGAGCCAGCGGCTGACGGGATGGACCCAGACCTCCTTGTACACGTACATGTTCTGCGCCGGCCAATAGGGCAGATCCGTGACGCCGCGGCTCTGCATCCCGACCGGGAGCGAGCCGACGAAGTCGCCAGACGAGACGCTGTACTGCTGCGCCCAATCGTACCCCTCGCCGTACATCGTGCTCTGGACGAATGGGTTGCGGCCGACGACCCACTGCAGCTGCCGCTGGGCCAGGTCCATCCCCGCGCTGTCGCCACGAAGGTGTGACGCGGCGGAGAGGGCCTTCGCCTGCGAAAGGAGGATACCGTAGTTGCCGCGGCGGGCGAACCAGACCGGGAACGCGCGAAGGAACCAGCCGTCGCCCATCAGCATCCCCGCGCTCACCTGCGCGCGATACGCCTGACGCGTGCCCCCGTGCAGCGCGCCGGAGTCCGGCACCTCCTTCGCCTCGTCACCCAGGCGGTAGACGTAGGCGGGGAGCACGCCGTACGGCGCGGTCGTGGACGCGGTGCGCTTCTGGTACTCGGCGTGGAGGGCGGCGGTGGAGTACCACTTCATCCAGTCCGGATGATCCGGCAGGGCCTCCGTGAGCTGCGCCAGCGCCACGACCGGCGCCTGGTCGTTACCGCGGTGGAACTGGTGGAAGAGCGTGTCGCGGTCCGGCCCCGTGTAAAAGAACCCCGCCAGCGGAAAGGCGCCGCCCACCGGTCGCTTCTGCTGCGAATCAACGATCACGCGGGCGAGCTCCACCGCCTTGTCGGCGTACTTGCGGTCCCCCGTCGCGCGGAAAAGCTCGAGCGACGCGGTGACCCCAATCCCCGCGAGCTCCATGCGGGTCGCGGCGAAGGCGGGCGTGTGCCAGGTCGACGGCCCTTCCACGCCGGCGATGGCGTGGCTCCAGTCGTCCTCCGCGATGCGCAGGCTGCGCGCGGCCAGCTCCGGATCGGAATTCTTGAGCACGCGGTACGCGATGGCGCCCGCGGCCGCGGAGATGTAGTTGGCGTTCGGGTTGTTCTTCGCCACCACGGTGCGGTCGTCCGCGTCGCCTACCACGTTGTTGGTCCACAGGTTGTGGCTCCCGAAGGCCACGCGGTAGCCGCCCGGAAAGCGCACGCGCAGCACCCAGTCCAGCCCCCACTTCGCCTCTTCCAGCACCCGCGCCACCAGCGCCGGATCGCCGCCGCGCGCGCGGAGCCGCTCGGCGAGGCCAAAGAGCGCGTACGTACCCTCGCCGGTGTTGATCACACCCTGCGACAGATCGCCCGCATCGTGCCACCCGCCGCTCATCACAATGCGCTGGCCGCCGTGCGTCGCGAACCAGTCCAGGTGGTCGACGCCGTGCGACCCCGGCACGTCGAAGCCGCAGCGGTTTCCGTAGAAGAAGTTGAGCGCCTTCCACACCGTCCCCTCCCACACATCCGCGCTGATGCGAAAGGGCCGCGTCGTTTCGCCGCCCGCGCGGATGACGTAGCGCCCGGGTGCGTTCACCTCGGAGAAGTCCATCTGCTGGAAAGAGCCGAGCCGGCCGCTCACCCGCTGCACCGGCTTGCGCAGCACCACCTCGCCCAGGGCGCGGCCATCCACGCGGATCAGCTCGAAGGTGGAGGCCGCCAGATCGCTCGCCACGGCCGTCTTCGAGAAGCCCGCCGGGTAGCCGGTGTGGCTGAACGAGATGCGCCCCGGCGCGACGCTCCACCCCGTGTGGTGGTCTGGAGCGACGCGCTGGAGCTCGATGCGTCCGATCTCGAACGCGACGCGGTCGCCGGGCGCCGCGAGCATCTTGTTGGCCCAGTACCCGATCTCAATCGCCGTCACGCGGTCGCGCGGCAGCGGCTCGATCTCCCACACGACCTGCTGCCACCCGTTGGGGGCGAGCGTGACGTAGTGGATCCCCTCGCGGCCGTACCGGTCCGGCACCTTTTCCGCGCCGTCGTTGTGCAGCACGATCTGCATCGGGATGGTCGGAAAGCCGCTGGTCTCCGTCCGGAACCACATCGAAAGCCGGTTGTAACCGCGCCAGTCCTCGCCATCGAACGGGCGCCGCAGGTTGACGCTTGGCAGACGGTTGCGCGTCGGCGCGGGCGCGTCGCGGAACATCTGCATCTCCACCCGCATCACGCGATCGCCGGCGAGGCTCGGCTGGGTGGGGAAGCTCAGCGTTCCTGTCCCGGTGAAGCGCCAGGTGGCCGGGCCCGTCATCTCGTCCAGCGTGCGCCTCGCCTGCACCTCCTTCCGCAGCCACCCGAACTCCGCCGAGTTCTCGAACTCGATCGGCATCAGTGCACGCGGTTGCTGTCCTGACAGATCGGCTGGCGCGGCGGTCCACGCGAAGAGCACGAGCACGGCGTACCTGGCAATCATGTTGGGCGGGGCTGTGTGGGAGGTGAGTCGGGGCGACGATTCTGTGAAAGCCCTGGGCGGCGTCCGACAACGTTACAGAGACGGTTCCGCTTGGATGGGCGAGCTCGATATGACCGCTGGAGATCAATATGGGGTTCCGTTTCCGGAAGAGCATCAAGATTCTACCAGGCGTGCGCGTGAACGTCGGTCGCTCCGGCGTCAGCACGACCATCGGCGGGCGGGGCGCCAGCGTCAACAGCGGGAAGCGAGGCACATACCTGAACGCCGGTGTTCCCGGCACGGGGCTCAGCTACCGCGCTCGAATGGACGGCGGCTCTGGATCGATGGGTTCCAGTGGGAGTGCCGGCAACGGCTGTATGGGGTGTCTCGGCGGCCTGTTCGTGCTGGTGATCATGGGCACGTGCATCGGAAGCGATCCATCTTCTTCTCCGCCCACGCCTGAGCCGCTCTCAATGTACCAAGCGAGCGCGCCGCCTGCGCCAACCACGGACCAGCTTTACATCCACGAACCGCTCAACGTGCGCAGCGAGCCCAACAAGCAAGGCGCGGCGCTCCGCACGCTCCCCCGAGGCACCGCGGTTCGCCTCGGGCCCAAGGACGAGAACGGGTGGGCTCCCCTGTACGACTACGCGGGGAACGCCGACGGATACGTGTACCGCGCCAGCGACGCGGTGCGCTCATACCCGGCGCCGGAACGCACTCAGCGCGTATCGAAGGCTCGTTCCCTTTCTTCCGGAAGCACACGCCGCTCCTCCGCCGAGTCACGAGGATACTACACCGGCCCCCGCGGCGGATGCTACACCTACAGCGCCAGCGGGCGGAAGCGCTACGTCGACCATTCCTACTGCAACTAGGCCCGGACGGCGGCCCTACGATTCCCTGATGACGATCAACAGGTTGAACCTCCTTGCGCAGTCCCTTTCGGGGCACAACTGTTCACGAATACGTGTATTGGTTCTCCTCTCTTTCGGCTCCCAATAACTCCATCATGCTCCTCACGATCATCCTTGCGACACTCCTCGTCGGCACAATCTCCGGCCTCGTCATCGTTTACCGGCGAGCCCGGCGAGTAGAAATCGAGCGCGATGCACTCCGTACCCGCTACGCAGCTGTGGAGGATGTGGAGGCAGAGCGCCGGAACGTGCTCGCTCAGTTGGCTGCTGAACAAACCGCCCATCAAGCAGAGCTCGAGCGCATACGCCAGCAGCAGGCTGGCGAGCTGACCAGCGCAATCGAACGGATGTCCGCTGAGCGTGCTGCTCATAACGCGGAACTGGATCGAATACGCCAGGAACAGGCAACTGGAGCTGCGAAGGCGAGGGACCTGGCCGAGTCGATCGCAGCGCTTCAAGCTGAGTTCGCGAAGCTAGATGAGCAGTCGAACCTGCAGAGCTTCGGCTTCTATAAGCCGCTCTACGACTTTGCCAACTCTCAGATGTACGAGGCCCGACTGGAGCAGGTGCGTGGCGATCAAAAGAAGATGATCAAGGACAAGTCCGCAGCGGTTTGCAGTGCCGAGTGGACCGTGAACGGAAGCAAGGTGGAAGGCCGCAAGCAGACGAACCAGACGCTCAAGCTCATGCTGCGCGCGTTCAATGGCGAGTGCGATGCCGCGATCGCAAAGGTGAAGTACAACAACGTTCACGTCATGGAAGCCCGGATCCAGAAGGCGAACGAAACGATCAACAGCCTCGTGTCGGTGCAGCAAGCGAGAATCACACATCGCTATCTGCAGCTAAAGCTCGACGAACTGCATCTCGTCCACGAGTACCAGGAAAAGATCCAGGCTGAGAAGGAGGAGCAGCGCCGGATTCGCGAGCAGATGCGCGAGGAGGAGATCGCGCTTCGTGAGATGGAAAAGGCTCGTCTGGATGCCGAGAAGGAGGAGGCGCGGTACGCCACCGCGCTCGACAAGGCACGACGCGAGGCGGAGCTGGCGGTGGGAGACAAGCAGACCCGCCTTCTCGCGCAGATCAACGAGCTTACACAAAAGCTTGCGGAGGCGCACGAGCGGAAAGAGCGCGCACTGGCGCGCGCTCAGATGACCCGCTCGGGACACGTCTACGTCATCTCCAACATCGGGTCGTTCGGCGAACAGGTGTACAAGATCGGGATGACCCGGCGGCTCGACCCGTTGGACCGCGTCCGTGAGCTCGGCGATGCATCGGTGCCCTTCCACTTCGATGTGCACGCCATCATCTACACGGAAGACGCGCCGGGCCTTGAGAACGCGCTGCACAAACGTTTTCATCATCGCCGCCTCAACCGCGTGAACGAGCGCAAGGAATTCTTCCACGTCTCGCTCGACGACATCTCCCGGGTGGTCGCGGAGCATCACGGCACGATCGAGTTCACGCTTGCCGCCGAAGCCGAGGAGTACCGCAAGACGCTCGCGTTCCTTAAAGACTCTCCGCGAGAGGACGGCGTCGCCCTGGCGGATCTGTGCCCGCTCCATTGGCTTTCGCAGATTGAGCCAGCGAACGTTCAGCCCGTAAGCCACATCGCATAGGTCGACCGGCAGAGCCACAGAGGAGACCGAGACACAAGAACTTCTCTGTGCCCTTGTCGGTTTTCTCTGCGTCTCTGTGTGAAACCGCCGTCCCCGGCGTTTGCACGAGATCATAGATGTGCCCACAACAAGGCCCCGGCGCTGGACGAGCGCCGGGGCTTTGGTCATGGCAGCATCAGAACGGTCAGGCCGTTCCGATCCCGCCCGTACCGCCGGTGCCGGCAGCCCCGCCGGTGCCACCCGTCCCGCCGGTGCCGCCCACGCCACCCGTGCCGCGCTCGTAGCCATAGCGGCAGAAGTCGCGCATGGACTCGTACGTCCCCGCGCGGCTCCCGGTGAAGCCGCGGCGGATCTCCGGCTCAACTTCGTCGAAGCTCCGGCCGCTGTACGCGGGGTTGCGCGCGGCGGTGTAGCCGACGACGTAGTAGGTGCGCGCCTGCGGGTACGCCACCGTCGTCCGCGCCGGGTGCGACTCGTAGTGCCGGCGGTAGTGGGTCTCCTCTTCCTTTCCTTCGGAGACCGCCTCCAGCGCCTTCTTGCCGGCCCAGTAGGCGCCGCCGGCCAGCGCCAGCCCGCCCA
Organism: Longimicrobium sp.; assembly: GCA_036398975.1. GTDB lineage: Bacteria > Gemmatimonadota > Gemmatimonadetes > Longimicrobiales > Longimicrobiaceae > Longimicrobium. The sequence goes on from DASWNZ010000188.1 coordinate 40,476, forward strand.
GGACGCGCTTCCACTCGAAGCCGCTGCGCACGTACTCGCGCACCTCGGCGAAGCGGCCGGTTTCGTGGGTCTTCTCCAGCTCGACCTCGACCTCCTGGTAGTCGCGGTTCTGGTAGGTGGGCTGCGCGGCAGCGGTGTGGCCGAGCTGGTAGCCGGTGCGCGCCTGCTCGTAGGTGTGCGTCTCCGGGCGGTCGGTGCGCGCCTCGAAGTCGCCACGGTAGACGTGCGTCTCGTGCTCGCCGAAGTCGTCGTCGAAGCTGCCCGCCGTCCCCGGCTGCGAGCCGAACCCGCTCCCCGTGCTCCCGGTGCCGGTCACCGCGCCCTCGCTCCCGAGCCCGCCCGTGCTTCCGCCGAGCCCGCCGCCCACGCCACCGGTGCTCCCGCCGAGCCCACCGCCCGTGCTTCCGCCAAGCCCGCCCGTGCTCCCGCTGCCCGCGTTGTCGTTCTGTGCCATTGTTGCGCTCTCCTGTCGCCGGTGAACCGATGCTGCGTGGGCGGCACCCCCGATGCACACTTCGGACCGCTGTGGCGGAACCCGCGATCTGCGGAACTGGCGGCGAGCGAATGGTTTGCAACCTTTTGGCGCATCGCGCGTACCCCACTCCGCACGAGGCACGATCCCACTTCCACGACGAGACGATCCGATGAACGCCGCACCGACAGCGCTCCCCTTCCACGTCACCGAAACGATCACCCGCGGTGGCACCACCTTCGAGGTCCTGGAGTACGACGCGCTCGCCGGCAGCGAGCCGATCGCGGTCGCGGAGCAGGTGTACACGCTCAACCGCGCGGGCGTGCGCCTCCGCCAGCTGCGCGTCCGCATCACGAACGACGCCGTGCGCACGGAGCCGGGCGCGCTCCAGTTCCTGAAGGGCCGCATCGAGATGGAGAGCAACACGGGGGCGGGCGGTGGCTTTGGCGGGCTGATGAAGGGGGCGCTCGCCGCCGCGCGCACCGGCGAGACGCTCTTCAAGCCGCTCTACCGCGGCAACGGCGAGCTCTACCTGGAGCCCACCTTTGGCCACATGTGGCTGATGGAGCTCAAGGAGCAGACGCTGTTCGCCGACCAGGGCCTCTTCTTCTGCTGCGAGGATTCGGTCAAGGTGGAGGCGCACAAGGTGGAGAGCTTCTCCGCTCGCATGGCGGGGGGCGAGGGGCGCTACCAGACCAAGGTGAGCGGCACCGGCCTGGTGGTGTTCCGCATTCCCGTTCCGCGCCACGAGATCGTGGAGATGAAGCTCGCCGACGAGACGCTCCAGGTGGACGGCTCCTTTGCCCTCCTCCGCACGGGCGACGTGCACTTCAGCGTTGAAAAGGCCTCCGCCACTCTGGTCGGCGCCATGACCAGCGGCGAGGGCCTCCTGCAGACCTTCCGCGGCACCGGCAGCGTCTGGATCGCCCCCACCCTTCCCCTGTACGGCGCCCTCCGCCGGTCGCTCCCCGCCGGCGCCGCGACTGCCTAGCGGTCGCGACACACAGCACGAGGGCGCCCGCCTCAGGGACGAAGGTCGTCTGATGGCCGGGCACGGGCAGCCACGTGGGGCGGCCCCTACGAGGCGGTGGTGCGGATTGGGCATAGATCCAGGTGGGGGCAGGGGCGGGCAGACACGCAGGTCTGCCCCTACCGGCGTTGGTGCACCGCGGCGGGCGGCGGCGCGGCGGCGAGCACGGGCGCGATGAATTGCGCCCCTACGGGATCTGGCCGGGGACGACGTCCGCCACGCGGGCGAATCTCGCCCCCGAGTCCGCGCAGGCGGACTTTGTGCTGTTGTTGCCGCGAGTTCACTCGCCAGGGCCAAGCCAGGGCCAAGCCCCACCACCCCCGCCACTGGCGCCAGACGCCGCTTCCCCGCAGTTTACGCGGCTTCCCGCGCCGATTCGCTTTTCCTGATGTTTCTGCCTGTGCCACCGTCTTCCCCACTCCTGGAACTCGACGCCGTGGTGATCGGCAGCGGCTTCGGCGGCGCGATGGCGGCGTGGGAGCTGGTGGCGGCTGGGCTGCGCGTGGCGATGGTGGAGCGCGGCGGATGGGTGGAGCGCGGCCCGCAGAACTGGGCCGGCGAGGGCGCTTTCGTCCGCACCCCGGCGTATGCCCCGGACAGCGCGTTCCGCGTGCTCCAGGGCCGCCGCTGGGCCGAGCAGAACCTGTGCACCTGCGTGGGCGGGCCCTCGGTGTACTACGGCGGCTCGTCGTTTCGCTTCCGCCAGGGCGACTTCGATCCCGCGCCGGAGATCGTGGGCGACTCCGGGGCCGCGTGGCCCTTTGCGTACGATGCGCTGGAGCCGTTCTACACGCAGGCCGAGCGCCTCCTGGGCGTAGCTGGCGCCGCGGGCATGGACCCCACTGAGCCCCCGCGCAGCGCTCCGTATCCGTATCCGCCCTCTCCGCTCGCGGCTCCGTCGCGGCGCATCGAGGCGGCGGCGCGATCGCTGGGGCTGCACCCGTTCCCCATCCCGCTCGCCATCAACTACGCGGCGGAGACGGGGTGCCGGCGGTGCACCACCTGCGACGCCTTCGCGTGCGCGATTGGGGCCAAGAACGACATCGCCACGCGCATGATCCCCGAGCTGGTGATGCGCGGGATGCAGCTCTTCACCGACACCCTGGCCGTGCGCCTGGTGGCCGAAGGGGACCGGATCGCCGCCGTCGAGTGCCGCAATCGCGCCACGGGGGGGCCGCTCGTGCTGCGCGCGGAGAGCTTCGTGGTCGCCGCGGGGGCGCTCGCCACGCCGCACCTCCTGCTGGCGTCGGGGCTGGAGCGGATGAACCCGGCCGGGCACGCGGTGGGGCGCTACCTGATGCGCCACTGCAACGCGATGACATACGGCGTCTTTCCGCGGAACCCGAATCCCGGCAACGAGCACCACAAGCAGCTCGCCATCCACGACTTTTACTTCGGGGTAGATGAAAAGGATGCGCCGAGAGGCAAGCTCGGCAACATGCAGCAGGTGATGGGACCGCCCGCCGCCATGCTGGAAGTCGGGCTCCCGAAGCCGATCGCGCGCATAGCGACGCCGCTGGTGGAGCACATGACGGGGCTCCTCTCCATCGCCGAGGACCAGCCGCGGGCGGAGAACGGCGTACGCATCGACGCGGCCGCCATCGACCGCTTCGGGCTCCCGCGCATGAGCGTCACCTCGCTCTACTCTCCACGCGACCTGGCCGCCCGCGCCGCGCTGGTCAGGCGCGCGAAGAAGATCCTGCGCCGCGCCGGCGCGTGGGGGACGGCGACGTGGAAGGTGAGCACCTTTTCGCACGCGGTAGGCACGGTGCGCATGGGCGACGACGAGCGCACCGCCCCGCTTGACCCCGACTGCCGCTTCCGCGGCCTGGAGAACCTGTACGTGACGGATGGAAGCTGCTTCCCCACCTCAGCCGGGGTGAACCCGAGCCTCACCATCGCCGCCAACGCGCTGCGGGTGGGGCGCAGGATGGCCGCGCTGGCAATCCCCGCGCACGCCGAGGCCGCCGGATGACGGGGATCGCCTTCCTGGGATGCGGCTACGCCACGCGCATCCACACCAAGCGGCTCAAGGGGATGGAGGGGGTCAGCCTCTTCTACGCCTCGCGCAAGCTGGCGAAGGCGGAGGAGTACGCGCGCAAGGCCGGCGGCGCGGGCGCGTTCGGCTCGTACGAAGCCGCCATCGCCGACCCGCGCGTGGAGGTCGTCGTCGTCGCCACGCCGCCCACGTCGCACCTGGAGCTGACGCTGGCCGCACTCGCCGCGGGCAAGCACGTCGTCGTCGAGAAGCCACCCTTCCTGCACGCCTCCGACTTCGACACCGTGCAGGCGGCGCGCGACGCGGCGGGGCGGCGGGTGATGGTGGCGGAGAACTACTTCTACAAGCCGATGGCCGAGGCGCTGCGCGGCGTCATCCAGCGCGGCGACGTGGGCGAGCCGCGGCTGCTGACCATCAACGCGCTCAAGGAGCAGACCGTCGCCAACTGGCGCGGCGACATGTCGCTGGCCGGCGGCGGCGCGCTCTTCGAGGGCGGGATCCACTGGATCAACTTCATGGCCAACCTGGGGCTCCCCGTGCGCCGGGCCACCGGCTACCGCCCCGGCGGCAACACCGGCGAGCCCGATCTCACCACCCTCGCGGTCTTCGAATACGAGGGCGGCGCGGTGGGAACGCTGGCGTACTCGTGGGAGATCGGCTCGCCGCTCAAGGGGCTGCGCCTTTCCGCGCTGTACGGCACGGAGGGTACGGCCACCTTCGAGACCAACGGCGTCTTTTTGGCCGTGCGCGGACGCCGCCGCCGCGTCGCCGTCCCCGGCCTGGCCGACATCCCGGGCTACGCCGCCATGTGGCGGGACTTCATCCCCGCCCTGCGCGAGAACCGCGAGCCGCGCTTCACCTTCGACGCCGCGCGGCGCGACATGGAGCTGCTCGAGTCCGTGTACGCCTCCATGGACCGCTGACCCCCTTTTCCAATCCAATGAACACTCTGGTTCCTGCCATTCTCATCGGGCTCCTCGCGGGCACCCACACCTCGTCGTGGGGGATGTACAAGGATGCCCCGCACGAGGGCTTCACCTTTCCCAAGTACTCGCGCAGCATCATCGTGGCGGCGGTCGCGGCGGTCATCCTGTCGCTCATCGTCGAGCTGAACCTCAGCCTGGCCAGCCACCTCTCCGTCTTCTTCGGCCTGGTCTACGCGGCCGAGCGGCTCACATTGGAGCTGTGGAAGAGCTTCCTGCGCGAGGAAGACCAGTCCAAGTACTTCATCCCCATGCAGTTCGGCGTCATGGGGAAGCCCATCCAGAGCCGCGCGGTGCGCTGGTCCGTCTTCGCCGCCATCCTGGTGCTCCTGGCGGTGCTGCTGTACCTCGCCAACTGGCTGATGAAGACGTATCCGGACGCCAACCCGTGGCTGGTGCTCATCACCGTGGGCTCCATCGGCGGATGGCTGACGGCGTTCGGCGGCGCGTGGAAGGATGCGCCGGTGGAAGGCTTCGAGACCTTCAAGTTCTTTCGCAGCCCGATGGTGGCGCTCACCTGGGCCATCATCATGTCGTTCTTCACCACGAACTGGATCTACATCGCGGTGGCGGGCGCCGGGTACTCGGTGGCCACCATCGAGACGTACAAGACCTTCTTCTTCCCCAACAAGCCGCGCGGCAAGTTCGCCGGCAAGCCGATCCTCTTCCCCAAGATCCTGGAGCAGAGGCGCATCGTGGCGGTGCTCTACGCCTGCATCTGGGTGGTGATCATCGCGCTGCTGGTGCTCGGCTTCACGGGGCTGCGCGAAGGGCTTCTGCCGTAGCGCCTGACGCCCCGGACCATAACACTTGGTGGGCGCTGGCGCGTGTGCTACATTCGCCAGCGCACCCCCCTCTCCCCCGCTCCTTCAAGAAATGCCGCTGGAGCTGTTTCCCCCGCCCGCCGGCCCGCCCCGTCTGCTGATCGTGGACGACGAGCCCGGCATCCGCCGCGTCCTCGCCGACATCTTCGCGGGCGGCGACTTCGTCATCTCCACCGCCGAGAACGGCCGCGTCGCGCTGGAGCACTTCATCAAGGAAGGCGCGGACATCGTCCTCGCCGACCTGATGATGCCGGAGATGGACGGGCTGGAGCTGCTGCGCCGCGTAAAGGCGCTGGACGACACCGCCGCATTCCTCCTCCTCACCGGCGCGGGGACGATGGAGCAGGCCGTCGAAGCGCTGCGCCTGCAGGCAGACGACTACCTGCTGAAACCGTTCAACGTGGACGAGGTCGTCCTCTCCGCACGGCGGGCGCTGGAGCACCGGCGCCTGCTGCTGGAGAACCGCGCCTACCAGCGCGGCCTGGAGGCGCGCGTCGCGGAGCAGGCGCAGCAGCTGGAGAACCTCTTCCTGGACGGGCTCCTCACCATCGCCAACGCCGTTGAGGCGCGCGACGCGTACACGGGGGGCCACCTGGAGCGCGTCACCGTCTACGCCGTGGCCGCCGGGTCCGCTCTGGGGCTGGGCGAGGACGAGCTGCGCGACCTGGTCGTGTGCGGACTCCTGCACGACATCGGCAAGATCGGCGTGCCGGACCACATCCTGCGCAAGCCGGGGGAGCTGACCGAGGAGGAGAAGTCGGTGATGCGCCGCCACCCGCTGATCGGCGCCGCCATCGTGGAGCGCAGCGCGTTTCTCCGCTCCGCGGCGCCGGGCGTGCTGCACCACCACGAGCGCTGGGACGGGCGCGGCTACCCGTTCGGGCTGGCGGGCTCGGAGATCTCGCTGGCGGGGCGCGTGCTCGCCGTGGTCGACGCCTTCGACGCGATGGTCACCACCCGCCCCTACCGCGGCGCGCGGGCCAGCGAGGAGGCGCGCGAGGAGCTGGAGCGCTGCTCCGGCAGCCAGTTCGACCCCGCCGTGGTGGCCGCATTCCGCTCCGCGCTGGACGCCGGGCTCCCCGCGCCGGCGGAGACGCGATACGTGCGCGTGCTGCTGGAAAGGGTGGGCGCAAACGTAAAGCTTGCGCGATCCGGGGCGGCGAGCCTATAGTTTGCACATAGGTTTCACACGACAATAGCTCACCCGCCGCGAGGCGGGGTCGCAGAGCCGGGTGTCTCCCCCTCCGGGAGATAGGCCAGCCGCCGAACGTGAACACCGCGAAATCATGCCCATCCCCACCCGGGGAGCGGCATCCTCCCCCGTCCCCGCGGGGACGGATGCGTTCTCCATACCCGCGGGCGCTCCATCGGAGCGCGTCCTGGCGGTCCTGCACCGAATCTCGGAGTGCGTCGCACGCCCTGCTGAGCTCGCCCGTCTCCTCCGCACCTTCGCGGACGAAATCGGCGCGCTCCTCCACGCATCCGCCACCACGGTGACCGCCGAACCAGGCGGGCTGCTGGCATTCCGCGTCGGGTCCGGCTTCCTCGCCTCCTTCGAGGGCGAGCTCCTCCCCAGCGAAGAAAGCTTCTGCGGCACGGCGCTGCGCTCCGGGATGATGCTGGAGTCGGCGGACCTGTCGCAGGAGCCGCACGCATACCCGGGCGAGCAGGAGCTGGGCGCCGGCCCCGCGCTGGCGGCGGCGCTCCCCGCCCCCTCGGGCGCCGTGGGAGTGCTGCTCGTGCTCCGCCCGTCCGGCGCGCGCCCCTTCAGCGAAGACGACCGCGCCACGCTCGCCCTGGTGACGGAGTTCGCGGGCTCCGCGCTGGCCGGCGCGCTCGCGTTCGCGGAGGCGCGCGCCCGCCGCGTTCCCGTGGACGCATGGCGCCGCGACCGCGAGACGGCCGCCTGGCGCCGCACCTACGACGCCGTCGCCGCCGGCAGCGGGCTCGCCCTCCTCCGCGTGGAGCTGGCGACCGGCCGCATCCACTGGGGTGCCGGCGTCGAGACCCTCGCCGGCCTCCCCGGCGAGGAGTGGGGCTCCACCGTGGAAAGCTGGGCGCAGCAGGTGGCCGCGGGTGACCGGGACCGCGTGGTGCGCGCCCTCGCCTCGGCCGGCGGCGTCTCGCGGCTCCAGATCTCAGCGACGGTAGCGGGTGGCCGCGTCAAGCGCCTGCGCCTGGACACCTTTCCCGACGCCGCCGAGCCGGGCGTGCTCGCCGCTCTCCTCGCCGAGGCGGAGGAGGTGCAGCGCGAGCCGTCCACCGTCCCCGTGGCGGCGCTGATCCGCGCGGTGCGGCACGAGCTCAACAACCCGCTCGCCGTCGTCGCCGGAACCGTGCACCTGATGGAAGCCTCCGGCGCCGCCGACGGCCAGCCCGAGCTCGCCCGCTCCGTCCAGCAGATCCGCGACGCCAGCGACCGCCTGCGCGACCTGAGCGCCCGCATCGGCCTGCTGGAGCGCATGCCCGAGGCGGCATTCGTCACGGACTCTGGGGGCCTGGGAGTGGCGGGGAACGGCGACCGCCCGACGCCGCAAGGCGAACGGTAGACCCCACGCCGCCGCCGTGCGATCTGCAACGATCGTCGCGAAGTTGGACCCCCGCGCCACCGATGCCCCCGCCAAGCATCCCGGACCCTGAGTCCGCGCAGGCGGACTTTGTGCTTTTGTTGCCGCGAGTTCACTCGCCCGAAGCAGGCCCTCACACCCCCATGAATCCACTCCGCCCGCTGATACCGTAGCACACAAATGTACGGTCCGGACGTTGCAGGTATGTAACAGGATTGGAAGTGCCCGCCGGGAAGTGGAGAGCCGCCGATTCGCGAGAGATGACCGAGCCGAAGAAGCCACCGGAGCGCGGGCCCACCGTGCGGCCGGAGCGTGAAGAGGGGATCGCGGTTCGCGAGCGCCCCGCCACGCGCACCCCGCGCCTCTTCCGGGTCCTCCTCCACAACGACGACTACACCTCCATGGAGTTCGTGGTGGATGTACTCGTGCGCTTCTTCGAGAAGACGACGACCGAGGCGACGCAGATCATGCTGCAGGTGCACCACGCGGGATACGGAGTGGCGGGAAGCTACACGCGCGACGAGGCGGAGACGCGGGTGGAGCGGGTCGCCGCCGAAGCGAAAGCGCAGGGCTACCCCCTCCTGCTGAGCGTGGAGCCAGAGTAGCCGATGTCCACCCCCGCGCTGCGCCCGGAGCTGGAGGTCAGCCTCCACCTGGCCGTGCTGGAAGCGGCCCGCCGAGGGCACGCCTACGCCGGGCTGGAGCACCTCCTCTTCGCGCTCCTCCACGACGACGCCACCGCCTCCGCCGTGGAAGCCGCCGGCGCCCGCCCGGACCGCCTCCGCCGCAGGCTGGAGCGCTTCCTGGACGAGGAGGTCCACAGCGGCACCGGCGTGCCGATCGACAACAGCACGCCGACGCTCGGTTTCCGCCGTGCGGTGCAGCAGGCGGCGCTCCAGGCCCTGCGCTCGGGCCGCGAAGAGGTGACCGGCGCGCACGTCCTGGTTGCCATGTGGGACGAGGAAGACTCCTTCGCCGCGCACTTTCTACAGGAAGCCGGCGCGGACCGCATGGAGCTGATGCGCCGCGCCTCCGCCTCCCCGGAAGCCGTCCCCGCGGGGCCCGCGCACGAGGAAGACGAGGACGTCCGCGACGAGGGCGACGCGCTGGCCCGCTTCGCCGTCAACCTCAACCGGCAGGCGGCGGAGGGGCGAGTCGATCCGCTGATCGGCCGAGAACGCGAGCTGGGGCGCGCCATCCACGTACTGGCCCGCCGCCGCAAGAACAATCCGCTCTTCGTCGGTGACCCGGGCGTCGGGAAGACGGCGCTGGCCGAGGGACTGGCGCTCCGCATCCACAGCGGTGAAGTCCCCGCCCCTTTGAGAGGCGCCGAGATCTTTGCGCTGGACATGGGCGCCCTGCTCGCCGGCACCCGCTACCGCGGCGATTTTGAGGAGCGGCTCAAGGCGGTGCTCAAGGAGCTGGAAGCCCGGCCCGGCGCCATCCTCTTTGTGGACGAGATCCACACCCTGGTGGGCGCGGGAAGCACCAGCGGCGGGAGCATGGACGCCTCGAACCTCCTCAAGCCCGCGCTCGCCGCCGGGCTGCGCTGCATCGGCTCCACCACGCACGAGGAGCTGAGGACGCACTTCGAGCGGGACCGGGCCCTCGCCCGCCGCTTCCAAAAGATCGACGTCCCGGAGCCCGGCACCGAAGACACCGTCCGCATCCTGGAAGGGCTGCGGGGGCGCTACGAGGAGTTCCACAACGTCCGCTACGCCGACGCCGCCCTGCGCGCCGCCGCCGAGCTGAGCGCCCGCTACCTGCACGACCGCCGCCTGCCGGACAAGGCCATCGACCTGATGGACGAGGCGGGCGCCGAAGCCAGGCTCGCCGCCCCGGAGGGAAGCACCGAACCGGCCGATGTGGACGCGGAGACGGTGGAGCGCATCCTGGCCACCATGGCGCAGATCCCGCCCCGCACCGTCGCCGGCAGCGACCGGGAGCGGCTGCGCACGCTGGAGTCGGAGCTCAAGGCGCGCGTCTTCGGGCAGGACAGCGCGATTGGGCAGCTCGCCGCCGCCATCAAGCTGTCGCGCGCCGGGCTCCGCGACCCGCGCAAGCCGATCGGCTCCTTCCTCTTCACCGGCCCCACCGGCGTCGGCAAGACGGAAGTGGCCCGCTCCCTGGCCGAGGTGATGGGGATCGAGCTGATCCGCTTCGACATGAGCGAGTACATGGAGCGCCACACCGTATCGCGGCTGATCGGGGCGCCGCCGGGGTACGTGGGGTTCGACCAGGCGGGGCTGCTCACCGAGGCAGTGCGGCGCACCCCCTACGCGGTGGTGCTGCTGGACGAGGTGGAGAAGGCGCACCCGGACGTCTTCAACCTCCTGCTGCAGGTGATGGACTACGGCCGCCTGACCGACAACAACGGGAAGCAGGCCGACTTCAGGAACGTGGTGCTGGTGATGACCAGCAACGTGGGGGCGGAAGAGCTCTCGCGCCGCCGCCCCGGCTTCGCCGGCGCCGACGCGGCACCGAACGACGACGCGCGGGCGTTCGAGCGGACCTTTTCTCCCGAGTTCCGCAACCGGCTGGACGCGCGCATCGCCTTCGCGCCGCTGGGGCTGGAGGTGATGGAGCGGATCGTGGAGCGGATGGTGGCGGAAGTGGGCGCGCGGCTCGCCACGCGCGGGGTGGAGCTGGAGCTGACCCCGGCGGCGCGGGCCTGGCTGGCCGAGCACGGGCTGGACCCGGCCAACGGCGCCCGCCCGCTGGCCCGCCTGATCGAGGAGCAGATCCTTCGCCCGCTGGGCGACGAGCTCCTCTTCGGGGTGCTGGAGCACGGCGGCGTCGCACGGGTGGACGCGCGGGACGGCCGGATCGTCCTGTCCCCTGAGGGACGCCCTGGAACCGCCGCGGCGTTCGCGGTGGAGAGCGAAGGAAACGGTGTAGACGCTGGCGGGTACTGATAAGCGTCAGGACCCACCAGAGATGTGCAATCGTGGTGCGCCCGGACTCGCGCTGTACACCACGCGTCGGATTCTAAACCGCGCCGTCGGGAATATCGACGGTTCGAGTGCTAAAAATCTGGCGCACGCGAGCCGCGTTGCGTATCGTATACGGAAAGTTTACAGACAGAGCACCCAATGAAGGCACAAGGAGACCGTATAATGAGAGCCACCCGCGCCAAGACGACCGTGCGCGAGCCCCGCCGGTGGCGGACGCCGCCGCCCCTGATCCGCGGTTCGGAGACGCTGGAAGGGATGGACATCCTGCGCGAAGTCGGCAGCGAGGCGGGGGTCCTTCTCTGGCAGTCGTACCGCAACGTGATGTTCTGGGCCACGGCGGAGCCCGGGGAGCGCACGACCCTGTTCTCGGCTGAGGCGAGCCGCAAGCGCCTCGCCGAAGTGGCGGCCGCGCGCCTGCCGCACGAGATCACCGAGCCGCTCAACGTCATCGGCGGCCTGCTCGCCGCGCCCGAGGACACCCCCGGCGACGCGGTGGCCGCGGCGTGCACCGCCATCGGGGAGTGGGCGGAAGAGGAGCAGCACGGGGCCACGGCGCTCGCCTTCACCCAGGCGGCCGCGCTCGCCATGCCGCGCAGCGCGGGCCTCGCGCTCAAGGTGGGGCAGGTGGCGCGCGACCGGGCCGAGATGGCCCGCGCCGAGACCTGGTTCCGGCACGCCATCATGATCTCCCGCCAGGTGGGCGACTGGGAGACCTACGCGCGCGCCTACATCGCTTTGGGGAACATGGCTATTAAGCGCGGCAGCTTCCCCGTCGCGCACCGCATGCACATCAAGGCGCTCCGGGCCGCACGCCGGAAGGGTCTTCCCGCGCTGCAGGGGATGGCGGCGCACGACCTGTTCGTGGTCGCCACCGAAACGGGGCGGCACGCGCAGGCGGAGGAGTACGCCCGTGCAGCGTTCCGCGCGTACGGCCCGCACCACGAGCGCCTTCCGCTGCTTGCGCACGACGTGGCGTACCTCTGGATGGAACAGGGCCGGTTCGCTCCGGCGTTGGAGGTCTTCGAGGCGCTGCGCCCGCACGTCATCGGGCAGCGCGACCGCGGCGTCAGCGCGGTGGCGAACATCGCGCGAGCGGCCGGCGGGGTAGGCGACCGGGAGGTGTTCCGCAAGGCGTGGGTGGAGGTGAACCGGCTCGCGAAGGAGCCGGAGGTTCGCCCCGTCCTCGCCTCCGCGATGCTGGAGATGGCGCACGGCGCGTCGTCGCTGGGCGAGTGGGACCGAGCTGAGCAGGCGGCCGAACAAGCGCTCGCGCTGGCGACCGAGCTGCGCCAGGCCAAGGTGATGATCAGCGCCGAGACCGTGCTCGACGCGGTCCGCAATGGACGTCGCACCGAGCTTCGCGCCACGGATACCGCGGCAACGCCCGCGACCGCGGAAACGGACATGTTCGCCGCGAGCCTGGTGCGGACGCTGGAATTGGCCAGCGCCCGGTAAACACGGAAAAAAGGAACGGGCGGCGGGGTTCGCCCCCGCCGCCCGTTCCTTTTTTGCCGAGTATGGCGGGACTCAGCCCCCCGAGCCGTACTGCCCGCCCCGCGGAGGGGTGGTCACGCATGTGTAGGTGACGTTGCCGCTGGCGTCGGTCGTAACCACGATCGTACCGGAACAGGGCGGCGGCGGCGAGTCTTCCGTGATGCTGCCGGCGCTGGAGTCTTCAGTGGTTTCGCCGTTGCCAGCGGCGGGCGCAGTGTCGTGGCGCACGCCTCCGGGCGCCGGGGAGCCGGTGATGGAATCGTTTCCGCAGGCGGCCAGGGCGGCCAGGGAGAGAACGGCGAGAAGGATGCGGGCGGTCTTCATACTGAGGTTCCAATGTGCAGGGAGTTGGTACGGGCAGGGGCGCGATGGCCACGTGAGGCACAGTATATTTGTGCGTACGGCCGCCCGACTGCCCATTCTTCTTTCGTCTGGCTCCAGTTAATTCCGGACACGTCATGCCTCCGCCGCGTCGCACACTGCTGATCATGCACCCAAATGGTGCATTTCGGGAACGCGTTCAATCGATTGGTGCAAAGACGTTCCGTTGCCAATCGGTGTCCACGTGGCCCGATCTGCGCGCGGCCGCCGCCCAGGCGCCGCCCTCCACCCTCCTGGTGCTGGACCCCTACCGCAAGAACGCGCGCGGCCTCTGGAAGCTGACTCCGGAGCTGCGCGGTTTCCTTTGGGAATTCCCGTCGATCACCGTGGTCGCGGCGATCGACGTGCGCGCCGGCTGCTCGCACGACCTCCGCACGCTGGGGGAGTGGGGAGTGGCCGACGTCATCTCCATCTACGAGGACGACACCGGCGAGGGGATGCTGCGCCGGCTGCGGCTGGCGCAGGGCCGTCCGCTTCAGAACCTGCTCGCGCGCTCGCTTCCCGCCACCGTGTCTGGGCAGTCGCGAACGCTGCTGATGACGGCCGCCGAGGTGGTCTCGATGGGCGGCAAGGGGCGCGACCTGGCGCGCGCGCTTCACCTCTCGCAGCGCACCGTGCTGCGCTGGGCCGAGCGCGCCGGCCTCCCCCCGCCGCGCCGGATCCTGGCCTGGATGCGCATCCTCCTGGCTTCGTCGCTGCTCGATGATCCGGGGCGCACCGTGTTCAGCGTGGCGTGTGCGTGCGGCTATGCGTCGGACAGCAGCCTGCGCCGCGCGATGCAGGACTTTCTAGGCACCATCCCCACACACCTGAGGCGCGAGGGCGCGTTCGAGCGCGCGACGCATGCCTTCATCCGGGAGCTGGCGGAGTTCAAGGAGCTGGGGCCGGAGAGCATCGTCACCGGCCGCGGCCGCGCCGCCACCGACCGCCGGGCACGCGCCGCGGCCGAAGCAGCCCGTCGCGCGGCTACGAACTAGCGCAGTCGCTGTCCCCCTCACTGCCCTTGTCAGCTGTCGATCTTGCTCGCTTATACGCGAGCCTCATACTGAACGCCGCGTACGGCCGCGACATACGTTGACCACATGTGGTCACCGAATTCGAGATTGTCAATCATTTGGCGGAAACGCTGGACAATTCCGGATCAACGCGGTAGCTTGATGTGCGTTCTACGTATGACGCGATCCGACACGAGTACGTTCATCCAGCCGAGCTGAGGCAGCATGCAACCCATTCTTCGGCCGCTGATCGTGATGCATCCCGACTCCGTGTTCAAGGAGCGGATGCGGCGCATCGGCAGCCAGCGCTTCCAGACCCAGTTCGTCTCCGACTGGGACGTGCTGCGCACTACGCTGCAGGAGTCGCCGCCGGCCGCGCTGGTGGTGGTGGATCCGTACCGGCGCACCTACGGTTCCGAGGCGGAGCTGGCGCCCGAGCTGCGCTCGCTGTTGTGGGAGTTCCCCACCGCGACGGTGATCGCCGCGCTGGAGGTGCAGCGCGGGCGGATGCGCGACCTGCGCACGCTGGGCGAGTGGGGGGTGAAGGAGATCATCGCGCTCGACGAGGAAGACACGCTGGAGGCGATCACCCGCCGCCTGCGGGCGGCGCAGGGGCGGCCGCTGCAGAGCTTGTTGGAGCGCTCGCTGCCGGCGAACCTTTCCGGCCGCGCGCGCGCCCTGCTGATGGCCGCCGCCGAGGTGGTGGCCGAGGGCGGGCACGGGCGCGACCTGGCCGCGGCGCTTCGCCTTTCCGAGCGGACGCTGCTGCGGTGGGCCGAGCAGGCGGACCTGCCGCCCCCACGCCGCATCCTGGCGTGGATGCGCGTGCTGCTGGCCTGCGAGCTCCTGGACGACCAGGCGCAGACGGTGCTCTCCGTGGCGTACACCTGCGGCTACGCATCGGACAGCTCGCTGCGGCGCGCGGTGCAGGAGTTCACCGGCGTTCTGCTGACGGAGCTGCGGAAGCGCGGGGCGTTCGCGACCGCATCCGAGATGTTCCTGAAGGAGCTGGAGGAGACGCGCGAGCATGGCCGGGCGCGCCGGAAGGCAGCCCGCGCGGAAGCCCGCGCCGCCCTGCAGGCCGAACGCGCCGCCGCCACTGCCCGTGGCGAGCGCGGCACCCGGGGCCGCCGCGGCGCTCCCCGCAAGCGCGCCGCCCGCCCGGCCGCTTCCTGATCGTCGCACGCTGAGAGGCCCCGGGACCGAAACGGTTCCCGGGCCTCTTTGCGTCCGTGAGCTGCGCTCTGAGCTCCGCCTGAGCAGACGGCCTAGTTTGTCGCGGTACAGCTTCGGCGTGGGTCGCGTACGAAGGCATCGACGTCGTCCAGCACCGGCGCGATCCGCAGGCGCGGCGCGGACAGGGCGACCACGATCTGCACGTGTCCCACGCCCGGATACACGATGGAGCGCGCGCACCCGCCACGATCCCGGATGCGTGCGGCCAGGCGCACTGAGTTCTCCACCGCGACGGTGCGGTCGCCGCCGCCGTGGAGGAGGAGGAGCGGCGGGTCGCTGCGGTCGACGTGGGTGGCGGGGTAGGTGGCGGGCCAGCCCTCGCGCGGGCCCATCAGCGCCTGCACGTCCGGGTCTGTCCAGGTCGTGTCGACAGGCCCCGCGAGCGAGACGAAGCCTCGCACCGCACTCGCGGGGACTCCGGCGTCGCGGAGGAAGTGCTCGTCGAGAGCCAGGAGCGCGGCGCTGTGGCCGCCGGCGGAGTGCCCCACCACGAAGATGCGCGTGCTTTCTCCTCCGAAGCGCGCGGCATTGTCGCGCGCCCAGCGGACGGCACGCGCCCCGTCTTCCACCCACGCAGGGAAGCGGGCCGCGGGCGCGAGACGGTAATCGGGGACGACCGCCACCCACCCGCGCCGGGTGAGGGCATCGCCGAGGAGGCGGTAGTCCCCGCGCGTGCCGCTGTTCCACCGCCCGCCATGGAGGAACACCACCACCGGCGCGGATGCACGCACCGCCTTCGGCCGGTACACGTCCAGCCGGTGCCGCGCTTCCGGCCCGTACGCCACGCCCTCGGTGCGTACGAAGTGGCTCCCCAGCAGCAGCGACTCCGCCGCCCGCCTCGGCGAGCAGCCGGTGGCGGCCAGGGCGGTGATCGCGGCCAGTGCGGGGAGGAGGGCAGAGCGCGGGCGCATTTTGGGGTGGGTGAAGGGTGGCGAGTGAACTCGCGGCAACAAAAGCACAAAGTCCGCCTGCGCGGACTGGCCGCAGTGCACGAGCCGGCTTCAGCCGCCTTCCCGTGGTTCCAGCCGGGGCTTCAGCCCCCGGTGCTTCGGATGGTGGCGTTCCACGATGTTCTCGACCGCCCCTGCACGAGAACCATACGTCACGCGCAGCCCGCCCGGATGCGTCGCAAAAGAACGGAGGCGAGGAACCCCGATGCCGCGGGTCCCTCGCCCCCGTTGCGTTCGGGCCAGTGCCCGGGGTGTTACCCCCGGCGCCGGGCGGGCGCGAGGTTGTGCTGGATCAGGAGCGCGGCGATGGTGCGCGCCGGGGTGCGGGACACGAACGACGGGAGCGGCACCAGCATCCGCGGGGAGTCGCTCCCCAGCTTCTGCCGCGCGGCCGGAGTCAGCAGCACGCTCTCCGACGGGATGAGCGACGCGATCGCGGCCGCATCGTCGGCCAGCACCACACGGAGGCGCTCGGAGCCGCGCAGGAAGCGGAGACGATCCGCGTACCCCGCATCGGCGACAACGGCGGTCAGCGGACCCTCGGCCAGCCGCTCCTCCGCCGCCTGCACCATCTCCGGGCCGGCGGCCAGCACCAGCACCGGGATCCCCAGTGCGCGGCCGGCGGCGTGCGCCTCGGTGGCGTGGAAGGCGGTGGTGACGATCAGCTCCACGCCGTGCAGCGCCTCGGGAGCCCCGCGGCCGTCGGCGCGGAAGGAGCCGGGCGCCACCGGAATGGCCTCCATCCCCCACTGCCCCGCCATCTCGGCGACCAGCGCGGCGCGCTCGTCCTCGACCGACTCCATGCAGGCGCAGCGCACGCGGGTGGACGTCGTCCAGCGGCCCACCACGTCGGCGAGCTGCGGGATGCGGATGCGCAGCCCGGAGGCGCCTTCCAGCACGCCGGCCAGCCAGTCGGCCGTCTCGCCCAGCGGCGGCGCGGCGGGCTCCCATGCGCCGGCCACGAAGGCACCCTGGCGGTTGCGGACCTCCACCAGGCCCTCGGCGGCGAGGGCGCGGTAGGCGGCGGCTACCGCGCGGTGCTCGGCCCCGGCCGCGTCCGCCACCTGGCGGATGCTGGGGAGGCGGCTCCCCGGGCGCAGGTGGCCCAGGTGCAGCCCCGACGCGATCCAGGTGCGGAGCCGCTCGTACACGGTGCCGGTCGCCGCCTCGCCGGCCAGGGCGGAGCGGCACTGCTGAAGGATCGACTCCGCGTCGTCACGCTCGCTGGTGCGCGCCTCGGGAGCCTCGGCGGCGAAGGTGAGAAGCGTCCCGCGACGCACCTCTCCGGCCAGGAGCGGCGCCACCGAGGCGCGCAGCCGCACGGTCTGCCCGTTGCCGCGCGTCACCTCGGCCGGCACGCCGTCCAGCCGCTCGCGGGTGCGCAGAAGGGCGTCGCCACCCGACTCCTCGCCGGGGAAGCGAACGGGGCATGCCTCGCCGACCGTCTCCGGCCCCCAGCCCAGCGCGTCGGTGGCGGCGCGGTTCCAGCGAAGGAGGGTGCCGTCCAGGTCCAGCGCGCAGGCCGGCGTGGCCAGGGCGTCCAGCATCGCCTCCAGCAGCGTCGTCTCGTCGCGCGCGGCGTCCAGCGAGTCGGCCAGGCCGCGGAAGACCCAGATCAGCGCGGTGCGGCCCTGCGCCTCACGCATCACGCTCACCCGCGCCTTCACGCGCAGGGGGAGGCTACCGCGCGGGCGCAGGCTCACCTCCCACTCCGCCGTCTCGTCCCCCGGAAGCCCTTCCAGGATGCGGTTGCGGAAATCGCGCCGGTCCTCCTCGCCCACGAAGACGGCGAGCGGCTTTCCGCCCAGCGCCTCCGGCCGGGCGCCCAGGAGCTCGCCGGCGGCACGGTTCGCGTCGCGCACCACGCCCGCCGCGTCCGTCACCAGGCACGGGTCGGGGAGGTGGGTGAAGAAGCCCAGGTAACGCGCACGCTCCGTCTCCAGCGCATGCTGCACGGCGCAGAGCATGTCGCTCTGCACGCGCAGCTCCTCCTCGGACACGCGGAGCTCTTCCAGCGCGAGGCTGAGCTCCATGAGCGCCTCGCGGGTGGCGCCTCGGTCTGCGGAGGGGGTGGATTCGCGGCGCGTGCGGTCTTCCAGCGACCGGAGGCGGGGCGTATGCGCATCGAGAAACTCGCGAATCTCACCAAGTGCCATGCGGAAATCGCCTTTCAGGGGGGCGCGGCGTAGGGAGGCAGCACGCGAAGGAAGGTAAACATACGATCCGCGCAAACATGCTGCCATCGATGACCACTTCGACTGCCCTGCTCGTAACACGACCGACGCATCTTACCCGCGTGTCACAGCGTTGGTGCAGTATTGCTGCTTTCCCGGTAAGCTGTCAAAGGGGGCTCCACGCGTGCTCTCGTGGAGCCCCCCTCCTGCATCAACCGTTCAGCGCATCCCGGTGCACCCACGGGTCGCTCTTCAGCCACGTCTTGTCCACCGGCGAGAAGAGGAAGACCATACCACCGTTGCCGATCCGCGGGATCAGCTTCCTGGCGCGCGCCGGGTCCATCGCCGGGCACCCTTCGCTGCGCCCTGCCTCGCTCTCGCTCACGTACGGCGCGCCATGCACCACCACGCGGCGCTGGCGGGCGGCGCTGTTGAAGCGGCCGGAGACCCCGTCCAGGCGCAGTCCGACCGAGCGGTACACCTCGCCGCCCGCGTGACCGGTGAAGGCGTAGACCTCGCGCGCCTTGAACAGGCCCAGCGACGAGGTGGCGCTCCCCTCCCGGTTGGTGAACTTCGTCGGCACGCCGTACTTGGCGCCGGACCCGCGGCCGTGGGCAACGGTGAAGGGGCCGTCCACCACCCGCAGCTTCTCCATGTCGAAGACGTAGCCGCGCTTGGTGCGGCTGTCCAGCCCGTAGTCCACGAAGTACAGGTACGGCTTGCGGACCTCTTTCGGATGCTCCGCCTTGTAGTTGTAGTAGGCCTCGAAGGCCAGGCGCAGCGCGTCCGGATGGCTCTGCTTGCGGACGTCACCGGTCAGCGCCGCCAGCGCGGTCTCCGCCTCGGACAGCTCTTCCACGGGCGCGGCCTTTTCGATTCCCACACCGCTCAGCACGGCCTGGGCGGCGGGCCGGAACGCGGCGGCGGCGACCGGCTGCTGCGCGTGCTCGGCCGGCAGGGCGGCGCTCTTCGTATCGTTCGGAAGCGACGCGGCGACGCCAAAGATGATCGCGGCGGCCGCGAGTGCCTGGAGGTTCGAGTTCATGTACGATCTATCTCGCGTTTCGGGGCGCCCGCACTGTGCAGCCGGCGCCGGGAAGCGAATCCGTGGGAGCGCCGCAATCCATCCGGCGAACCGTCTTAACTGTTTGCAGATAGACAACTTAACCAGTAAACATCCGGGGATCAACCCCTGCGTTTTCGACGCGGAGGCATCCACAAACGCGTTCCACACAGAGACACAGAGGGCAAGGAGAGAAAGGCAGAGCGGTTCTCTGCGGCTTCGTAGTTCCCTTCGTGTTCTCTGTGTGATGGTTTTCCTCACCAGGGACGCGAGCCGGCGCCCGCCCCGGCCGGCACGGCACGGTCGGGCGCGCGCAGGGAGCCGACCTCGGTGCGCAGGCTTTCGGGGCTGTTGGCGGCGGCCATCGCCTCGTCCTCCTCCACCCAGCCCTGCACAACCATCAGGGCAAGGGCGCGCTCCAGGGTCTGCATCCCGCTCGCCTTGTCGTTCATCGCGCCCTCGATGAGCGACGGCTTGTTCTCCTTGATGTTGTTCTGCACCGGCGTGGTGTTGAGGAGGATCTCGTAGGCGCCCAGCCGGCCACCCCCGCGCTTCCTCACCAGCCGCTGCGTGACGATGGCGCGCAGCACGTCCGCGAACTGAGTGCGCACCTGCTGCTGCCGCTCGGGCGGCATCATGTCGACCACACGGTTGGCCGTCTTGGTGGCGCTGCTGGTGTGCAGCGTCCCGAACACCAGGTGCCCCGTCTCCGCGGCGGAGAGGGCGAGCTGCATCGTCTCCACGTCGCGGATCTCGCCCACCACCACCACGTCCGGATCCTCGCGCAGCGCCGCCCGCAGCGCGCGTGGAAAGGAGGGGACGTCGCGCCCCACCTCGCGGTGCGTGACGATGGAGGTGCGGCTCTCGTGCGTGAACTCGACCGGGTCTTCGATGGTGATGATGTGCCCCGCGCGCTGCCGGTTGATGAGGTCCACCAGCGCCGCCAGCGTGGTCGACTTGCCGGAGCCGGTGGGGCCCGTCACCAGCACCAGGCCGTTGGGGATGCGCGCCAGCCCCGTGATGGCTGCGGGAAGGCGGAGGTCCTGCGCGCTGGGGATGACCGCAGGGATCACACGAAGCACCGCCCCGACGCCGCGCCGGCCCGTGTACACGTTCACCCGGAAGCGCCCCAGATCCAGCGATTCGTAGGCGAAGTCCAGGTCCTCGGTGTCGCGCCAGCGCTCGCGCAGCGGCGCGTCCATCACCTCCTGCACCACGGCCTGGATGTGGTCGCCCGCCAGCGCCGTCATCTGCAGCGGGATCATCTCGCCGTCCACCCGGATGCGCGGCTCGATTCCGGGGGAAAGGTGGAGGTCGGACCCCTTGTGGTCGATGAGGGTGCGGAGGAGGAGGTTGAGGCGGGGCTGTTCCATGGTCGTGAGCCTGTTCTCTGATTCGGGGTATTTCGAGTGCAGAGGGCTTGATCGCCCGCCGCCATGCGCCCGGCTACCTGCCGGGTCCGCCACCGTCCACACGCAGGAAGCCATGCCGCGTTCCGTCCATCTCCAGACCGCCCTCCGTATCGGCCCGATCGCCACCGCGCTCCTGGCGCTTTCCGCCTGCGCTTCAGCCGGCGGGCTGCGCCGCGGGGAGGGTCCGTTCCAGCCGGCAAGCTCCGTCACTGGATACCCCGGGTCCGGGGGGGCGTATCCCGCGCCCGCCGCCCAGGCCGTCGCCGCCGGGCCTCCGCTCCCGGCCGGGCTGGTCAACGAGGGCGGGCTGAAGCCGCTCCCCGGCGCGCGCTACGCCGGCGTGGGGCCGCTGGGCGCGCTGGTGATCCCGGTCTCCCTCGGCAACCGCGTCCCCACCTACGACGAGCGCACCGTCGCGGCGCGCCTCTTCGGCGAGGGAAGCGACGAGGCCGGCACCGTGCGCGACCTGCTGACGCGCGAGTCGGGCGGGGCAATGCGCTTCACCACGCGCACCCTTCCCCTGCTGGTGGCGCCGCAGTGGCGCGCCCCCGCGGGGCAGCCGCGCGAGCTGGAGCGCCTGGCGTCGATGGCGCTCGAATCGTGGGCGCGCCAACTGGACCTGAGCGTCTACGACAACGACGGCCCGGACGGCATCCCCACCTCGCGTGACGACGACGGGCAGATCGACCTGGTGATCCTGACGGTCGAGTCGGACACGCCGTTCGCCAGCCGCATCGTGCACCCGGAGCTGGAGCTGCGCTCCAGCGGGCGCCGGCTGCGCGCGGGGCACGTGCTGGCCGTCCACGTCCCCCGCGGCGCGCAGTTGGACGTGATGGGGACCACGCGCCTGATCCTCCACACTCTGGGGCTGGGGGAGAGCGAGTGCTTCTTCCCGGAGGGGTACGGCCGCACCCTCTCGTCGCTGGCCCGGGCGCGCCTGGGTTGGCTGGCTGCTTCGCCCGTCCCGCGCGCGGGCACGTACCGACTCCCCGAGGCCCACGGCGTCATCATCCCGCTCGCTGACGTGCCCGCGGGGACGGGTTTCTGGTTGCTGGAGCGGCAGGCGGAGCGCATCTACGCATCCCGCGTGGCGCGGCAGGCGGATGGGCGCTTCTTCGCCACGCGCCTGGAGAAGCTGGAAGTGGGCGCCGAGCAGATCCTTCCGCTCACCCGCCAGCTCGGGGTGCGCGGACCGCGCGTGCGCCTGTACTCGGATGAAGGGGGCGAGGCGCGGATCGAGGTGGTGCTCGAGACCCGGAGCGGCCCCGGGTCGGTGTCGCCGCTCCAGCCGATCGACGAGGTGGCGACGGTCCCCACCGCACCCGTGCGCTCCGTCGCGGCGCCGCGCGTGGACAACACGCCGCTCGACCCGTGATCGCCGCGCGCGCGGCACTGGCGGGTGCGCTCGTGGTGGCGGCGTGCGGCGCAGGACTCCTGCGCGCCGCGCCGCCCTCGGCCGATGCGGGCCTTTCGCAGCGGCTGGACAGCCTGGAGGGGCGCATCTCCCGGGCGGAGCCGCGTGTAGGGCTGGCGCCCGGCCCGCTCCGCCCGAGTCCGCTTCTGGCGCGCTACGAGGAACTCCAGAGTCGTGAGGCGCGCATCGCCGCACGCGTGGACTCGGCGCGCCTCTTTATCCCCGACGCTGCGCCGCTGGCGTCGGGAACCATAACCAGCGCCTACGCGCCGCGCCGGTACCACCCGGTGGTGCGCCGCGTCCTGCCGCACTGGGGGCTCGACATCGCCGCCCCGCACGGCGCCCCAGTCTTCGCCACGGCGGACGGCGTGGTGCTCGCCACCTTTCGCTCGCCCACCTACGGCATCGGCGTGGACCTCCGCCACGGCGACACCTTTCTCACGCGATACGCCCACCTCTCCGCCCTTTCGGTGCGCAACGGCGAGCGGGTGCGGCGCGGACAGCTGATCGGCCGAGTCGGGGCCACGGGACGCACCACCGGGCCGCATCTCCACTACGAGGCCTACGTGCGCCGCGCGGACGGCTACCACAGCGTCGATCCGATCCGCCTCCTCCCACCGGACGGTGCCCTGCGCCTCTGAGGCGAACGGATGATCTCACGCGGAGACGCCGGGGTGCGCGTCAAGCGAGGCACGGAGATCGGGTTCTCCGTGCCTGCTTCGTTCCGCGCCTGCCGTCATTCCAGGCGGAGAAACATAGTTGCCATCCGGGGTATCTATAGTTGCGAGATCAGCAAACGCAACTATACCTCCGCCCTCCCCTACCATGCGACCCACAACGCGCAACATCCGCGGATTCACCGGCGTGGAGATCCTGATGGTGCTGGTGGTTCTCGGCATCATCGCCGGCGCCGGTTACGCCGCCACGGGCCTGTACCGTGCCCGCGCCGCCGAAGCCGAGATGCGCCAGGACCTGGTGCACTTCGTCAACCAGCAGCAGGTCCTCCGCCAGCGGACGGGCTTACTCGGAACCCTGGAGCAGCTCGACGGGCAGGGCTTCCGCCGCTCTCCCGGCGTGGTGGTGGAGGAGGATCGCCTGGACGGCGGCGGCCGGCGCGCGTACCTGCGCGTGCGCCATGTGAAGACGGGGCAGCGCTGCTCGGTCGACTACTCGCCCTACGTTTCGAATGCGCTCAACCGCGTGCAGTGCTGGGCGGGTGAGGACGATCCGCACAGCACGGAGAACGTCGGCGCCCCCGAAGTCGCCGTCACCACTCCCGTCCCCACCACTCCCGTGGATACGACGGAGAGCACACCACCGTCGCTACCCGTCTGCGAGCCGACGCCCACCGTCGCCTCCCCCGCCGACCAGAACCTGCGGCCGGGTCAGCCAGGCACGGGCGTGTTCACGCTGACCAATCCGGGCACGCGCTCCCGCAGCTTCTCGCTCGCGTTCTCCTCCAGCAACGCGTCGGTGATCCCGGTGGCCACCGGGCCCGCCAGCGTGACGGTGCCCGCGGGCGGGACGCAGACGGTCACCGCCAGCTTCCAGCTCGATCCCAACGCCGAGGCTGGCCAGGTGTCGGTCCTTCCGCTGGAAGCGAACGAGGACCCGTGCCCGGCGCTCAACGGCTTCTTCAGCGTGGCCACGGATCTGGTGCTGGGTCCGCTGGAACTCTCCGACCCCGCGGATGTGACTGTCACGCCCGGGGACCGGATTCCGGTGCGCTGGACATCGACGAGCCGCACCAACATGCGGCGGATGATGGTGCTCGCGGCGACCGAGCAGGCGGGACTCTCCCGGTCGCCCTCTTCCGAACTGGGAAGCCATCCCTATGCCCGTGGCGTCCCCCGCACGACGGACCTGGAATACATCCTCGACGCTGGCATGGACGGCTTCGAGCATCGCGAGGCCTGCATGACATTCTCCGACGCCGAGGCCAGAACGCTGCCGGCGGCGCGCCAGTGCTTCCGCGTCACGGCCCGATTCCTCCCGGGAATGCCATCGATCTCCGCGCCGGCCGCGCGCGAAGCCGGCCAGGACGAGCAGTTCACCTCGGAATGGTCGGTGGTCAACAGCTCCAACGCGCGGCGCGACTTCAACATCCGCGCTGAAGCCACCGCCGACCTCCAGGTCGTGAGCGCGCAGGGCACGGGCGCGGCCGTGTCGATCCCCCGCGGCGGCTCGCACCGCGTGCAGGTGACGTATCGGCTCAAGCGCCCCTCGCTGGCCGGCACCGAGAGCCGTGGCAGACTCCTCGTCGCGGACGTGGATCCGCAGTACGTCCCGCCATCCAGCAACATCGCCGACTTCGTCGTTCGCACGAAGCTCGAGGTCTGCGCCCCCAGCGTCGTCGCCGCGCCCGCCGACCGGAGCGAGCGACCTGGCGCCGCCTTCAGCGTGGTCTGGCAGCTCCAGAACTGCACCAATGCCCAGCGCGATCTCACGCTGGCGACGGAAGGGGACACGGACGTGCTCCCGGCCGGCGCGTCGCGCACGGAGTCGTTTGCCCCCTTCGAGGTGCGGAGCGTCACACTACCGTACCGCGTGAAGGACCGCTCCGTCCACCTCACTCGCAGCCGCCCCACGCTCCAGGCGAGCGACGCGTCGTTCGGCACGCCCTCCAGCTTCGCGGTGACCACGGCGCTTGCACTGTGCGCGCCGACGCTCGCGGGACGGGCCGGCGTACCGGCCCAGCCGCAGGCGCCCGGCACGGTCGCCACCGTCACCTACACCATCGAGAACTGCTCCAACGCGCCGCGCACGTTCTCCGCCCCGGTGAGTTCGTCCAACCCCGCCGCCGTCCCCGACCCCGGCGACCCGGCGAACCTGACGATCCCCGCGTACGGCTCGGCCGCCGTGTCGTTCACCTACGGGATCCCGGCGAATGCGTATGGCGGCGTCCCCTCCGACCTCGCGATCCGGGTGGAGGACACGGGTGATGCGTCGCTCATCGCATCCGGCGGGTTCCGAGTCACGCCGCGGATCATCCGTGCAGCGCCCCTCCTCTCCGCCTTCCCGGCGCAGACTCTCCTCCCCGGCCAGAGTGGGAGCGGGTCGGCCACCCTGACCAGCCAGAGCAACGTGGCCGTGAGCTACTGCTTCACCGCCACAGTCGGCGCCGGATCGGCCGCCGCCGGCAGCGTCGTCTCCCCATCGCCCACCCCCGCGGCGTGCGTGGAGATCGGCACCCCCTTCGGCACCGCGGGAGTAACGCAGGCCGTCTCCGTCGCCGCCGCCGCCGAGCACCCGTGGACCAACCAGGTAACCGTCACCGCCGTGGACCAGGCCACGAGCCTCACGGCCGCACAGACGTTCACCGTTACAGCGGGTCTCCAGCTCACAAACCCGACGTTGCGCGTGCCGACTACCCCTCCACATATGTTCTGGTTGGAAGGAGAGAACAAGACGATCAGCTACCCCACAAGCAATCAGAGCAACGGCACGCGGACGCTCTGCCTCACCGTCACTCCCGAAGATGCGGCGATGGTGGCGGGAACCCCCAACCCCGCATGCGCCCGAGTCGAGGCGCGGAAGAACCACACGTTCGCGACCTCCCTCAGAGCCCATTCGGCCACCCCACTGGTCGTGAGGGTGAGGGTGAGGGTGTATGACGAGGATGAAAACAGGTTCCAGGCGCAGGACAGTTTCAGCAATCGCATCAAGGATGCGACACCGGAGGCCTACTGGACCACTCCCGGTTCTGTGTACGTGCGCAAGTGGTTCGACCTAGACGCGAAAAACTCCTCGAGTCCCATCGGCCGCACCATCACAAAGTACATCTGGAGTTGGGGTTTAAACGGAATGCGCTGGGACGGAAATCGGTTCGTGCCCGGCGGGACGGGCGTGGCGACCGATGAGTCGAGTTCGTCGAGCGCACGACGCGCATATGATACAACGGGGGTGTTCAACGTCTGCTTGAAGGTGGTAGACGAGGACGGCCGGACGAGCCGAGCGAATTGCCAGGACGTCAGGGTGCTGAAGATGACACGCGCTCGGCTGAAGTGGCGCTACCGCGGGTGGTGGCACGACCCGAGAGACTTCTGCTGGGATGTCCCCTGGGACAACCAGTGCCCCAAGGAGTCAGGAAACGCACGCTGGGAGGTCCTGCTGGACGAGTCCGTGGGAGACGTACCTATCGTTCGTGCCTGGGCCGAGTTCCAGGTCGAATTCTGGCAAACGGACGACAAGTTCGAGCGAAAGTTCTCATACAGCGGAAACGGAGATGAAATCGCGCCATATAGGTACGAATCTCGGAATGGGCCGAGCACCTACCACTTCTTCAGCAACGACCAGAAATCATCAGGCAATGTCCAGAGAGGGGTCTGGCGTGTGCTTACAACGCAGGGGAGCAGCGCGGGAGGCTGGCCCCAGTCACCCAACCTTGCGCAGCACCCACTCGTGCTCAACGCAAACCTCGGCAGCGCGACGGGTGCGTTCGACGATGGCCCTCATTGGGTGCCGGACGAGGCCTGGGTGACCCTGTATGTACTGGATGCGAACGGCCAGACAACGTCTCAGAGCGGCTTCTACGATCACACGCGCTCCGAGTGGAGAGGCAGCGACTGCATCAACGGAACTGGCCCTCTCTTCTTTACCTGCACGAGGGGCTTCGAGCGACTCGTACCGCCGCTCTCCACTCCGACGGGAGCCATCGCCGCTGAGGTGATCGATGGGACGCACCGGCTGACCGGTTCGGGTGAGAGCGTAGACGGTCGTATCGTGGACATGTTCTGGGAAGTCTACGTGCAGCCGCTCGACATCGCCTCTGGACCAGGAGGGAGCTATCAGTCGCGCGCTTCGGTGCTGGAGCTGTCTCCTGAGCAGTGCGCGTCGCAGGACGTAACGCTCTACCTCGTGGACGACCGGGGCCGGGTTGGTGCTGCGTACTACTCGCTTCCCAGCAGCGGCAGCTACTCGGATTGCATGGGCTCAGGGGGTCCCGGCGGGCCACAAACACCACTCTGAGGAGCACTCGGATGACGAATCGAGGCTTGAAGATGGTTTCCGCGATCACCGTTCTGGCACTGGGTGTGGGCGGTTGCCAGGCGGGAGAGGAAAGCCAGGTCCGGAGCGGAAAGGCCACAGCGCGCGCAGCCGATCGGCCGCTTTTGGCTCCAGCCCCGGCGGCTGCCGCTGTCGACCGGATGCTCTACGAGGAGAACCTTGTAAGTGTGCCGGAGGTCAGTGAGAGGACCAAAGACGCAGTACTGCGTGTCGCGCGAGACAACCACTCACGCGACTCAGTGATGCCGGCCCTACATCGATGGCTGGAGGATTGGGCAGCTGCGCACCCGGCACAAGCGAAGGCGGCTGGGCGGGCAGGAGGCAGCTTAATGGCGCAAACACGTGGAACCGATGCCCACGCCCCCCCGTCTGTCAGGGCGCAGACAGACTCGATCCGTCGCCTCGTCCGCGTCCGGGCCGGGCGCCGTATCGAGGCGGCACGGCTCGCCCACGACTCGACCGAACGGCACGCCGGAACGGAGTAACGGCGCGACAGTGGGTGCCTCTTTGGTGGGGCACCCTCTGTGGTATGAGGTGGAGACGTAAACAAGGCTGGCCCGAGAGGGGCTGGCTTGTCAATCCATACCGGGCTCCTTACTTGACCCGGGTAATCCGGACGATGAACGGTACCGAACCGAACCCGCTGAACGTGAGCGAGATACCCTTCCCGGCGTCCGCGTTGTAGTCCCACGCGTACAGGGCTGCGTAATTGCCGCGCCCTACCACCAGCCGGCGCGCCGTGTTGGCAGTCTTGGAAATGGCCGTGGTGGAGAGAGGCCCGTTGTCCTGCGGCACCCAGGTCTGGAGCTGCGGGAGTCCGCGGGCAGCCACAACCGTGGGGTCGACAATGTCGTCGGTCGCGTCGGCCAAGCTCCAGCGGTCTAGAGCCGTGATAGCATCCATACCGACCAAGGCGGCCATATCCGAAACGCCGTACCGGGGGATCGCCAGCACACGCGCATAGTAGCGCTCCTTGGTGCTGCCGAGAGTAGCATCTCCCCATTGCTCGCGGAGGAACATCAGAAGGCGGGTACCTTGATCGTAGAATCCTCCTCGGCCACCACCGGCCACTGTACCCCACGGACTCTGCAGCGGGCTCTCGCCATATCCGTTCAAGTAGAAGTCGGCGTACGGCACACCGGTGACAAGGCCGCTGTACCTGGCAGCGGTAGGCTGATTGCTGGCGAGCCTGGCCGCGGTTTCCTGGAAAGTCTGCGCCCATGCCTCGTGCGCAGCCCAACTGGAATAATATTCGCCGAATGTGCCCCAGCGACGGACCTCGTATACCTCCTCCGTGCTGTGCCCGTACTCGTGGATCAGAAGACCCGCGAGATATTCCATCTGGGCATCATTCTGCGGTGGAAGGTCGTGAGAGATGGTCGCGATCAGTTCCGAAGCGTTGGGGCAGATCGAGACGGGCGCACCGACTCGCCCATCCGACGTCCAGCCCGGGATGTCGCTCCGGAAGACGTGCCACCACCTGCCTCCCGCACCCTTGGGAGGCTGGAAGTCGGCGCTCAGGATCTCACGGGCGGCGGGAAGCGCCCAACGCTCCATCATGTCCGCGGCGCGGGTGAGGCGGTTCCTGGTCTCGATGGAGCGCCAGGCGGCGCTGTGTTTGGTACGGGCGTCGTAAGCCAGCACCGTCTTCCCCGAAGTGGATGTCGCGGCGACGACGATTGGGAAGGTGGGTACCTGGGCGCGCGGCTTGTCGCAGCCGTAGGGGTCGTTCCAGAGGTCCGCCAGATCACCGTGTCGCCGACGGTGGCGGTGGCGTACCGCGGATCGAACGAGGGCGGATTTTCGGAGTAGGTGATCGGGCCGGCCGAGCTCCGCAGCCGCGGGTACTCGCGGTTGTGCAGCGCGGCGTGCTGATCGAGTCGGGACGCGAGGGCCGTCGCTCCCAGGCGGGGCGACACCGTGGACGAGACGCTCGCCGCGGACCCGCCCGCGCCAGTCCAGCCGTGGACGGTGAAGAGCGTGTCCGGCGCGGGGCTGTACACGAGGCTCGGGTTCAGCGCGGTGAAGACGTAGCGGTTGGTGCCGGCGGGGAGCTGCAGGCATAGGGTGGCGAGCTGCTCGCGGGTGAGGACGCGGCTCTCGCCGACCTGGAGGTCGATCGTGGAGGCGACCTTCAGGGCACCCGTGTGGCTCAGCGTGCCCGCCTGTATCTCGATCGGGCGGCCGTCGACCTCGCAGGAGCGGGCGGCGGGCATGGCGAAGCGCGCCTCGGTGGCGGTGCGCGATGTCCAGGTGACCGCGGCGCCATCGACGGTGAGGCTCGCCGGGAGCTGGTCAAGGTTGGCACCCGTGAGAACGCCGACGCCGCCGGCGGTGAGAACGGCGCCGCTGATCGAGGGCGTCTGGACTACGGGGGGCTTCTTGTCGCCGCCGGCGGGGTTCTGGCAGCCGGCCTGCACGCCCAGGACGAAGGCGAGGAGGAGCGGGGTGCGGACCACGTGCTTCATGCTCGGTCGCTGCTGCGGGTGGGGGAGCCGCACGCGGGCGCGAATGGCTCTTGGGAGAATGGCGGGTAGGGGACGGACAGGGATGCGCGGTTCGCCAGGGCGTACCGCGCATCCGGAAACATAACACGCTTCTATTTGCCTGAAAAGCGTGCTCGCACGCCGCGATTGCTACAGGTGCGGCCCGTCCGTCATCTCGGCGCGGAGGTGGCCGAGGCGCTCGCGAAGCTGCGTGCGGGCGCGGTGCATCCGGCTCTTCACCGTTCCCACGGGGACGCTCAGCGCGTCGGAGATCTCCTCGTAGGGATGCCCCTCGAGCTCGTGGAGGCGGAACGGCTCCGCGAAAATGGGATCCATCTGCCCAAGCTCGCGCTCGACCTGCGCGCGGATCTGGCGGCGGTAGGTGAAGTCGTCCGGCCGCACCTCCATGGACTGCCCCTCGGTGAGCGCCTGCACCACGGCGGGCTCACCCTCCAGGTCCGTCATGGTGTGCACGCGGCGGCGCGTCTCGGTGCGCCCCTCGTTGATGGTGAGGTTCCCCGCGATTGCGTGGATCCAGACCGAGAACGGCTTGGTGGGATCGTAGCGCTCGCGGTTGTTGTGCACGCGCATGAAGACGATCTGCGTGAGGTCGTCGGCACGGGTGCGGTCGTTGATCCGCTTGAAGAAGTAGCCGCGGACGCGCGAGCGCCAGCGCGTGTGCAGGATCTGGAAGGTCATCTCGCACCCCGTCCTACCATAGTGCGCCATCAGCTGCTCGTCGGCGGGGCCGGTCCTGGCCTCGCCGCCGAAAGGAAGGGGAACGTCTTCGACCAGGTGAAGAGCGGCTCTTTGCGAAAGGGGCGTGGGCTCGTTGAGGTGGAGGAGGTTGGTCTGCATCGGGGTTCTCCCAGGGTTACCGCTGGTCCGGCGGGGGGGGATTGTTGGCGCGAGGGGATAGGCCGGAGTATAAACACCCCGTTCACTTTGCGCAACCGGGTAATCAACTTCTCTGTTTCGAGGAAGTCAGTCGAAAGGCTGTCGGTGTCGCGCCACCCGTTAGATACCCGCTCCACCGACTTCGTGGCGGGTAGAATGCGGCTGCCGCATGTCTTCGAAGCGCCGAACAAACATTATGGCTTTGCTCATTTTGGGATCGTCACCTTCTTGTTCAGGCAAGCACCTCGAAGCTCAGGTAGAAACTTTGAGGATGCTGCGGCGTATCCCCGCAGACGGGGCGGATGGTTGTGCGATCCTCCCCCGCCCCCGATACTTCTGCTGCCCCGACGCCCCGGGGGTGGGACTGCGGGGCGCGTCCTTCAACCGCACCCGGATTCGTGGCTTCCCCCAACACCCGGAGCGCCGCGGGAGTGGCCAAGCGCCGCACCCCCGTTAAGGCTTCCGCCAAGAACGAGACGCTGGAGTGGGTCAAGTCGGTCGGCATCGCCGTCGTCCTGTTCCTCTTCATCCGCACCTTCCTGGTGCAGGCGTACTCCATTCCGTCCGAGAGCATGGAGCGCACGCTCCTGGTGGGCGACTACCTGATGGCCAACAACGCCATCTTCGGCGCGCACCTCCCCCTGGTGGACGTGGCGCTCCCCGCCATCCGCGATCCGCGGCCGGGAGAGATCGTGGTCTTCCGCCCGACGTACAACAACCCGGTGATCGACGTGGTGAAGCGGGTGATCGGCACGCCGGGCGACACGATCCAGATGAAGGACAAGGTGATGTTCCGCAACGGCAAGCGGCTGAACGAGCCGTACGCCATCTACGAGCAGTCGCCCGACGAGCCGCTGGAGGTGCAGGATCCGGAGGCGCCCACCTGGCACCGGCGGGCGCTGGCGCCCGGCGCCGACCCGCGCAGCTATCAGCCGACCCGCAACAACTGGGGCCCGCTGGTGGTCCCCGCGGGGCACTACTTCCTGATGGGCGACAACCGCGACCACTCGCTGGACTCGCGCTTCAAGGGCTTCATTCCGCGTGACGTGATCCGCGGGAAGCCGATGTTCCTGTACTACTCGTACGACAAGACTTCGCCGGACGCGCTGCCGTTCGTGACGGAGGTGCGCTGGGGACGGATCGGCAACCTGATCCGCACCGCGAGCGGCAACTAGAGGCGGCGTGAGCTCCGGGCCCGCCGCCGCGGACGCTCCGCACCCGCCCGGCCCGCGGGGAGGCGCGCCCGTCCGCTCCATCCTCGCGCTGCGGCGCGACGTGCTGGGGATGCTGGAGCGGATGCACCGCCGCTACGGCGACGTGGTGCGCTGGCGCGTCGGCGCGATCCCCTTCTATCTCGTCGCGGACCCCGAGGGTGCGCGCGACGTGCTGGTGACGAGGCACCGGCTCTTCATCAAGAGCCGGGCGCTTCAGCGTGCCCGCGTGCTTCTGGGCAACGGGCTGCTGACCAGCGAGGGCGACTTCCACCTGCGGCAGCGGCGGCTGGCACAGCCCGCCTTCCATCGCGAGCGGATCGCGGCGCTGGCGGGGGAGATCGCCGCGCTTTCCGCTCGGACGGCGGACGGGTGGACGGCCGGCGCCACGGTAGACGTGGGCCGCGAGATGAACCGGATGACGCTCGCCATCGCCGGGCGCACGCTGTTCGGGGCGGCGGTGGAGGAGGAGGCGGACGAGATCGGCCGGGCGCTGACGGATGCGCTCGGCCTCTTCACGCGCCTGAGCAACCCGCTGGCCCCGCTCCTGGACCGGCTGCCGGTGCCCGGCACGCTGCGCTTCCACCGCGCGCGCGAGCGGCTGGACTCCACCATCCTGCGCATCGTGGAGGAGCGGCGGCGGAGCGGGGTGGACCGGCCCGACCTGCTCGGGCTGCTGCTGGCCGCGCGCGACGAGGAAGGAGACGGCGGCGGGATGACAGACGAGCAGCTCCGCGACGAGA
Source organism: Longimicrobium sp. (assembly GCA_036398975.1). Classification (GTDB taxonomy): domain Bacteria; phylum Gemmatimonadota; class Gemmatimonadetes; order Longimicrobiales; family Longimicrobiaceae; genus Longimicrobium. The sequence goes on from DASWNZ010000188.1 coordinate 72,768, forward strand.
CGCTGACCATCTTCCTGGCCGGGCACGAGACGACGGCCAACGCGCTGTCGTGGGCGTGGCACCTGCTGGGCGCGAATCCGGAGGCCGAGGCGCGCTTCCACGCGGAGATCGACGCGGTGCTGGGCGGGC
>DASWNZ010000189.1:0-14002 GCA_036398975.1 Longimicrobium sp.
TGGGGGTGGGGGGGCGGGGGGGGGCGGGCCTCCGCGCCCGCGCCGCCGCGTACACCGCGTGCCGCCCCGCGTCCGGCTCGAACAGCTCGCCGCCGACCCGCGCCACGGCCGCCAGGTCGTCGATGAGCCCCAGCCGCTCCAGCGCGATGAGTGCCGCGCCGCGTGCCGTCTCCTCGTCCACCGCGGCCAGGCGCACGGGGCGCCCCAGCACGTCCGCGATGATGCGGGTCCACGCGGGCGACGCATGCAGCGCGCCGCCGCTTGCGACCACCTCGGCGGCGGGTCCGTACGCGCCCTCCACCGCGTCCGCCGCGTCCGCGGTGCGGTAGGCGACCGCCTCCAGCCACGCCCGCGCGATGTGCAGCGGCGTCGTGGCGAGCGAGACGCCGAGGAGTGCCGCGCGCTCGTCCGGGTCCAGCGTGGGAGGCCGCCCGGGCACCAGTCCGGGACTCACCGTCAGCCCATGTGCATCCGGCGGAAGCTCGTCCAGCGCCGCATCCAGCTCCTCCGACGGAGGCAGCGCCAGCGTCCTCGAGAGCCACGCGAACGCGTTCCCGCCGTTCGACAGCGCCCGCCCCGAGACCGTGCGCCGCCCGTCCAGCCGGTAGCACCAGAGCGACTCCGGTGGCTGCGGATCGGGATCGACGCGGAGCACCCGCAGCGCCGCCGAAGTCCCCACCGTCAGCCCGATCCGCCCCGGCCCGAAGGCGCCGCTCCCCAGGCTCGCGCACCCTCCATCGCCCAGCGCGGGAAACCAGGGCACCTCCGCCAGCTCCGGCCACCGCGCCGCCCAGTCGGGCAGCAACCCACTTAGCGGCTCGTCGGACACGGCCGGCAGCGCCCCCGGCTCCACCCCGACCGCCGCCAGCGTCTCCTCGTCCCATGCGCACGAGCGAAGCCCCAGCAGCCCCGTCCCCGACGCCATCGACAGCGACGTGCGCGCCTCGCCAAAGAAGCGCAGGAGGAGCATCTCGCCCACCGAGAGCCAGGTGACGGCGCGCGGCAAGCTATCGCCCGCCTCCGCGCGAAGCCAGAGGAGGCGCGCGGCGGGGTAGGTGGGATGGAGCCAGCACCCGGTCCGCCGGTGGTACTCCGCCGCGTCCATCCGCCCGGCGAGCTCCCGCGCCGCATCCGCTGCCCGCGCATCGCCCCACCCGAAGAGCGGCGTGACGGCCCGCCCGTCGCTTCCCACGCCAGCGAGCCCGTGCCAGAACGTCGCCATCGCCACCCCGGCGATCTCCGCCCCAACCTTCCTCGCCGCCACCAGCGCCCCGTCGATCACCTCCACGCACCGCCCGACGAGCGCCTCGGCGTCGGTCTCCATGGCGCCTTCCTCGGTGCGCCACGAATACTCCGCCCTCGCCGCCCCGAACCCCGGCGGCTCCGCCCCCGCCGTGTCGAACAGCTCGCCGCGCACGGACGAGCTCCCGGCGTCCAGCGCCAGGATCCACGGCCCCCGCACCGCGCCTGAATCGGTCATGGTCTCGTTGGTGGCGAGTGAACTCGCTGCAACAACAGCACAAAGTCCGCCTGCGCGGACTCGGGGTCGAGATCCGCGCTCCTCGAGACGGCTTCAGCCGTCTTCGCGTGGTTCCAGCCGGGGGCTTCAGCCCCCGGTGCCCCGCGATCCCGGCGATGCGGCGCCGGTGCCCGCGGCAAAAGGGCGCCCCCGCAGCCGCGGGAGCGCCCCTGTCGTTCATCCCACCCCGCCGGCGGCTACAGGTTGCCGCCGGTGTCGTTGCGCCGGAGCGGGTCGGTGGAGCTGTTGTTCAGCCCCATGCTGTCGCTCCCGTTCCCGATGCCCGGGTTGTCGGTAAGCCCGTTCCCGGTCGTCCCGCCGAGGCCGGTGCCGCCGCCCAAACCCGAGCCGGTCGTGCCGCCAAGCCCCGCGGAGCCGGCGTTGTACCCGCCGCCGTGGGTCTCACCCTCGCGGTGCACCTCGGCGCGCTCGCGGCGCAGGTCGGCCTCGACGGTCTCGGTCTCGGTCACCTGGTTGGTGCGCACCACCAGCTCTTCCCTGGCGACGGTGCGCGTCTCGGCGACCACTTCTTCCTGGGTGAGCGGCACGCGGATCGTCTCGTCCTCGCCGATGGTGGCGCCGCGGGCGGCCATGGGGTCGGTGATCGGACGGCGCTCCACGACGGCCTCCTCGTGCATCACCGGCACGCTCTCGGCCACGTGGCGGGTCTCGACGTGCTTGTCGATCTCCACCTGGCCCGCCTGCACCTGCCGCGTTCCCACCGCCAGCTCCTCCTCGGAGAGCGTCACGCGCTGCTCGCCCGCCCCGGTCTCCGCGCCGCGCCCGTAGAAGCGGTTGTCGTCGAAGGAGTCGTGCCCGTAGAAGTCGGTGTCGTGCGAGCCGGCCGCGGCCATCCCGGTGTCGCTCTCAATCTCCGTCGCCGCGGGGCCGCCGGGGAAGCTGTTGCGCACGCTCGTCTCGTAGTCGCGCGTCACGGGCGACTGGTCGTAGGCGGGCATGGTGCGCAGGTCCGTGGAGGCGATGTGGTCCACCATCACGCGGTCGGCGCTGCGGTCCAGGCGCGCGTAGCCGATGGGGACGAGGACGTGGCGGTCGGGCTCGGCCATGAGGCCGTTCTCCACCTCGACGTCCAGGTAGCGCACCTTCATGGCGTTGGTGTCGATCAGCAGCTCGTCCACCTCGCCGATCGTCCGTCCGTCGGAGGCCACCACCTCCCAGCCGCGCACGTCGGGATCGCCCTCCGCCACCTTGAAGTCGTCCAGCTGCCCCAGCGGTACAACCCGATCCATTTCGCTCGCCATGGGATGTCTCCTTCGTGGTTTCGCCGGCTCCCGGTGCCGCGCCGCGCCGGCTCGATCCTCAGAGGGGAATCCGCCCCTCCCCGCCCACCGGGGGAGGCGGAACCCATCGCAACAGCCGTTCCACGCGCCTCTTGCAAGCGCCATCTGTTACATCGCGCATCAACTATAGACAAACATGATACAAGCCGATAACGTTGTGCCCGGACCGCGCCCATCGCGCCGCCACCACCCTCCACCGGAGACCCTGATGCTTTCCACCGTACAATCGCCCACGGGCCTGCTGGAAAAGGCCGACGTCCTCACCGAGACCGAGCTCGACACCCTCCCGGTCGGGATGATCCAGCTGAACCGCGACGGCGTGGTGCTGAAGTTCAACCAGACCGAGTCCGACCTGGCGCGCATGCTCAAGGAAGAGGCGATCGGAAAGAACTTCTTCGACGAGGTGGCGCCGTGCACCAAGGTGCAGGCGTTCCACGGCCGGTTCCGCGAGGGCGTGGCCGCGAAGGCGCTGAACACGTCGTTCAACTACCAGTTCCGCTTCAAGGACGGCCGGCAGAAGGACGTGGTGATCTCGATGTTCTACAGCGTGAGCACGGAATCGGTGTGGGTGCTGGTGCAGCGGCCGTGAACCGCTAGTGCCTGGTGCCTGGTGCCTAGTGCCGAGTGGTGGTGAAATTGCTTGCGGGGCACTGGGCACTTGGCACTTGGCACTGAGCACTGTTTCCTATGGCGAAGCGGGAATGGCCGAGGCGGCTGGGGTTCGCGGTCAAGGTGGTGGGGCGCGAGGGGCTCAAGAGCAACGATGCGCGGAAGTGGCAGTCGAATCCGCACGTGCGCGTCTCCATCGACTTCCTCCACCCGATCCTCGACTATCTGGACGAGGTGGACATCCGCATGTACCGGATCTCCTCCGACTTCGTGCCGTACTCCACGCACCCGGACATGCCGCAGTTCCACGCGCAGGTGCGCGAGTGCGCGCGCGAGCTGGCGGAGCTGGGGCGCCGCGCACGCGACTTCGGGATCCGACTCTCGCTGCACCCGTCGCAGTACGTCCTCCTCTCCGCGCAGGACCCCGCGATCAACGCCAAGGGCATCGCCGACGTGAACGCGCAGGCGGAGCTTCTCGACGCGATGGAGCAGGGCCCAGAGGCCGTCGTCGTGCTGCACCTGGGCGGCGCGTACGGCGACAAGGACTCCGCCATCGCACGCTTCGTGGACAACTTCGCGCGCCTCTCCGAATCCGGCCGCCGCCGCCTGGTGATCGAGAACGACGAGACCGTCTACTCGATGGCCGACTGCCTGCGCGCCCATGAGGCCACCGGCGTCCCGCTCGTTTTCGACCACCAGCACCACAACCTGAACCCCGGTGGGCTCAGTGTGGGCGAGGCCGCGCGAAAAGCGCTCGGCACCTGGGGCGGCATCCAGCCCAAGGTGCACTTCTCCTCGCCCAAGATGGACCTGCGCACCATCGTGCGCGGCAAGAAGGAGGTCACGGTCCCGCCCCTCCTCTCGCAGCACGCCGACTTCGTGAATCCCTGGGAGTTCGCCTGGTTCCTCCGTGAGACCGCCCCGCTCCCCTACGACGTGATGCTTGAGGCGAAGCAGAAAGACCAGGCCCTGCTGAAGCTGCGCGCGGACCTGGACAAGCTGGGGTTGTGGCCGGAGGGGGTATCCGGCGGTTGAAACCGCAGCAACAACCGCGGGAAACCTGCCTTCGCAGGTTCGGCGGGGGGGGTTGGTGCGGGGGGCGGGCACCACGTGCGCCCCTCCCCCAGGTTGTTTTGGGGGAAGGGCAGCGAGGAACGAGCGGGGAGGGGGGCTTGCGGTGCCGGCGCCCTACGCCTCCAGCCGCCGCAGCACCGCCTCCCCCGCCGCAACCGTCCCCAGCGTCCCGCCCAGGTCCGAGGTCGTCTCGCCCGCGAGGACGGCGGATTGGACGGCGGCCTCGATGCGCGCGGCGGAGGCGTCGTCGCCCAGGTGGCGGAGCATGAGGGCGGAGGTGAGGATCGCGGCCAGGGGGTTGGCCTTGTCCTGTCCCGCGATGTCCGGCGCGGAGCCGTGCACCGGCTCGAAGAGCGAGACGCGGCCCGGGTGGATGTTGCCAGACGCCGTCAGCCCGAGTCCGCCCACCAGCGCGGCGCCCAGATCGCTCAGGATGTCGCCGAACAGGTTGCCCGTGACGATCACCTGGTAGCGCTCGGGGCGGCGCACGAGGTCCATCGCCAGCATGTCCACGTACAGGGCCTCGCGCTCGATCTCCGGGTACTCCTTTGCCACCTCGGCGAAGACGCGGCGCCAGAGGCCGCCCGCGAACTCCATCGCGTTCGCCTTGTCCGATAGGGTGACGCGGGAGTGGCCGTGGGCGCGCGCGTAGTCGAACGCGGCGCGGATGATCCGCTCCACGCCCTTTCGCGTGTTCATGTCCTCCTGCACCGCCACCTCGTCAGGCGTCCCCTGCTTGAAGGTGCCGCCCATCCCCACGTATACGCCCTCGGTATTTTCGCGAAAGATGACGAAGTCCAGGTCCTCCACCGTCTTCCCCTTGAGCGGGCAGAGGCGCTCGTGGAGGAGGCGCACGGGGCGGAAGTTGATGAACAGGTCAAGCTTGAAGCGCATCCCCAGCAGGATCTGGCGCGCGTGCTCGTTGCCCGGCACGCGCGGATCACCGAGGGCGCCCAGGAGGATGGCGTCGTAGCTGGAGGAGAGCTCGGCGAACTCGGCGTCGGTGATCGTCTCGCCCGTTTCCAGGAAGCGGTCGGCGCCGTGGGGCCACTCCACCAGCTCCAGGTCGGGCCGCACGGCGCGCAGCACGCGCGTGGCCTCGCGGGTGACCTCCTTGCCAACGCCATCGCCGGGGAGCACCGCAACGCGGGCCATGTTCTCTCGCCTTGTTCTCTCGGTGGAGGTGCCGCAACGAAGCGCGCCAACGTACCGGGATGCCGGTCCGGGCGTCAAGCAACCCCAACTGCAGTCTCACGCGGAGGCGCGGAGACGCAGAGGAGAGGACGCGAAGTTCTCTCTGCGTCTCCGCGTCTCCGCGTGAGGCCGTGGTAAAAGCATGCGCCCGCTCCAGACTTCGGAGCGAGGCGCGATGACTTGTGGAGCGATGGATTTAGCGCGCGTTGGCGATGGAGGAGGTGTAGGCGGCCACGGCGCGGATCTGCTCGTCGGAGAAGCTGCCGTCGCCGCGGGGAGGCATGGGGACGGGGAACTCCTTCGGGGTCTCGACTCCGTTGCGGGTGACCGCGATGATCTCGTCGAAGGAGCCGTTCCCCTCGATCCAGGTGCGGTCCGTGAGCGAAGGGCCCAGCGCGGTGCCGCCGCCGTTCTCGCCGTGGCACATGACGCACGCCTTCAGGTACAGATCGCGCCCCTGCTCCCCCGCCTCGCGCGTCACGCCGGGAGGAAGCACCCCCACCGGAGCCGCGGCGACCGGACGGCCGGGCTGGCCCGTCGAGGCAGGCGCCGAGCTGCCGCCGCCGCTCTTGCGCGCTCCGCCGATGCGATCGCACGCCATCACCACCATCACCGCCGCCACCCACCAGGTCCGTCGCCGCATCAGCTCATGTCCGCCGGTCGCAGGAAAAACGGAACTTCGCGGGGGGCGCGTCACCGCAAGCGTTGTTCCGGGGAGGGAGGCACGACGCGCGCACCCGGCTCGCGCGGCCACCCGCACGTCGCGCAGAACCTCCACTCCGGCTCGATCATGGAGCTGCACTCGGCGCACGGCACCGGCACCAGGCACTTGCCGCACGACGGGCAGAAGCGCACCGGCCGATCGCCGGGGAGCGGGGTGCGGCACCCGGGGCACGCCGCCGCCCGCTTCGGAGCGGTCGCCTCGGAGGCCGGAGCAGGGGGCGCGGCTCCGGGCTCGGCGGGGACGGGGCGCTGCGCGGGGAGCGGCTGGGCGGCGGCCAGCACGGTGACTTCGGGGGCGTAGGGGTTGAGGTACACCCCCACGCTGGCGTAGTCGCGGTAGATCCCCAGGATCGGGTTGGTGGCGCGAAGCTCACGCTGCAGCTCCTCCTGCACCTCGGGGCGCTCCACGATCACGTAGTCGCGCTCGCCGGAGAGCAGGCGCAGCAGGGCGTGCTCGTACTCCGCCAGCTCGCTGAAGCCGAGCTCGCTCCGCACCAGGCGGTACGGCACCAGGTTCTGGTACACGTCTCCCACCGTCACCTGTGCGTCCGGCTGGCGGAGGAGAACGTCGGCGACCCGCCGGTACAGGCGGTCGAGTGCGTCCATCGTAGGAGGTGCCCCGGAAAGAGAAGCGGCCCCGGTCAGGGGGCCGCGGGAAGCTGGCCCTGCGGCGTCGCGGCGGGCGCGGCCGGGATCTCGGGCAGCGAGCGCGGCACCAGCTCGCGCACCGCCAGCGGCGCACGCTCGCGCGCCTGTTCGGCCTGCGCGCCCATTCCCGCCTCGCGCATGGCACGCAGCAGGCCGACCCACGCGCGCTCGTTCTCCGCGTCCGCGTCCAGGGCGCGGCGGAATGCGCGCACCGCCTCCGCGGGCTTGCCCGAGTCGAGCAGGAGGTGGCCGAGCTCCGAATTCAGCCCCGCGTCCTGCGTGCGCGAGACGAGTCCGGCGCGGATCTCCTTGAGCGCGTCCTGTCGGCGGCCGGCCTCGCGGTACAGCGCGGCCAGCCGGAGGCGCCCGTCCGGGTCCTCCGGGCGGGCGTTGGCGTACTCGCGCAGCTCCTGGGCGGCGGTTGCGATCTTCCCCTCGCCCACCAGGCGGCCGGCGCGCTCCAGGTCGCCGCCGCGGTTGCCGCGCACGGCCCACGCGGCCAGCAGCACGATGGCCGCGATCCCCGCCGCGCCCGCCAGGAAGGCCAGCGGCCTGCGCCCGCGGTCGCGGGGGACGGCGTGCACGCGGGTCGCATCGTCGTGGGCCGGGATCGGCGCCTCTGCCTCTTCAGCGAGCACGGGGTCCTCCAGCAGCGGGGCCGGCGCGGCGGGTGCGGAAAGGAGGTGGCGCTCCAGCCCGTCGGCCACCGTGCGGGCCATCTCGAAGTCGCGCACGCTCGGCTCCGCGCCGTCGGACACGCGCGCGGCGACGGCGCCCAGCTCGTGCACCCCCGCCGCCAGCTCCAGCGACAGGCGGTCGCGGCGGCGCAGCTCGGCCAGCAGCTCGTCGGTCGAGAGGTCGTCGGGGGAGAGGGCGCGCAGCCGCAGCTCCACCGGCGCGGTGGGGTCGTCGCGCAGCACGCGGCGCAGGGTGCTCTCGGCGGCGCGGGCCACGCGAACCAGGGCGCCGGGGCTCGCCGTGCCCCCGCGCAGTGCGTTGATGTCGCCGGCGACGGCGCGCAGCGGGCGCAGGGTGCTCTCGGGAACGGGAAGCACGGCTAGTCCTCGATGCGGAGGAGGCCGAGCCGCGCTCCGCCCCGCACGAACGCTTCCGGCGAGTCGTACGGCAGGTCGCGTCCGATGCTCTCCAGGATCCGCCGCGACGTGCGGCGCATGAAGGTCGTGACGGGCATCGACGGATCGCTCGCGTCGCGCATCCGCTCCACGATCTCCTCCCACGTGCCTTCGAACACCGACCCTTCGCTGGTCCGCACGCGGTGCTGCTCGGCGGGGACGCCGGTGGTGTTGAGCATGCGCAAGATCATGTCGATCTGCGGCGCCAGCTCCAGCACGGGCGGCGCATCCTCGGCGCTCTCGAACTGCGCCTCCACCTCGGCCAGCAGGTGGTCCACCTCGTCCGGCTCGATCTCCAGCTCGATCAGCCGCTGCCGCCAGGGGTCGAGCCGCGCATCGTCCTGCGCCATCCCCTCCAGCGCGCACTTGAGCTCCACGTAGCGCCACAGCGAGAGCGTGTCCCAGTGCTCCGCGGGCGGAACGCGCTCCAGCTCGCGCAGCGCCCCGCGCGTGTCGCCGCGGTCGTGGAAGAGGTGGGCCAGGTAGATGCGCGCCTCGTGCAGCTCCGGGTCCAGCCGCAGGGCGCGGCGCAGCTCGCGGCGGGCGCCCAGGTCGTCGCCCAGCGCATGCAGCGTGTAGCCGCGGGCCGCCGCGACCTCCGCGTTGTCCAGGTGCTTGCCGGCGAGCGACGAGAAGCGCACCCGCGCATCGGCGAAGAGCCCTTCGCGGTACAGCGCGCGGCCCATGGTGAGCCCCAGCTCCAGATCGTCCGCCAGCCCCAGGTCGTCCACGCGGGCGAAGCAGCCGAGCGCCGCGTCCACCTGCCCGAACTTGAGGAGCGTCTCGCCGAGCCCCACCCACGCGTCCTCGTACTCCTCGTCGGCGCGGAGACCTTCCTCGAACGACTTGCGCGCCCACGCGTACTCCTCGCGGGCGATGCGCACGTACCCCATCCCCACGTGCAGCAGCGCGGAGTCGGGGTGGTGGCGCAGCCCCTCGCGGAGGATCTCGAGCGCCTCGTCGTAGTCGCCCGACTCGTACAGGCGGTGAGCCCGTTCGTCGAACTCTTCGGAGCTGAGGAAAGACGTTCCCATGCGGTGTTCCCAGGCGGCGGGAGCGCGCGGGCACGGCGGCCGCGCGTCGGTGGGCCCACGGGGAGCCCGGCGTAATATAAGCGCCCCGTGGACGCCGCACCAAGGCCTTGCGCGCACACTTGGGGGCGGGGTTGCAGTGCGGCGCCCGCGGGGCCAGATTCAGGACGCCCCGAGTGCCCCGAACCGCAAGGAATCCGTCATGTTCGACTGGCTGCGCCGCCGCCGCCTCTCCGCCGAAGCAAAGCGCAAGCTCCTGATCGTCGCCGCCCGAAGCGAGGAGGCGATCGTGGAGACGCACGTGGCCAACATCTTCGACCTGGTGGACGCGCTGGCCGGCGAGGTGGACGTGGACCGGGCCCTGGACCTGTACGCCGAGCTCATCCCGCTGGACGAGCACGTCTCCGCGATGGTCACCAACCGCGTCCTCGCGCGGCACGACGATCCGGCGGGGCGGGGTCCGTCGCGGGCCCCGGGGGCACGGCGGTATGCGAACGTGTTTCGGGAAGAGGGAGCGCGCTGACGGGAGTGCGTCAGTGCGTGAGTGCGCTTTGTTCAGGACTTAGCAATTCTCGTCCGCCCTTGCGACACCTCGCGCACGGGGCGATTTTGCCGCGTCTTTTACCCTGGCGGCAATGGAATACGAATACATCGACACTCCCGAGGGGCTCCGGCACACCGTGGAGCGGCTGCGCGGGCTGCCGCTGATCGCGGTGGACACCGAGGCGGCGGGATACCACCGGTTCTTCGACCGGATGAGCCTGGTGCAGATCTCCTCGCGCGAGGAGCACTTCCTCGTCGACCCGTTCACCGTGGGCATCCTGGACCCGCTCGCCGACCTCCTGGAGGACCCGGCGGTGGAGACCGTCTTCCACGACGCGGACTACGACCTGCGCATCCTGGACCGCGACGCGGGGCTCTCCGTGGCGGGGCTCTTCGACACGCAGATCGCCGCCTCCTTCCTGGGCGAAAAGTCGCTGGGGCTGGGGAGCATCGTGGAGAAGTACCTCGGCCTCAAGCTCCCCAAGGAGTACCAGCGCGCGGACTGGGCGGAGCGCCCGCTCACCGAGGGGATGAAGCAGTACGCCGCCACCGACACCGCGCACCTCCCCGCCCTGCGCGACAAGCTGCGCGCGGCGCTGGAGGAGCGCGGGCGCCTGCACTGGGCGGAGGAGGAGTTCCGCCGCCGCGAGCTGACCAAGTTCGTGGAGCCGGAGGAGGGGCGAGAAGCCTTCCTCAAGATGAAGGGCGCGCGCGACCTGGCCCCGCGCGGGCTGGCGATCCTGCGCGAGCTGCACGAGTGGCGCGAGGGCGTCGCCCGCGAGCGCGACCAGGCTACTTTCCGCGTCCTCAACAACCAGGCCCTCCTGGAGATGAGCGCCGCCCCGCCCGAGGACCAGAGCGCCCTGCGCAAGATCACCGGCGTCTCTGAGGGAATGGCGCAGCGGCGCGGGCGCGACATCCTGGCGGCCGTGCAGCGCGGCCTCGCCGTCCCCGAGGACCAGCTCCCCCGCTTCCCGCGCCCGCAGCGCTGGGACCGCGACGTGGAGCTGGAGGAGCGCGTGGAGCGCCTCAAGCAGGCCCGCAACGCGCGCGCGGAAGAACTGGACATGGACGGCGGCTTCCTGATGAGCCGCGCGGTCCTGGAAGAGGTGGGGAAGGCCCGCCCGCGCGACCTGGAGCAGCTCGCCGCGGTCCAGGGTGTGCGCCGCTGGCAGGTGGAAGCGCTGGGCGACGCGCTCCTCAAGGTGCTGTGACCCCGACGAACGGATCAGCGACGATGCGACAGATTACGGACGACCAGGGACGGGTGTGGGAAGCGGTGGGCGCCGAGGCGGTGGTGGCGCACATGCGAAAGGGCGCCGTGCTCGCCTTCCGCCCCGCGGAGGAGCCCGCCACCGAGCCGGTGCGCACCACGATCACCTTCAACAGCCCCGCCGCCGCCGATCTCGCCATCCGCGGCATGAGCGACAAGGAGCTGCGCCGCCGCCTGGACTGGGCGAAGACGTCGGCGGGCGTGGCGTAGGGGCCCGCCCCCCCCCCACCCCCCACACCCCATAACAGGAGAGGCTGGCGCCTCTGTTATCGAGAGAGAGGGGGGAGCACTCCGTTCGCCGCACCGATGCCCTGTAGGGGCGCGATTCATCGCGCCCGTGCCTTCCGCCGCACCGCTGCCCCGCCTCTCGCACACCGATCCCCGTAGGGGCCGACCTGCGTGTCTGCCCGCCCCTGCCCCCACCCAGATCCCCGCCCCTGCGCACCACAACCCCGTAGGGGCCGCCCCGCGTGGCTGCCCGTGCCCGCCCCCGCGCCGTCGCGTACATCCGCGCGCGAATGCATGCGCACGCCCCTCCCCCAGGTTGTTTTGGGGGAGGGCAGCGAGGAACGAGCGGGGAGGGGGCCCGCGCCCGCTCCTACCTCCGCACCAATCCCCCATCCATCTCGTCGATCTTCGCCGTCGAGGCGGGGCGCTCGCGCTGGAGCCGCGCGGCGGTCGCCTCGGCGGTGCGCATGACGCGCAGGAGGTTGCCGCCGATGACCTTGGCCACGTCCGCGTCGGAGTAGCCGCGGCGCAGGAGCTCGACGGTGAGGTACGGGAAGCGCGAGACGTCGTCGAGGCCCACGGGGAGCGAGGTGACGCCGTCGTAGTCCGAGCCGATCCCGACGTGGTCGATCCCCGCCACCTTGACGATGTGGTCGATGTGGTCGGCGATGGTGGCGATGGTGCCGCGCGGGACCGGGTTCTGGCGCTGCCAGTCGCGGTAGGCGCGTTGCGCGGCCTGCGCATCGTTGGGGAACTGCGCCCGGAAGCGGCGCTGCACCTCGAACATGTTGCGCATGGCAGCCGCGGCGGCCGGATCCACGAAGCCGGAGTAGAAGTTCACCATCACCAGACCGCCGTTCTGCTTCAACAGCCGCAGCACGTCGTCCGGCACGTTGCGCGGGTGGTCCGCCAGGGCGCGCGCGGAGGAGTGCGAAAAGATCACCGGCGCCGCCGAGACGCGGATCGCGTCCTTCATGGTCGCTGGCGAGACGTGCGACAGGTCCACCAGCATGCCGAGGCGGTTCATCTCGCGGACGACCTCCTCGCCGAAGCGGGTGAGGCCGTCGTGTCGCGCCGAGTCGGTGGCGGCGTCGGCCCAATCCAGCGTGCTGGCGTGGGTCAGGGTCATGTAGCGCACCCCCGTGCCGTAAAACTGCCGAAGCGCGCCCAGCGAGTTCTCGATGGAGTGCCCGCCCTCGATGCCGATCAGCGAGGCGATCTTCCCCTCGCGGTGCGCGCGCTCCACCTCGTCGGCGGTGAGGGCCAGGCGCAGGTCGGGGGAGGCGGCGGTCATGCGGTGGATCAGGTCGATCTGCTCCAGCGCCACGCGCGCCGCGCCGCCCTTCGCGAAATCCGAGGGGACGTAGGCGGCCCAAAAGACGCCGCCCACCGCGCCGGCCCGCAGGCGCGGGATGTCGGTGTGCTGCGCGGGGTTGGAGCGGCGCGGGTCGAGGCGCGCCAGGTCGCCCCCCGCCTTCTCGCGGATCTCCCAGGGGAGGTCGTTGTGGCCGTCCACCAGCGGCGTCTGGGCGTGGATGCGGCGGGCGCGGACCAGCAGGTCGGCATCGCTCTGCTGGGCGCGCGCGGGAACGGCGGCGGCCGCCAGCCCGAGGGCGGCGGCCGCGAGTGCGGCGTGTCTCATGTGTGGGTCGAAAGAGGGTTCAGCGGGCCAGGCCGCGGAAGACGCCGGCGGTGCGCAGCTCCAGCGCCTGCGAGCGGCCCACCCACTCCACGTTGGCGACCAGTCGGCGGCGGCGCTGGAAGTCGTCGTTGATCACCGGCGTGGCGGCGAAGTCGTCGGCCAGGTCGGGCGGCACCAGGAGGAGGAAGTTCTCGCGGCGCGGGTCGTTGGCCCCGCCCCACTTGCACTCCGCCGCGGGAATGCGGCCGTTGGCGGCGAGTGCGGCCACCGGCGCCTCCGCGTCCACGTTGGTGCGCACCTGGAACGAGCTGGGCTGCTCGCAGTACAGCTCCGCCTTCACCGTCTTGCCGATGGCGGCGGGCCCCTGCAGCACCAGCCGCTCGAAGCCTGCCGCGCCGAACGCCGCCTCCACGGGGGCGTTGTTGTTCCGCGTCGTGGACGCCGCAGGCGGCGCAACGCCGGGGGCGCCGGGCTCGCGCGTCACCATGGGCGCGTCGTCCACCGGGGCCGGCTCGTCGTCGCCGCTCATCCCGCTCCACAGCAGCATCAGCAGGAGGGCTCCCAGAACGCCGTACGCGGCGTACGCCCATGGGCGGCGCCACGGCGGCAGAGGCGCGCGCCGCTCGACGTTCCTGCGGTCGTTGCCGCGCCGGTCCGAATCGCGCGGCTGGCGGGGAGCTTCGTTCGGTTGGGTCATGGAGCCAGGTTAGATGCAGGGAGCGCGCCGCCGGGGGCGGGGTGGGTCAGAGCGGGGACGGGGGCGTGGGGGGCAGGATCACGCGAAACGTGCTTCCCACCCCGGCGACGGAGGTGGCGTCGAGCGCGCCCCCCAGAAGCCGCGCGACGCGCCGCGCGATGGGGAGGCCGAGCCCGGTGCCGTCCTGGCGCAGCGACTCGTCGTTCTCGTCGCGCGCGAGCTGCACGAACTCCTCGAAGACGCGCGCCAGGTCTTCCGGGGCGATGCCGTCGCCGCCGTCCACCACCTCGATCTCCATTCCGCCGTCCGCCGCGCGGGAGCAGTTGACCCACACCGGGGCGCCCTTGCCGAACTTGATGGCGTTCGAGAGGAGGTTGGAGAGCACCT
>DASWNZ010000190.1:0-17995 GCA_036398975.1 Longimicrobium sp.
GGGGGTGGGGGCGCGGGCGGGGGTGGCCGGCGTTCCCGTGGCCGCCGAGGCCGCGGCCCGCCACGGCGGCGATCCCGTGACGGCGGTGCGCGGCGGGTGCGAGCGCGACTTCCTGGCCGCCATGGGGCTGGACGTGCTGGACCCCGACCCGCGCACGCGCGCGCTGCTGCAGGGCGCGGGGATCCGCCGCTGCGGCGACCTGGCCGCCCTTCCGCGCGAGGCGGCGGAGGTGCGCTTCGGCGCGGAGGGCGCGCGTCTCTGGCGTCTGTCGCGCGGCGACGATCCGCGCCTCCTCTTCCGCCCCATCCCCGCGGAGGCGCCTCACGCGGCCATCGACTTCCTGGACTACGCCATCACCGACGCGGCGCGGCTGGCCTTCGCCGCGCACGGCGCGCTGGTCAGCGTGTGCGCAACGTTGAAGGAGCGCGGCGAGCGGGCGCGGCGCATGGTTCTGGATCTCCCCCTCTCGGGCGGCGGCACGGTGACGCGCGTCCTGCGCACCGCCCGCCCCACCGCCGAGCGCGACGCGTGGTCCGCCCGCGTGCGCGGCGAGCTGGAGCGCCTCGCCCTTCCCGACGCGGCGATGGGCGTTTCGCTGCGCGTGAAGGGGCAGGAGCCGGCTTCGGCCACGCAGGGCGATCTCTTCGACCGCGGCTTCGCCACCGCCGCGCCGGTGGAGGAGACGGTGGCGCGGCTGGCCGACGCGCACGGCGCCCTGCTGGTGGCGCCCGACGTCTGCGCGCACCCGCTGGCGGACGCGCGCACGGCGTGGCGCCCCCTGGCTCCCGAGGAGGTGTCGGCCGCGCGCGCCGCCCCCGCCCTCGCCGGTCTCACGCTGCAGCTGCTACCGGAGCCGCGTCCGGTGCGGGTGGAGGCTCGCCCGCGCCGCGACCACGCCTTCCCCGCGCGCCTGCGCGACGGCGGCGTCTGGTGCACCGTGGCCGAGGCCGCGGGCCCGGACCGCGTCTCCGGCGGCCACACGGGCGAGCGCCCCTTTGCGCGCGAGTACTTCCGCTGCGCCACGGACGACGGGCGGCTGGTTTGGCTGTTCCGCGATGCGCTGGAGGAGGGATGGTTTCTGCACGGGTGGTGGGACTGATGGAACGGCCCTCACCCGGCAGCTCGCAGCTGCCACCCTCTCCCACAAACTGCCGTGGGAGAGGGGGCTTGAGGCTGGTGGGCGACGACGAAGGCCCGCGGCCGGGAGAGGGCGGGCGCGATGAATCGCGCCCCTACGAGATCCGTGCGACAGGCGGCGATGCGTGCGTACGCCCCTCCCCCAGCAGTTTGGGGGAGGGGCAGCGAGGAACGAGCGGGGAGGGGGCCTACGTCGAGCTCCGCGCCCGCTCCGCCTTCTCCTTCGGCGACGGGGCGGTGGCGCCCGAGACGCTCGCAGAACGTGCGGCGGAGCTAGGGTTCTCCTCACTCGCGCTCTGCGATGCGGCGGACCTGGGGGGGATCATCCGCTTCGCGCTGGCGGCGAAGACGGCGGGGGTCAGGCCAATCGCGGGGGCGGAGCTGCGGGTGGATGGACACCCCGTGGGGCTGCTTGCGCGCGATGAAGTTGGCTTTCGCAACCTTTCCGCGCTCGTGTCGCACGCGCGGCTGGAGAACGGGCGGGGAGAGGCGGGCGTATCGTTCGAGACGCTGGCGGAGCGGTCGGAGGGGGTGCACGTGCTCACGGGGCCGGCTTCGGGGCCGATCGGAGCGCGCATTCTGGAGCAGCGGCCGGAGGAGGCGCGCTACGAGCTGGCGCGCTGGCGCGGCGTCTTTGGGGAGCGGCTGGCCGTGGAGGTGCAGCGGCACCACGTCTCCGGGGCGGAGGGGGCTCTGGTGGACGCGCTTATCGAGACAGCGGAAAGGGCGGGGGTGCCGTGGGTGGTCACCAACGAGCCGCGCTACCTGGACGCGGAGGGGCGGCGCGTGCACGACCTGCAGACCGCGCTGCGTCACGGGGTGGACTACGACACCGCGCTCCGCCGCGGCCTCCTCCTTCCCAACGGCGAGTGGCGGCTCAAGGGGCCGGCCGAGATGGCGCTGCTCTGGAAGGGGCGCGAGGCCGGGCTGGAGGAGAGCGCGCGCATCGCCGAACAGTGCACCTTCGACATGCGCTGGCTGCGCCCTCCCCTCCCCCGCTTCGACCTGCCGGAGGGGCACACGGACGACTCGTTTCTGGCGACCCAGGTGCTGGAGGGCGCCATCGAGCGCTGGGGCGGGATCGACGAGAAGCAGCAGCGGCAGATCGAGCACGAGCTGCGCGTAATCGAGAAGCTGGGCTTCTCCGGCTTCTTTCTCATCATGTGGGACGCGGTGCGCTTCGCCCGGCGGCGCGGCATCCTCTGCCAGGGTCGCGGGAGTGCGGCCAACTCCGCCGTGGCGTACTGCCTGTCGATCACCGCGGTCGATCCCGTGCGCCACGGCCTCCTCTTCGAGCGCTTCCTCAGCGAGGCGCGCGCCGACGGCGGCACCGAGGCTCCCGACATCGACGTCGACTTCGAGGCCGACCGGCGCGAGGAGGTGCTGAACTACGTCTACGAGAAGTACAGCCGCCAGCACGCCGCCATCACCGCGGTCACGCAGATGTACTCCGCGCCCACCGCCATCCAGGACATGATGCGCGCCCTGGGCTACCCCGCCGAGCAGGCCTTCCGTCTCTCCAAGCGCCTGCACTGGGCCGGCCCCGCCGAGGGCGCCGAGGCGCTGGCCGGCGACCTCGGGATCGAGCAGGGCTTCGACGCGGCATCCCCCAGGGGACGCGCGTTGATCGCGGCGGTGCGCGCGGTGGAAGGATTGCCGCGCATGCGATCGACCCATCCGGGCGGCTTCGTGCTCTCCTCGCGGCCACTGGGGGAGGCGCTCGCCATCGAGCGCACCACCATGGGGCGCACCATCCTCCAGTTCGACAAGGACGACCTGGACGCGGCGGGAGTCCCCAAGTTCGACTTCCTGGGGCTCGGCGGGCTAACGGCGGTGCGGATCGCCTTCGACCAGATCGAGCGCCGCACCGGCGTGCGCCCCCTGATGTACGACCTGCCGCAGGACGATCCCGAGACGTTCCGGATGATCTCGGCAGGCGACACGCTGGGGACCTTCCAGATCGAGAGCCGCGCGCAGATCCAGAGCATCGTGCAGACGCGGCCGGAGCGGATCTACGACATCGTCGTGCAGGTGGCGCTGATCCGCCCGGGGCCCATCGTGGCGCACTTCGTAAAGCCGTACACCCGCCGCCGCCGCGGCATCGAGGAAGTCACCTATCCGCACCCGGACCTGGAGCCGATCCTCGCGCGCACGCAGGGGATCCCCATCTTCCAGGAGCAGGCGATGGCGATCTCCATGGCGCTGGGCGGCTACACGGCGATGGAGGCCGACGAGCTGCGCCGCACCATGGGCAACTCCCGCAAGGCGGCGAAGCTGCGCGTGCAGATCGAGCGGCTTCGCGAGCGGATGAAGGAGCGCGGGATCGACGCGGAGGTGGCGGAGCGCATCACCGAGGACATGCGCATCTTCGCCAACTACGGCTTTCCGGAGAGCCACGCCTGGTCGTTCGGGCTGATCGCCTACGCCACGGCGTACCTCAAGGCGCACCACCCGGCCGAGTTCCTGTTGGGGCTCCTCAACGCGCAGCCGATGGGCTTCTACTCCCCCGCCACGCTGGTGCACGACGCCATGCGCCACGGCGTGGAGGTGCGCGCCCCCTGCCTGCGCGACGGCGACTGGGACGCCACGCTGGAGGAGACCGCCGACCCCGCGAAGCCCGCCGTCCGCGTGGGCTGGCGCCAGATCCGCGGAATGGGAGCGAAGGCGCGCGATGCGTTGCGGGAAGCGCGCGCCGAGGGCCCCTTTCGCTCCATCGAGGACCTGGTGCGCCGCACCGGCTTCGGCCGCGCGGATGCGCTGCACCTGGCGCGGGCGGGGGCGCTGGAGGCGTGGGAGCCCGGCCGCCACGCCGCCGCCTGGGAGGCGCTGCGCGCCGCCGCGGACACGCTCCCGCTCGCCCCGGCCCACCGCCTCCCCTTCCGCGCGCGGGAGCTGGAAGGATCGGAGCGCATCTTCCTGGACTACCTGGCCACGGGCGTCAGCGTCGCGGGCCACCCAGTGCAGCACCTGCGCCCGCGCCTCAACCGCATCGGCGCCCACTCCAGCGCCGACCTGCACCGCGCCCGCCCGGGGACGCACGTGCTGGTGGCGGGGCTGGTGGTGGCGCGGCAGCACCCCTCCACCTCCAAGGGCACGGTGTTCGTGCTGCTGGAGGACGAGTGGGGGTTCATCAACGTGATCGTCCCCCCCGCGCTCTTCCTGGAGCACAAGGAGGTGGTGAAGCACTCCCCCTTCCTGCTGGTAGAGGGGAAGTTCGAGCAGCAGGGCCCGGTGCTCAACGTGGTCGGCCGCCGCTTCAAGCGCATGGAGGCGGGTGCGATCGCGCACACGTCGCATGATTTTCGGTGAGCCCTCACCCCCAGCGTCGCTCCGCGACGCATCCCCCTCCCCCAAAACTGCCTGGGGGAGGGGGAGTGTCCGCTGCTCCGCTGCCCGCCCATTCACCACGATGTCGTAGGGGCGGCCCCAAGATGCTCTTTTCAGGTGCCCGCCCGCTCGCCTTAACTCTTGGAAAAACGCGCCTTTCGCAGCCCTCTCCACGCGGTGGAAACGTCCCAGTTTTCCACAGACCGCGAACGGCGGAAATCCGTTGGATTTCCGGCACTTTCGAGCCCCGCTGACCGTGATCGCCGGCACCCGCCTCCAACCACCCTCGACACCCGTAGTTCCTCCAACCGCTCCGATGCGGCCGGGGCGATGAGTGCGCAGCTTCTGAATACAAGTGGATCTGCGACGAGCGCCTACCCTCGCCCTGCACAACGACTTATGGCACTCGCGCTCTCATTGCGCCGCGCGCCGTATCCGGGTAGCAGGAGGTACGGGGCAGGTTTTCCTGATGCGGATTCGGACCGGCGGGAAATGGCTGCACCCTCCGGAAGAGTAGGCGCGGCGCGGGTTTTCGGCGGGTTGCGGGGATGGACCGAAGATCCAGAGTTATCCACAGCGTTGTGGAGAAAAACTCGGGTGATTCGAGCTAAGTCTATGTACCGTATCCACTGAACCGCGCGGCCTCTGGATTGCCGTGCGACGACGCACAGAGTTCGTCCAATGCACCCGCACGCCCGGAGCTCCGCAATGCCCAACCCCGCCCCCTCCGCCACGACGATGCGCGTGGCCGTCACCGGCTCCTCGGGCCTGATCGGGGCCGCGCTGGTGGAACGGCTCCGTCGCGACGGGCATCAGGTCGTCCGCCTGGTGCGCCGCCCACCGCGCGCCGGCGACGAGGTGCGCTGGGATCCCGAGTCCCGCTCGGTGGATGCGGCGGCGCTGGACGGATTGGACGCGGTGGTGCACCTCGCCGGCGAGAACGTCGCCGGGCGCTGGACGGACGAGAAGAAGCGCGCCATCCGCCGCAGCCGCATCGACTCCACCCGGCTGCTGGCGGACGCCCTCGCGCGACGCGCCCACCCGCCGCGCGTGCTGGTGTGTGCGTCGGCGGTAGGGTTCTACGGAAATCGCCGCGGAGACGAGGTGCTGCACGAGGGGAGTGGAGCCGGGAGCGACTTCCTGGCCGGCGTGGTGCGCGAGTGGGAGGAGGCATCCGGACCTGCCACCCGCGCCGCCATCCGCGTGGTGAACCTGCGCTTCGGCGTGGTCCTCAGCGCGCGCGGCGGGGCGCTCGCCAAGATGCTCCTCCCCTTCCGCCTCGGCGCCGGCGGGCGCATCGGGAGCGGGCGGCAGTGGATGAGCTGGATCTCGCTGGAGGACGTCGTTGAGGTGACGATGCGCGCCATCACCGACGACGCATTACGCGGCCCCGTGAACGCCGTCGCGGGCGCGGCCACCAATGCCGACTTCACGCGGGCACTGGCGCGCGCGCTGCACCGGCCCGCGATCATCCCGGTGCCCCCGCTCGCGCTCAAGCTGGTCTACGGCAGCGAGATGGTGGACGGCACCCTCCTCGCCAGCCAGCGCGCCGAGCCGCGCCGCCTCCTGGAAGCCGGCCACCGCTTCCATCACCCCGAGCTCCCAGACGCCATCCGCGCCGCGCTGGGGAGGGGCTAAGCCTGGGAGCCTCTGCGTCAGAGTTCCGCGGTTCCAGGTTCGAATGAGCCGCCGAGATCTTCGAACTGGTTGATCCGGACGGAACCTTCGGGGAAGCGCGCGGTGATCTCCAGATCGCCCCCCATGGCACGGAGGTATCGGCGCAGCGTGCTCACGTACATGTCCGCGCGGCGCTCCATCTTGGAAACGCCCGCCTGGTTCGTGCCGAGCACCTGCGCCAGCGCTTCCTGCGACAATCGCCGCGCCTGACGCAGCTCGTGCAGCGGCATCTCACGAAGCATCTCAGCCGTTTTGAGGGCCGCCTGTTCGAGCGTCTCAGGGCCGGCTCCCGCGCGAATGTCGCTCCACTTCTTTCGTCCCATCAGATCAATCCCTCTCGTTGAAGCTGTATCAGATGTACATCATAAAGATCATCCGCCAGCGGCACGTAGGTGTCGTACCACCGGTCGTCACCCGTCTTGTCGCCGCCCAGGAGGAGGATGGCGGCCCGGCGGGGATCGAAGGCGTACAGCACCCTGTACGGCCGGCCCGCATGCTGAATCCGAAGCTCGCGCATGTGCGAGTGCCTCGATCTCTGGATCCCCGAGGTGTGGGGAAAGCCGAGGTACGGACCCCTCGACTCCAGCAGATCGACGCTCGCGACAACATCTTGCTTCTCCTCCGGACTCAGCGCTGCGAACCAGGCCGCGAACTCATCCGTACCCTCGATCTCCCATGCCATTGAAGGAATGTACCGAATTGCCGGGTATTCCGTCAATGGAATTGAATCGGCGAGCACGATGGGCGGGTTGGGCGCATCTGGGAGCTGAACACCGCCGTAACGTAACACCGCTCCGCTGAACGGGTTGCCGTGTTCTGCCCGGGCGCCACCTCTTGCCTCACGGTCGCGCCCCGATGTACGGGCCGCCCGGATGCGGCGGCCCCTGGGTTCACTGAGCGGTAGGAGGAAAGATGGGCAACGCAAAGATGCAGTTCCGTGGTCTGGCGGCGTGTGGGCTGATCATGGTGACGGCGGCGTGCGCCACGTCGGCGGGGATGGAGGCGTCGGCCGGGGCGGGCGGGGCATCGGTGAACGCCTCGGCCACGGTGATGACCGACGCGAACGTGGCCGCGGTGGCGCACGCGGCGAACATGGACGAGATCCAGACGAGCCAGGTGGCGATCCAGCGCTCGCAGAACGCGCAGGTGCGCCAGTTCGCGCAGATGATGATCACGGAGCACACCGCGGTGGACCAGGAGATGATGCGGATGCTGCAGGCGAAGAACATGACGCCGCAGCCTAACGCGGTCGCGCAGGCGGCCATGCAGGCAACGCGGGCCACGGTCGCCAACCTGAGCCAGCGCAGCGGGATGGACTTCGACCGCGCCTACATGATGCACCAGGTGCAGGCGCACCGCTGGACGCTCACCTCGCTCGACCAGTCGCTGATCCCCTCGACGCGCGACCCCGAGATGAAGAGCTTCCTGAGCACGCGCGTCCGCCCGGGGGTGGCGACGCACCTGGAGACGGCGCAGCGCATCAACGCGTCGGTAGGCGGCTCCGCGAGCACGGGCAACTGAGCGGGCAGGGGCCGATAAAAGGAGCGGGGCACGCCGATGATGGCGTGCCCCGCTCTTCTTCATGTATGCAGCACGAGCTTTCTACTGCGACGGGAGCTGTTCCATCTCGTCGGAGCGCGGCGGGCGGGTGGAGCCGCCGCGCTGAAGGGTGCAGACGAGGGTGGTGACCTCGTCGAGAAGCTCAGGGGAAAGGCGGGGGTAGAAGCTGCGCGCGAGCTCTTCGATCTCCACCGGCGTGGAGCCGGGGCGAGCCGCGCTGCGCACGGCCAGCACCCGCGAGTCGCGGATGGCGCGGGCCGTCTGTTCGGTGCGCCGCTTTCTGGCAGCGGCCATCTCTGAGGCCAGATCCACAACGTCGGACATCGGCAACCCTCCAGGATAAAGTGTGAGGGCAGGGCTCACCCTGCGCACTTGTGCTGAGGCAATATAACCCATTCAGCGCATAAGTGTGCAGTTTATCTGCAAATCGCTGCACGAACGTGTGATCACGGTCGCCGGCCCACCATCGAGGAGCGCCGCGGGCTCGCCTCTTCTCGAGCCGGCTTCAGCCGCCTTCGCGTAGTTCCAGCCGGGGGCTTCAGCCCCCGGTTCTCGATGCCACCCCCGCCTCCGCCGCGTTGCCAATCGTGCGGAGCATCTCGCGGCGGATGAGGCCGCTGAAGGGACCGACGAGGGTCCAGTATGCGCGGAAGCGGCGGCGGCTGGAGGCGTCGGTGAGGCGCACGCGCGTTTCGGTGGCGAGGATGACCGGGCCGGCGGCGGGGCCGCGCAGGGTAAAGTTCCAGGCGGCCACTGCGTACCCGGGACGATCGAAGGCGGCGAAGTCGGCGGGGTCCACGCGTATGATGCCGCCGTCCAGCGTCCAGAAGCGCCCCACCAGACCCAGCACGATCTCGTCGCCGGGCGCTTCGGCCAGGATCACGAAGCCGGTCTTCAGCAACCCCTCCATGTCGCAACCGAGCCCCCGGCGCGCGGCACTCTTCCCCGAAAAGATTCCCGGCAGCGAGCGCAACGCAAAGAGCGCCCGCACCACTGGCGAGCCCGCCAGGTCCAGCGAGCGAGCGGCCGCCCACACGCGCTCGGCGGGGGCGCGCACCTCCACCTCGTGGCGCGAGCTCACCTCGCCGGCGGGGAGGAAGCGGTCAATCAGCATCAGTCCTTCGGGCGAACGCGACGCCGCCATCCTTCCAGTTCCACCAGCGGAGGAGCTCGGGATCGTGGCGCTCCTCGGTAGCGAAGTAGACGGCGCATCGAAAGACGTACAGCATGCACCGGTCGACGTGCATCCCCTGGTCACGGCAGAGGTCGTCGTAGAGCGTCTGCGGATCGCGGCCGCGCAGCTCTTCCACGCGCCGGATGCCCAGGCGCCACAGGTCGTCCGCGATGGTGGGTCCCACGCCGGGAATGCGGCGCAGATCGCGGAGCACAGCGGCCTTTGGAGAAGCGTGCATCGTGGTCCTCGAGCGGGGAGTGCAACCTTTCGGGGCGTTCTCACGTCCAAAAGATCGGGAGTGGATGCGCGGAGCGAAACCCGGGGGGGAATCGTCCCGTAACCATCTTTCGCGAAGCAGTACGAAGCTCACCAACCCTTAATCCTTTTGCCGCAACACGGTGAAGGAAGGGAAGGTACCACACGACGAGCACCGGGCGGAATTCGAGAACGCCGACGCTACCCCCACCTTTCGCTTAACTGCGTCCTCCGGGTGGGCACGGCTGAGAATCCAGGCCACGGGCTCGGGAAGTACGATGGGGGAAATGGGCGATGAAGCCCGTCGGCTGAGAGGCCGGCGGGCTTCTCGTTTTATAGTGCCCAGTGCCTAGTGCTCAGTGCCTAGTGGTGAACCGCGGCTACTAAGCACTCGGCACTAGGCACTGGGCACTGTTTTCACTCCGGCAGCGGCCCCGCCTTCGCCTTCGCGGCACGCCGCAGCATCGCCCACCCGACCGCGCCGGCGAGGATCGAGGCGGTGAAGATGCCGATCTTGGCCTCGGCGACGAGGGCGCCGGGGGGGAAGGCGAGGGCGGAGATGAAGAGCGACATCGTGAAGCCGATCCCGCCCAGCCAGCTCACCGCGTGGATGGAGCCCCAGGTGACGCCGCGCGGAAGCTCCGCCATCCCGGCGCGGACCGCGAGCCAGGCGAAGAGGGTGATGCCGATCGGCTTCCCCAGCACCAGGCCCACGATCACGCCCAGCGTCACCGGGTGCGTGAAGGCGGCGCCGAGGTCCCCCTCCAGGCGGATCCCCGCGTTGGCCAGGGCGAAGATGGGGATGATGGCGAAGGCGACCCAGTGGTGCAGCGTGTCCTCCATCCGCTGCAGCGTCGACTGCGCCTGGATGCACGTCGTCTCAAGGTCCTGGATGATGGCCTGCTGGCGATCGCTGGTGAGGATGCGCTTCCCCTCCTCGCCCGTGTCGTCGAAGGCGTCCAGCAGCCTGCGGCCACGGTCCAGGAACTCGTGCGTGTCGATGCGGGTGCGCACGGGCACGGTCATCGCCACCAGCACGCCGGCCACCGTGGCGTGCACGCCAGACTTCAGGAAGGCCAGCCAGACCAGCACCCCCACCAGCGTGTAGGTGATGGGAAGGCGCGCGCCCATCCGGTTCAGCAGTACGAGCCCGCCCAGCAGCACGCCGCCGATCCCCAGCGCGCTCCACGCGATCTGCTCCGTGTAGAAGAGGGCGATCACCAGCACGGCCCCCAGGTCGTCCACGATGGCCAGCGCGGTCAGGAACACCTTGAGCGCGAGCGGCGTGCGCGGCCCCAGCAGCGCCAGCACGCCCAGCGCGAAGGCGATGTCGGTCGCCATCGGGATTCCCCACCCGGCCGCTCCCTCGCCGCCCGCGTTGAACAGGGCGTACAGGATCGCTGGCACCACCATTCCGCCCAGCGCCGCGGCGGCGGGGAGGGCGGCGCGCTGCACCGACGCCAGCTCACCCGCCAGCACTTCGCGCTTGATCTCCAGCCCAACCAGGAAGAAGAACACGGCCATCAGGCCGTCGTTGATCCAGTGGTGCAGCGAGTAGGTCAGCCCGAACCCGGGCACGCCCACGGTGAGCGGCGTCTCCCAGAGGTGCTCGTACGACGCGCCCCACGGCGAGTTGGCCCACGCCAGCGCCACGATCGTGCTCACGATCAGCACGATCCCGCCCGCCGACGCGGTATGGAAGAAGTCCTGGAACGGCGAAAGGAGCCGCTCGATGGGTGTGGGGCGCTGGGGGGGCAGCGAGAAGGTCTGCTTCACGTCCATGGGGCGTGTCGTCTCGGTTCGGATGTACCGGCCCGGCGCCGGCCCGGACAAGCTAACTCCGCCCCCCCCATCCAGAGAACGATTGCCGTTTCGGGTCAGCGGATGATCCGAATCGGCAAAACGTGGCTCAGATCCTCTCCCCGGTACGCAGCCGCGCCGACAGTCCCGCGACGTCCACGGCGGCGCCGTCGGGGTCGGGACGGGAGTAACGCGCCACCAGCTTCTCGAACACGGACGCGACCTGTCCCGCATCCACCGAGTGGGAGACGAACGTCTGCACGGCGTGCTGGAAGGGCGTCTCCTGCTCGTCGTTGAGCAGCGCGGTCGCCAGGTAGAGGAGGATCCTGGCGTGCTCCTCCACCGAGAGGCCGGCCTTCTCCGCATCCTCCCGCAGCGCCTCGCCGAGCTGGGGCGGCAGTTCCAGCGTCATCCGCATGTCTAGCGTCTCAGGGCTTCTGGTTCACTCGAATGTTCGTGGATGATCCGCCACCCCTCCGCCCGCCGCTCCAGCGTGAGGGAGAAGAGCCCGGTCGCATCCGCCTCGCGGCCGCGCTTGGTGACGACGTAGCGCCCCACCACCAGCGCGTTGCGGGGGCCCAGCATCCTGACCTCGATCCCCTCGTAGCGCTGCGTCCCCAGCACCCGGTCCGTATCGAAGTCGCTCACCTTGTACTCTGCCCGGATCGCCGGCTTGCCGCGCAGCACCCGGTCCCTTACCACGAACGTCGCGTCCTCCGCGTACGGAACCAGGAACGCGTCCAGGTCGCGCCGGTTCCAACCCTGCGCCGTAAGCTCCACCGTCCTCACGATCTCCTCCACCTCCTGCGCCGTCGCGATGGGCGACGCCGCGGGCGGCGCCGGCGAGCACCCCGCGGCGGATGACAGCACCGCGAGCGCGGCGAGGAGGGCGATCGGCTTCATGCGGGGCGCTTCGGACGGGTGGGGTGCGACGCGACAATCGAGGTCGTGGGCTCTGCACGAATCCCGCCCGCGCGCTCCCCCCAACGGCGCAGAGGCGCGGAGGATCTCTCCGCGCCTCTGCGCTTCGTGTGGCCGGCGGGTCAGCGTCCTTCGCGCGAGCGCGCGGCGACGCCGGCCAGCATTGGGTACGGATTCACGTTCTCCCCCTGCCACCAGCGGCGCGGGTCGTCCAGGCGCGACACGCTGAAGTGCAGGTGGTAGTTCCCGCGCCCCGCGTTCCCGGTGTCGCCCACGTACGCGATCACCTGGCCCCTGACGATCGGGAGCCCTTCGCGCAGCCCGGCGGCGTAGCGCTGGAGGTGGGCGTAGTAGTAGAGCGTGCGCCGGTCGTTGCCAAGCTGGTAGACGGTGACGCCACCCAGCCCGCCCGTGCGCAGCCTGAAGATGGTGCCGTCGACGGCGGCGAGCACGGGTGTGCCTTCGGGGGCCATGATGTCGATGGCGTTGTGCACGCGCCCGCCGGAGCGCGGAGCCTCGTACGTGTCGCGCAGCTGCTCCGGCCGAATGCCGCGCACCGGAATCGCCAGCGACGCACCCGGCGCGACGTACGCGTGCGCTCTCAGTCCATCCGGCTCGGAGTTGCCCATGCAGGCGGTGCCAAACAGCGCGGCGGCCACGACGGCGGCGCGGCGCAGGCGCCCCGGGAGGGGCCTGGAATTGGGGTACATGATGCGGCGGGGATGGGGTCCGTCGGAGAGTCCGGGCGAGGTGCCTGGGGGGAAGAGCCTATACGGTGCGCTTTTACGGCGCTCAGCGCAAGGGGAACGTTAAGGTGGAGGCTTCTGGGGTTTGCCCCGGCGAGTGAACTCGCAGCAACAACAGCACAAAGTCCGCCTCCGCGGACTCGCGGGCGAGATCCGGGCGCGTTCCTCGAGCCGGCTTCAGCCGCCTTCGCGTGGTTCCAGCCGGGGGCTTCAGCCCCCGGCGATGCGGCGCCCCCACCCCCACAACCTGCGAAGGCAGGTTTCCCGCTGTTGTTGCAGCGGTTTCAACCGCCGGGGTGTCCCTAGGGCAACCTCCACCCCCTCCGCAACCGCCGGTACTCCGCCTCCGGAAGCTGCACCAGCACCGGGCGCCTGCGCGGATCCAGCCAGCGGAGGATGCGTCGGACGTCCTCTTCGGCGAAGGCGGTGCAGCCGACGGTGGGGGCGCCTGGGCGCGAGCGGATGTGGATGAAGATGCACGACCCCCGCCCCGCCTCCGCCGGCCCCGTGTTGTGATCCACCCACACGCCCCAGCGGTACAGGCCGTCCGTGCGCCGCATCTCCTCGTGGCTCGTCCAGTCCGGCGTCACGGTGTCGCGGTCCACGCGCTGGTTGTAGAAGCGCGATGCGGAGTCGTCCACGCACTCGATGCTCGGGTCGCTGGCGTGGTACGGGAGGCGGATCCAGCGCGCCGAGTCCGCCGGGGCGTACCCAAAGGCGGAGCTCAATCGGAAGATCCCCGCCGGCGCCTTCCCATCCCCCTCGCGCTTCACTGGGCCAGCGCCCTGGTCCGCGGATGCGTGCAGCCCCGTCCCCCATCCCAGCCCAGTGCGCCCGACCGACGCGCTCATCGCCGCCCCCACCTGCACCCAGGGCGAAGATGGCGTGCGGCGCGCAAAGAGCCGGACGCGCGCCGTCGTCGCATCCCACCCGTCGGTCGTGGCGACGACGGCCTGCAGCGGCGGCGCGGAGTCCTGCGCGTGCGCGGTGGTCGCGGGGAGCACCGCGGCGGCGAGCACGGCGGCGAGGCGGATGCGGATCGAGACCATGTGAAACCTGTGTTCAGGGAGAGCGGGGACGCTGGATGTTACCCCAACGCAGGCCTTACATGCAACCGGCGGCGGACGCCATCTGTTTGCAAACGCCCGCTCCACGGCTATCTTTCCGCCATTCCTTCCGCGTCCAACCGCCGCCCCCAGTGCCTTCATGACCTTCCGCCTTCCCCGCCCCGCCATCCTGGCCGCCGCCCTCGTCGCGCTCACCTCCGCCGCCGCCAGCGCACAGTCGCCCATCGCCAGCCGCGTGCCCGGGCAGCGGTGCGAGACCGTGCCGGACAGCGTGCGCGGCCCCACACCCGGGCAGCTCAACGAAAGCCGGCAGCTCCGCGCCCAGCTGGTGGACATTGGGCGGCGCAACGGCGTCAACGAGCCGCAGGGGCTCCTCCTGGTGGACGTGGACAGCACGCGCAAAGGAGTGCTCCTCTTCATGCACTCCAACTACCCGGAGCCGGGCGTGGCGCAGGTGACCGCGGCCGTCGACAAGTACATGGAGTCGCTACCCCGCGGGCGTGGATACCAGGCGCTGATCCGCGTCGATGGCGAGTACCCCGCCATCCTCCCCGGGCGCCAGCACTGCCGCCCGGTGCTGCTGAACGAGCAGGATCGCATCGACATGATCGGGCAGGCGGTGCTGAACCACCCCGAGCGCGGCAAGCTGCCGGCGCCGGTGACGCGCCAGGCGGTGGTCCTCCTCGTCGCCAACCGCGAGGGCGGCGTGTCGCTGGCGGTGGTGGCGCGCTCCTCGGGCGACGAGTACCTGGACCGCGCGGCCGAGGAGATAGGGCGCAGGCTGCGGTTCGCGCCGGCGACGCTGGACGGCGTTCCCTTCGACGCGCGCTTCCGCTTCCCGGTGGGCTTCCATATCCAGTAGCGTGCTGGCGCGGGTCCGGCCGGGGGAGTAGCTTTCTCGGCTTCCCGCACACCGCACCCGCTCGTACGCACGATGGAACTGCTGCCGCTGCTGACCGCCATAAGCCTGGGCTTCCTGCACGCGCTGGAGCCCGACCACATGGCCGCGGTCACCACCTTCGTCTCCCGCCGCCCGCGACCGCGCGAGGCGGTGGGCTTCGGGCTGCGCTGGGGTCTGGGGCACTCCGCGGCGATCCTGGTGGCGGGCTCGGCCCTGATCGCGCTGGGCATCCGCGTGCCGCAAGGCGTGGTCAACGGCCTGGAGTTCGGCGTGGGGACGATGCTCCTCGCGCTCGGCGTGTGGCTCCTCTGGAGCGTCGTCCACGGCGAGGCGCACGCGCTGGCCGGGGACGATCCGCATCCGCATCGCCACGGGAGCCTGTGGGTGGGGATGGCGCACGGCCTGGCCGGCACCGCCCCGCTCGTGGCGCTGATCACCGTCACCGTCAGCAGCTCGCCCTGGGCGGCGGGGACGCACCTCCTCTTCTTCGGCGTGGGGACGACGGCGGGGATGGGGCTGTACGCCGCGGTGGCCGGCGCCGTCTTCCACCGTGCGCGGCACCGCATTCCCGCGCTGGGCGGCACGCTGCGCACCCTGACCGCGCTGGGCAGCGCCGCGCTGGGAATCTTTTGGATGGCCAACGCGATCGGATGAGGAGCAGGGAACCCTAATCCCTGGTCCCTGATCCCTATTCCCTACCCTGGAGCACACGATGACGGACGGCAGCGAAGCGGCGAACACAGAGACGCCGGTCACGATCCTGGCCCGGCACAACGGGCCGTTCGTGGTGGAAGGTCCCTTCCGCTTGATCGACGCGGATGGCAACGAGTTCCCGGTGGTGGCCGGCAAAAAGGTGTCGCTCTGCCGCTGCGGCGCCTCCACGCGCAAGCCGTTCTGCGATGGCACGCACAGCAAGATCGGCTTCGACGCCGCGGAACGCGCCGTGCGCGAGCTGGAGGAAGGAAAGGAGCAGGGTTGATGCGGCTCTGATCCGCGTCTCCCGATTTGCCCGCACAACCGAGGAACCATGCCCGACTCCACCCCGATCGACCAACGTGGCTACACGCACCCCGAGGCGCTCGTCTCCACCGAGTGGGTGGCCGCGCACCTTGAAGACCCCTCCGTGCGCCTCGTGGAGTCCAACGAGGACGTGCTGCTCTACGAGATGGGCCACATCCCGGGCGCCGTGAAGATCGACTGGCACACCGACCTCCAGCACCCGCTGAACCGCGACTACCTGGACGAGGAGAGCTTCGCCCGCCTCATGCGCGAGCGCGGCATCTCGCCGGAGACGACGGTGATCTTCTACGGCGACAAGAACAACTGGTGGGCCACCTACGCCCTGTGGGTCTTCCGCCTCTTCGGCCACGACCGCGTCAAAGTGATGGACGGCGGCCGCAAGAAGTGGGAGAACGAGGGCCGCCCCATGACCACCGACGCGCCGTCGTATCCCCCGTCCGAGTACCCCCTGCCGAAGCGCGACGACGAGCACATCCGCGCATTTCGCGAGGACGTGCTCCAGCACATCGGGCAGCGCGGCCAGCTGGTGGACGTGCGCTCGCCCGAGGAGTTCAGCGGCGAGAAGCTGCACATGCCGGACTACCCGCAGGAAGGGGCCATGCGCGGCGGCCACATCCCGGGGGCGAAGAGCATGCCCTGGGCGCGCGCCGTGAACCCCGACACGGGCGAGTTCCGCTCCGCCGACGAGCTGCGCGCGCTCTACCAGGAGCAGCTCGGCCTCGACCCCGCCCAGCCGACGATCGCCTACTGCCGCATCGGCGAGCGTTCGTCGCACACCTGGTTCGCGCTCACGTACCTTCTCGGCTTCGCCAACGTCCGCAACTACGACGGCTCGTGGACGGAGTGGGGCAACTCGGTGCGTCTACCCATCGAGAAGTAGAAACAGAGGGCCTCACACAGAGCCACGGAGGGAACCGCGAGGGGAAACAGAAAGATGTTCTCTGTGCCTTTGCGGTTCCCTTCGTGTTCTCTGTGTGAGGCTGTTGTTTTTCCCTTCCTCCGGATCAATCCAATGCGCCGCACGACGCTCTTCGCCCTGCTCGCCTGCGCGGTCGGATGCGCTACGCCCCCGCTCAGCGCCCAGCTCGCGCTCACCCACGCGAACGTGGTGGACGTGGAGCGCGGGGTGGTGCTCACGGACCGCACGGTGCTGATCACGGGGAACCGCATCGTGGCCGTGGGGGCGAACGTGCGCGTGCCGCGCGGCGCGCGCGTGCGGGATGCGAGGGGGAAGTACGTGATCCCGGGGCTGTGGGACATGCACGTGCACACCTCGCGCGAGGGGCGGGCGCGCCACTTCTGGCCGCTCTTCCTGGCGCACGGCGTCACGGGCGTGCGGGAGATGGGGAGCTACCTGGACACGCTCCAGTACTGGCGTGCGGAGGCGCGGCGGCCGGGGAGCGGTGCGCCGCGCATCGTCTGGTCCAGCCCCATGCTCGATGGCGTGCCGACCTCCTGGGTGCACGGCTACGGAGTGCCCGACGCGGCGCGGGCGCGTGTCGTGGTGGACACGATGCAGGGGCTCGGCTTCGACTTCCTCAAGGTCTACAGCCGACTCTCGCGCGACGCGTACTTCGCCATCGCGGCGCAGGCGAAACGGCGCGGGATCCCCTTCGCCGGGCACGTGCCGCGCGAGGTGACCGCCATCGAAGCGAGCGATGCGGGGCAGCGAAGCATCGAGCACGTCCTCGACCAGCTGAGCCTCGCCTGCACGCCGCGCGGCAACGAGCTGCTGGCGGATTTCACCAGGGCGCGCGAGTCGCTCGGGCCCAATGCGGACTCCACCCGGGCGGCGCTCCGGCGGCTTCAGTCCGCAGTCGCCGCGGGGCCGGTGGAGGATGCCTGCCGCCCCCTCTTCGCGCGGATGGTGGCGAACGGCACCTGGATAACGCCGACGCTCGCCGTGACACACGGCCAGGTGCCGCCGGCCGCGCTGATGGCCGACCCCCGGCTGCTCTTCGTGCCCCCCGCCCTCGCCGCGCGCTGGCGGAGCGGCGCCACCTCCGCCGATCCGGAGGAGGTTCGCTTCGAGCGCCGCCTGGAGGCGAACGCGTGGAGGCTGGTGGGGCTGGCCCATCGCGCGGGAGTGGGCATCCTCGCCGGGACGGACGCGAGCGACGAGGCGTACGTCTTCGCGGGCTCGGGGGTGCACGACGAGCTCGCGCTACTCGTCGGCGCCGGACTTTCGCCGCTGGATGCGCTCCGTGCCGCCACCCTGAACCCCGCCCGCTACCTGGGCGCCCTGGACTCGCTCGGCACCGTCGCGCCGGGCAGGCTGGCCGACCTCGTCATCCTGGACGCCAACCCGCTGGCCGACATCCGCAACACCACCCGCATCCACGCCGTCATCACCAACGGTCGCCTGATCGACGCAGCCGAGCGCGCCCGCCTCCTCGCCCGCGCCGCCGCC
>DASWNZ010000191.1:0-73137 GCA_036398975.1 Longimicrobium sp.
AAACCGCTGCGGGGTTGCCGGTGAAGGCGTGGTCCGCGAAAGCGTCTACCTGGATGATCGGCTGGGGCATGAGGAGTGATCGGGGAGCGGGAGGTGAGCGAACATCAAGATAGCCGCCCCGGCGCTATTCGGCACGAGCACTAAACGGAGCGCATCGCGTCCAATCCACGCCACCCGCCGGACGAGGAAAACACGATGCCCCCGCCGGCTGGCGAGGGGCATCGAGTTCATCACCGTGCGGCAGTCGCTACACGCGGGCGTGGGCCGTCGTGTCGGGAGCCGCGAAGCCGATGTAGGCGAGGCCGGCGGCGAGCACGGCGTGGAGCCAGATGTCGTTGCCGCCGATGGGGACCAGGCCAAAGGTGGTGGGATCGATGAAGGCCATCACCACCAGCACGGCGTAGATCACGGCGCCGATGCGGCCGTAGCCGCGGGACGCGGCATGGCTGCGCGACGCCACGATCCCCCACACACCGAACGCCAGGTGCACGATGTTGTGGAGTAGGTTCACCGGAAAGAGCCCCAGCAGCTTCCCGGTGGTCTCGTTGTCGGCCTCCATCCCCATCCCGTTGTGCACGAACAGCCCCAGCACACCGAACAGCAGGAACGCGGCTCCGAAGACCAGCGCGCCAGTCTGTGCCATGCTTCTCCTCATCCTTCACCTCCGTCCGGGGTGAACGCCTCCCCTTCCGCGGTATTCCGAAAGCGGAAGGGATCTTGCGAGATGCCGACGCAAGACTCGGGCAGGCCCGGGAACATGATCCGAATGCAGAAGGAGGCATACGATGGCGCGCCACGGCTACGACAACCGCGAGTACAAGGGGATCCAGCAGAACTCGGTGCGCCCGGACTGGGGCCGCCCGCATCCGCTGGACCCCAACTGGGCGGACGGGCACTACCACGGAATGCGGGAGGATGAGGGCAACTGGCAGGGCGCGTACGGCCACTATCGCCGCGAGCACTCGCAGGATCTGGGCGGGTGGGGCGGCTACGAGGGGCGCTACCGCCAGCCGCCGGGCGGCTTCAACCGCGAGGGCTGGTTCCAGGACCCCTTCGACCGCAGCCCCCACGGCGCGCAGGGGCGCCCGCTGAACGGCAACCGCGGCTACGACCGGCAGATGCGCGGCGACTCCGGCGACGGCGGCGTGCGCTACGACAACCAGTACCTCCAGCAGTACAACCGCGACAGCCTGGCCTTCCGCACGGGACGCGGCTACGACCGGAGCTACGGCTGGGCCCCCGGCGCCCGCGAGATCGCCCGCGGCTACGACGGCAACTACGCCGACCACCTCCGCCACCGGCAGCCGCAGGAGCACTCGTACTCCGGCTACAACCGCGGCGGCTTCACCCCCGGCAACCAGCCGCAGCCCGGCACGCGCGCGTCCAAGCCGAACCGGTAGGGGCTGAGGAAAGGAATAGGGTCAGAGCGGGAGCTGCTTCGATGCCGAGGCGCTCCCGCTTTGCTATTCCGCATGAAGGTATTCGGGTCAATCACTCTCGCCCGGTGGCTCTTTGCGAAGGGCAAATACCGTCACGAGAGCAACGATCGTAACCCCGATCGTCCCCATTCCTTCGAGAGACTTTCCCCGCAAGGTGACGTACAGTCCACCGATCATGCCGACGAGCGCGATCAGAAGCGCCGCCAGCAGCCCCCACTCCGAGAGGCGGATCAAGCGGCCCTCTGATGTACGGCGATGGTGTGCCTCGGCCTCAGCCATGGTGACGATGCGGTCCGCGGACCCGGGAAGCACCTGTTCGTACTCCCGGAGGTGCGTAGGCAGAGGGATCGGACCGCTGAACGTCGTACTGACCCGCGAGACGCGGATCTCACCCGGGAAAAATTCGCCCTGCCGCTCCCGCTCTGGAACGGCAGGGGTGTTCCCGCGCTCGGTGACGGCCTTTCTATTTTGCTTCGCTCTCCGCCCCGGCATCCACGACTCCGTCTAAGCTCCGGAATGTGCGTTCCCAGTCGCCGCGGAGCGCGCGGGCATCGCTCTCGAATCCGCCCGCAAACCGCCCACGGTCGCGCGCCAAAGTGCCTCCGAGATCCAGGGCATGCGCCATCCCGTAGAAAAATGCGGACAGTCTTCCCTTCGCCTGGGACGGTCTCGTAGTCATGGTGGTTCCTTGTCGACGTGAGGCGCGCATCGCCACCCCAGGATACCTGCGGTCCGAAGCCGTTGTCAACTCTTTCGTTCGTGTCCGTACATCGCGCCAAACCCAACAATGGCAACGATTTGCGCGCTTGCGATCTTTCCACGCCAGCAGTGGATCGGCGGAGGTTGTGGGTAGGCCGGACGGGGTCGACACGAGCGGCCCAGCGCGCGAACCTGGTGGGCTGTTCCCTGTCCGCTGTAACCTGCTCCATAGTGCGGTGTACAGAGCGGGCCGCGCGGCGAGGTGGACGCGCAAGTGCTTCAGCGAGTGGTACTTGGATGTCAATGCGATCGATAATCGCCCGCGGATTGGGCGCTTCGGCGATGCTGGTGGCGCTGGCCCCCGCAGCGGATGCGCAGGCGATCCGCGGGCAGGTGTGGGCGGCGGATGGGGCCGCGACGGCCGGACTGCGGGTGACGGCGCACGTCGGCGCGTGGTCAGACACCGCGTCCACGGATGTGGCGGGGCGGTTCGCCGTGCCAATTCCGGACTCGCTGGGCGGCGACTCGGTGCGGGTGGTGGTGGACGCGGCGGAGACGGCGGCGCGCGTCTTCCACCCGTCCGTGGCCTCGCTTGCGCGCGGCGAGTGGGACGAGGAGGTGCGCATGGTCCTGCTGCCGCGCCGCTGGACGATCCGCGCGGGGACGCATGCGGGGGAGATCGTGGAGGTGAGCGCCAGACGCGGCTTCACGCCTACCTGCCGGGATTGCAGCAGCGGCTTCTTCCGGCGCGGCGTACCCTCGCGCCTGGGCGCGCGCGTGAGTACCGTGCCGGCATGGCGCCCCGGGAGCTTCCCGTTGCGCGTGGCCTTCGACCACGGGTACAGCTCGGAGCGGATCAGCGCGCGCGACTCGGCTGCCTTCTGGCGCGAGGTTGCCGAGCTGGAGCGCGACCTGGGCGAGCATCTCTTCCGGCCGGCGCGCTTCAGCGAGACGGACCCCGTGGACGACGCGCCGGAGGATCTGGTGCTCGTATGGGTGGAGCGGGGCCTGCGGTCCGCTGGGCTCGGATCGGTGGCGTACAGCGGCGGCGACATCGGGTACGGCTCCGTGCGGCTGGACGATGCCCTCGCCTTCACCCGTCCGGGCGCGCCGGGACTGATCGCGCACGAGATGGTGCACACGCTCGGGATCGGCCACACCTGCTCGTGGTACTCGGTGGTGGCGGACGTCAGCCGCTGTCCCGAGCGGCGCGCTCCATCCGCCACACCCGAGGACGTGGCGTACATCCAGGTCCACCTCACGATGGGCGCGCTGCAGCGCGCCCACGGCGCCCGGTGGGGCCTCGATGCGGCCCTCCGCGGCGAGGAAGAGGTGGAGAACTCGCCGAAGCCGAACACCACCCTCGTGCGGTCGGCCGCGCAGTAGCGGCGCGTTCCCGGCCTGCCGCTCCGCGAGCCGCCTTAAGTTACCGCACCCGTCCTACATCGCCTCGCACCACGCGAGCACCTCGGCGAAGCGGCGGTCCTCCAGGGCGGCGAAGAGGGGGTTGCGGGTCAGTTTGGCCTGCGTGAGCGCAGGGGTGGAGAGGCCGCACAGGAAGCGCGCCCGCCGCCGCGCGGTGCCGAGCGCGGCCGGGTGCTTGGCGCACAGCGCGCGAAAGGCGCCGGCGTCGATGGCACGCTCCACCGGGGGGTGCGGCGCAAGCGCGGGGAAGCGGGTGGACGTCCGCGTCGAGCACCAGGTGCAGTGGCCGCATGGCGCCGCGCGTACTTCGCCGAAGTACTCCAGGAGCACGTTGGTCTGGCACCCGTCGCGCTCCACCAACTCCACCACCTGTCCGATCCGCTCGACCTCCCCCACCTCACGCTGTACGAAGCGCGCCTCCAGCTCGCCCGTCAGCGCCTCCACGTCCAGACGCGGGACGAGCTTGGAGTAGCGCTGGCGCAGGTCGGTCACCTGCAGCTCCGCCAGTCCCTGCTCCGACAGGTACTCCAGCGCGCGCACCACGCGACCGCGGTCGACCGAGCCCAGCACCGGCTCGTCGGGCTCGATGGTGTAGAGTGTGCGCCCGAACTTCGCCTGTCCAAAAAGAGCGCCGATGAACCGCGCGCGTTCCCCCGAAAAGCGGCCGACGACCTCTGGGAGCGGCGCCAGGAGCTTGGCCTTGTAGCCGGCGTAAAAGGGCGTTCCCTGGCGGATCATCCCCAGCAGCTCCAGGTAGGTGAGCGCCGTGCGCAGGACGAGCTGCCGCAGGTCGTGCTGGTTGGCCAGCTTGAGCTGCGCGATCTCAAAGGTGGCGGGCTCCGCGTCGACCCAGCGGAGGAGGCCGCGGATCGACTCGCGGTCCGGCGTGTCGCCGTACGCGAAGTTCTCCAGCGTCGCAACGTCCTCCATGCTCCCCAGCACCTCGACGGTGGAGTCCAGCCCGTCGCGCCCCGCCCGGCCGATCTCCTGGCTGTAGCTCTCCAGCCCCTTGGGCAGGTTGTAGTGGTAGACGTAACGCACGTCCGCCTTGTCGATCCCCATCCCGAACGCGATGGTCGCCACCACCGTCGCGCGGTCGGAGCCCTTCCACCACTCCTGCACCTCGGAGCGGAGCTCGGTATCCATGCCGGCATGGTAGGCGCGCGCGGGGATGCCGGCTTCGGCGAGCACCTCGGCGACGCTCTCGGCGGTCTTCTGGAGCGTCACGTACACGATCCCGGGGCCCGGCGGGCGCGAGCGGATGCGCTCCACCAGCACGCGGTCCCGCCCCGACGACGCCACCGGGTGCGTGGAGAGGAAGAGGTTGGGCCGGTGGAAGCCCGTGACGACCGCGCCCGCGGGAGCGATCCCGAAGCTGTCGCAGATGTCCTGCACGACGGCGGGGGTCGCGGTGGCCGTGAGCGCCAGGATCCGCTCCACCCCCAGGGTACGAGCGGTCTCGGCGAGCTTCAGGTAGTCCGGGCGGAAGTTGTGCCCCCACTGCGAGATGCAGTGCGCCTCGTCGACGGCGAACAACGAGATCCGCACGCGCCCGAGCTGCTCCAGGAAGCGCTCGTTGTTGAACCTTTCCGGCGCCACGTACAGCAGCTTCAGCGTCCCCGCGCGCAGCCCGCGCTCCACCGAGGCGACCTCCTGGCGCTCCAACGAGCTGTCCAGCCGCGCCGCCTCAATCCCCCGCGAGCGCAGGTAGTCGATCTGGTCCTTCATCAGCGCGATCAGCGGCGAGATCACCACCGTCACCCCGTCCAAAAGGAGCGCCGGGAGCTGGTAGCAGAGCGACTTCCCCCCACCCGTTGGGAAGACGGCCAGCGCCCCGCCGTGCTCAAAGAGCGCTTCGATGACCTGGCGCTGCCCCGCCCTGAAATCCGGGAGCCCGAATCGCTCGCGGAGGAGACCCTCGGCGGCCTCCATCGCACTCGGTGTATCGATCGTCGCCATCGCGTGTGTGATCTCGTGTCGTGTTGACCGGAGGTGCCTTTGCGCATCCCAACATCGTTGTGCCGCACCCGGCGCACAATCGCAACGTTCCGCCAGCCGCCGCACGGGTTGCGCGGCAGCAGGCGCGCCCAGCCCGCAATCGCTCCTTTAAGCAAAAGCCCGGCTCCGCGACGGCGGAACCGGGCCTTGCTGGCACCAGCATCAACCCTGACACCACACTCAGGGGTCCGTGCAGTCCCGTTTGTAGCCGCAGTTGGGGCAGACGATCTTGCAGTTGTGGTCGTACATCTCCACGCCGCAGATGTCGCAGAAGTGCTGCGTGGGCACCTCGATCTTGCGAAGGGGCGCCGGGTTGGGCGGGGGAGCGGCGGGCTCGGCGGCTTTGTGCGCGTTGATGCGGGCGCACCAGCTCGGATCGAAGTGCGCCATCAGCGACGGAATGACCGCAAATCTGGCACGCTACGCCGCCTGCCGGATTTCGATATAGCCGACTCGGACGGCAGGAGCAGGGACCAAGGCCCCTTCCTCTCGCAGGCCCTCCAAGTGGAACTCGACAGCTTCCCGGATCAGCTCGCGAACTTCGGACTCGGTCTCAGCCACGGCAACGCACCCTGGGAGATCCGGTACGTACGCGCCGAAACCAGTGGGGCTCGGCTCAATGACGATTGCGTATTGCATCTTACTTCCCCCCTGCCTGCTTGAAGATGCTCCTGAGTGTGCCGAGTGGCAGATCCATACTCCGCTTCCCGGAGACGGTCACCGTGCCGGATTTCGCCGGATGCTTGAATTGCCGGTGACTGCCACGGGTGCGCGCAAGATACCAGCCATCGGCCTCGATGCGGGCGATTACTTCATGAACTTTCATCCAGCGATGATAGGGAGCCGATAGGCTATCAACAACTGGCTCCCATGAACTGGTCTGGACGATGTCCGCAAGAGAGCCGGAGCGCGCCCTTCCTTTCACTCCCGCGCCGCCCGCTCCACCACCCAGATGGTGGGGTCGAGCTGGTCCACCTCTTCCTGCCTGCCATCGTCCCAGCGGACCACGGCCCAGAGGGCGAACCCCTCCACGATCCAGCCCATGACGCCGGCCACGTGCTGCACCGCGTCGCCCGTGTTGTAGAAGTGCCGCGACTCCAGTTGTGCGCTCACCGAACCGCTCCCCGCCTTCCGCTGTGGATCTCCCCCGGCCGCATCCACGGGCGGACGCGCGCGGCGGGTAACTTGACGCCGCGGGCGGGTCCGGGGCAACTTCCCGGCCCGCTTCCGCCGAGTCCCGAACCGTGCAGCGCGTGCCGTCCCAGGAAGATCCCGTCATCGAGTCCGCGCGTCTCGTCATCCGCCCGCTGGGGCTGGACGACGCGCCGCGGCTGCAGGCCGTCTTTGACGCCACGCCGGACTACTTCGCCGTCGTTGCGGGGCTTGAGAGTGCCACTCCCGAGAGCGCCGCGCACGAGATTCGCGAGGCCGCCGCGCGCCCAGGCCGCGAGGTCGCGCTGATCTCCCTTGCCGACGGCACCGATGCCGGCGCGCTCGGCTGGTGGGCCGCGCATCCCGAGCCGGACGTGGCGCTGCTGGGGATGATCCTGGTCGCGCCCGCGCATCGGGGCACGGGCGTGGCGCGCGAGGCGCTGGCCGCTCTCGAGGGCCGGCTCGCCGCGAGTGGCATCCGCCGCCTGCGCACCGCGTTCCAGCGCCGCCGCCTCGCCATCCATCCCGTCGTGAAGGCGCTGGGGTTCAGCGAGATGAGCATCCGCGAGCATACCAAGCTGGGGCTGGCGGGCGCGAGCATTTCGCTCTGGGAGAAGGCCATTCCGCACACAGAGACACAGAGATAACAGCAAGGAACAACAAAAGGGTTCTCTGTGCCCTTGCCCTTTCCCTCTGCGGCTCTGTGTGAAATCGCTTGTCAGCCGGATACAGGACGATGCCTGAGCCGATCATCGCGACCACCTTTCCGCTTCCGGACGAGGCGCTGGCGTT
The DNA here is from genome assembly GCA_036398975.1 of Longimicrobium sp. Classification (GTDB taxonomy): domain Bacteria; phylum Gemmatimonadota; class Gemmatimonadetes; order Longimicrobiales; family Longimicrobiaceae; genus Longimicrobium. The sequence goes on from DASWNZ010000191.1 coordinate 7,506, forward strand.
GCTGCGCGAGGTGGGGACGGTCGCCGGGCCGGATGGATGGCGCGATGCGCTCGGCGACGCGCAGGCGCTCCTCTGCCTGCTGACAGACCGGGTGGATGCGGCGCTGCTGGAGCAGGCGCCGCGGCTGCGCGTGGTGGCGAACGCCGTCGTCGGGTACGAGCACGTGGACGTGGCGGCGTGCCGTGCGCGCGGGATCGTCGTGACCAACACCCCTGACGTCCTCACCGGCGCGACGGCGGACCTGGCGTGGGCGCTCATCCTGGCGGCGGTCCGGCGGCTTCCGCAGGCGGAGCGCTCGCTGCGCGCGGGGGAGTTCGGCGGGTGGGGGTTCTGGGACTACCTCGGAGGCGACCTCGAAGGGCGGACGCTGGGGATCTTTGGGATGGGGCGCATCGGGCGGGCGGTCGCGCGGCGGGCGAGGGGCTTCGGTATGCGCGTGGTCTACCACTCCCGCACCCCGCTCTCGGCCGAGGACGAGCGGGCGCTGGGGGCGGAGCGCGTGGACTTCGACGGGCTCCTGGCCCGCAGCGACATCCTGTCGCTCCACGCGCCGCTCACCCCCGAGACGCGCCACGCCTTCGGCCGCGATGCCCTCCGCCGGATGCGCCCCGGGAGCATCCTCATCAACACCGCCCGCGGCGCGCTGGTGGACGAAGCCGCGCTGGTCGATGCCCTCCGCGATGGCCTGCTCTCCGCGGCGGGGCTCGACGTGTACGAGCACGAGCCCGCCGTGCACCCGGGCCTGCTGGAGCTCCCGAACGTCGTCCTCCTCCCCCACATCGGCTCGGCGACGCGCGGCACCCGCACGGAAATGGCGATGCTCGCCGCCCGCAACGTGCACGCGGTGCTGGGCGGGCGGCCGGCGCTGACGCCGGTTAAGGGATGAAGTGTGTGAGTGCGTTAGTGCGCTCTCACCTGAGCTGCTGGGCCAGTCCGATGATGATGCCCTCGGGGCCACGGATGAAGCAGAGCCGGTAGACGTCTTTGTACTGCGCGATCTCGCCGACGAGTTCGGCGCCGTGGCGGCCGAGGCGGGCGACGGTGTCGTCCACGTCGTCGACGGCGAACATGATGCGGCGTATGCCCAACGCATTCGAAGGGGCGTTCGCCGGCTCGGTTCTTACCGCCGGCGGTGTGTGGAACTTCGTCAGCTCCACCCGGCCGTGGCCGTCCGGCGTCTTGAACATGACGATGTCGGCACGCACGCCCTCGAGCCCGACGGTCTGATCCACCCAGGGCCCCTCGACCGTCGTCTCGCCTTCCAGCTCCATGCCGAGCTCGGCGAAGAAGGCCTTGGCAGCCTCCATGTCCTCGACGACGATGAGAACGTTGTCCATCCGCTTGATCGCCATATCATCGTAGAAGAGAGGGGCGGAGCTGCACGGCCCGGTGGTGGGTCCGGCGCGCCAACGTAGGCACGCGCGCCGCCGATTGTCCAGGGCTCCGGCGCCCCTTACTGCCGATCTAACTACCAGATCCGCCCATGCCTTTGCGCGATGACGCCCGCCGCATCCTCGACGCCGCACTTGCCTCTGTAGATCCGCGCGCGGCCGTGCTCCGTGCGCTGCGGCGTGAGGGCGATTCGCTGGCGGTGGGCGAGGAAAGGGTGGAGCTGGGGGATGTGGAGCGGGTGCTGATGGTGGGCGCAGGAAAGGCGGCGGTGGGGATGGCGCGCGGGACGCTGGAGGTGCTCGGGGATCGCGTGGCGAGCGGATGCATCACGGTGCCGCATGGCGGGGGCGCGGAGCTGCCGGGGATCGAAGTGTGGGAAGCCGCGCACCCGGTGCCGGACACGCACGGCCTCGCCGGTGCGGTGGCGGCGCTGCGGGTGGCGCACTCGGCTCGGGAGCGGGACCTGGTGCTCTGCCTGCTCTCCGGCGGGGCATCGGCGCTGTGGCCGTGCCCGCCCGCCGCGGTGGGGCTCACGGAGGTGCGCGAGGTGACGGCGGCCCTCCTGCGCGCCGGGGCCGAGATCGGCGAGATGAACGCCGTGCGCAAGCACCTGTCGCGCATCGCGGGGGGCGGGCTGGCGCGCGCGGCCGCACCGGCGCGGCTGGTGACGCTGGCGATATCGGACGTGGTGGGGTCGCCGCTGGACGTGATCGGCTCGGGGCCCGGCGTGCCCGACACAACCACATTCGCGCAGGCGGTGGCGGTGCTGCGGAAGTACGGGGTGAGGACGCCCGATGCCGTCATGGCCCACCTCCAAGCAGGCGCCGCCGGGATGGTAGCGGAGACGCCCAAGCCCGGCGACCCCGCCTTCCGCCGCGCATCGGCGCACGTGGTGGCGTCGGTGGGTGATGCGCTCGCCGGGGCAGCGCGCGCCGCGGAGGCGCTGGGCTACCGCGCGGAGATCGTGGCGGACAACCTGGAGGGAGAGGCGCGCGACGCCGCCCGCGAGATCGCCGCGCTCGCCCGGCGGCGGCGCGGGGAGCACGACGGCCCGCTCTCGCTCCTTTTCGGCGGCGAGACGACGGTGACGGTGCGCGGGAAGGGACGAGGCGGGCGCAACCAGGAGCTCGCCCTCGCCCTGGCGCTGGAGATCGCCGATGAAGACGGGATCGTGGCCGCCACGCTGGGGACTGACGGCGTAGACGGGCCCACCCCCGCCGCCGGTGCCATCGTGGACTCCGGGACGGTGGCGCGCGCAAAGGAGCGCGGCGAGGATGCGCGCGCCGCGCTCGACCGCAACGACAGCCACACCTTCTTCCGCGCCACCGGCGAACTGGTAGTCACCGGCCCCACCGGCACCAACGTGGGCGACGTGGTGCTGGTGCTACTCGGCGAAGGCGGCGCCTGACACGCTGTCGGCGAGCGGCTCCTCCCAGGTGGCGGGGTCCAGCTCCAGCGCCGGCCCGCCCTCCACCGCCGCGACGCCCATCTTCAGAAAGAACGCCTCCGCCCCCCGCTCCGGCACCAGGCGTAGCGCCGCGGCGTGGGCGCGGCGCACGCGCCGCACGGCATCGGTGAACATCCACCGGCCGCGCCCCCGCCCCGTCCACTCCGGCGCAACCCACAGGTGGCGAAGCGTCCACCGCTCCCCTTCGTCCTCCAGCGCGTAAAATCCTACGAGCCGCGTCCCCTCCGATGCGGTGAAAACGCGATGCGACGCGACGTACTCCGGCGTCACCGCGGCTGCATGGGCGCGCGCCAGAACGGCCAGGCGCGGCGCATCGTCCGGGTGGGCGCGGCGGATGATGAGCGACACGGCTACGGCAGGTTCCTGACGAGGAGGTCGAGCACCCCCTCGGGATTGTCGGTGTTGATCCAGTGCCCGCCCTCCAGCCGGTGGAGGAAGACGCGCCCGGTGGCCGCCCCCGCCGCCTCCACGCGCGCGGCGGCGGACTCTTCCAGGGTGTTGGACTCGCTGGCTTTCACGAAGTGCAGCTCCACCCCCTCCGGCGGCCGCGCCACCGTCTCCCAGAGGTCGGCGCGGAAGAAGTCGCGCAGCATCTCCTCCATCACGTCGAAGTCCAGGCGCCAGCGGTATCGCCCCTCGTGCGGCTCCAGGTTGATGGCCATCCACGCGCCCAGCCCCTCGTCGTACCCCTTCGCCATCAGCCCCTGCACCGCCTCCGCGCGCGACGCGAACTCGGGCGGCAGGGAACGGATCGCCTCGATCATCCGCCACGCGCTCCCCTCCGGCGCGCGCACGGCCGGGGTGGAGTCCATGATCCACACCTGCCGCAGCCCGGCGGGCGCTTTGCCCGCGTAGGTAAGCGCCACCTTTCCGCCGAACGAGTGCCCCATCACCGCCGCCACCTCGCCCTGCAAGTGCCCGGCGAGCGCGGCCACGTCGGCGGCGCTGGCGGCCACGGTGTGCGGACCCGCGAAGCCGCGCGAGCCGCCGTGCATGCGCAGGTCGGTGAGCACCGCGCCCCACTCCGGCCGGCGCTCCACCAGCCGCCGCGCGATCGTCCCCCAGTTGCGCCCGGAGCCGTAGATGCCGTGCAGCACCAGGAGCCACCGCTCGGGCGTGCGGCCTGGCACGTGGACGTGGCTGTGGCTGAGGATGGGGTCGCTCGGCATCGTTCGTCGCAGGGGTGGATTCGGGATGCCCCGAAGCTACCCTTCGCCCCGCGGCGGGACAATGGCCGGTGGGGTCAGGGACTGGTCTTCAGGAAGCTCACGAACTCGTCTACCGTGCGGCGCTCCGCGGCGGTCAGCATGCTGAGGGAGTCTCCATCGTAGTCCGCGTCCTCCAGCCGGCTGATCACCGACTGCCGCGTGCCGATCAGCTCCGCGAGCTGGTTCTTCGTGAGGCCGGCCGCGGTGCGGCGGTCATGGATCAGCTGTGCGACCTCCGCGTTCGCCCGCTCCCGCTCCACCGAGGCCGTGCGCACCGCGTCCTCGCCGATGTAGCGGCGGCGGAGGATGTCGCCTGCACTCTGGGTGTGGCCTTCCCTTTTCATGATCAAGTCTCCTAGCGGTCCGGGTACCTCTCCGGCGCGCACGCGCACGTGGGATATCACCGGAGTCCCTCCTCGCTCTCTCCGCGTCTCCGCGCCTCCGCGCCTCCGCGTGAGCCCAGCTGTTCAACCACCTCGGGGCGGCTACGATCCCGGCGGCACGTACATCCGCCCGGCTTGCGAGGCCTTCCAGATCTCGCGGCGGTACGCATCCTTTTCGAAGTACTTCGGATCAGCCTTCGCGGCCATCTCGAACGCGGCGGCGGATTCGCGGAACTTGCCGCGCAGGTGCTCGATGTGCCCCACCTCGGCCCAGATGTATGCCTTGGGATCGAGTGCGGCGGCCTTGCGATACGATTCCGCCGCGGCCTCCAGATCGCCCACCGCCTTCTTCACCTGCCCGCGCACCAGGTGGGCCCAGGGGTCGCTGGCGTCCAGCCGCACCGCTTCGTCCAGCTCCTTCTCGGACTCGTCCAGCCGGTTGAGGTAGAGGAGCACCGAGCCGAGCTCGGCGTGCGCGTTGGCGCGGCGCGGGGCCATCCGGATCACTCTGCGGTACTCGGGCTCGGCCGCGGCGTACTGCCCCTGCCGGAAGTGCGCCCAGGCGAGGTTGTGCCGCGCATCCACGTGCGCCGAGTCCATCACGGTCGCGATGCGCAGATGCGAAACGGCCTCCGTGAACTCCTCCTTCTGGATCAGCACCCACCCCAGCGAGTTGCGCAGATAGACGTCGCGCGGGTTGAGACGCACCGCCGCCTCCAGCGCCGGAACCGCTTCGTCCCACCTCTCCTCTTCCACCAGCGCCCACGCATAATCGCGCGCCGCGATCGAGTCCTGCGGGTTCAGGGTGGCGGCCGCGCGCAGCTTCCCCACCTCGGCCGACTGCTCCGCGGCGGTGGATGGCGCGTCGTCCGGGTCCGCGATGGCCGCGATGCCCGTGACGAGCACCACCCCCGCGACCCCCGCCACCAGGAGGTTGCGCGGCGAGTACCACGCCGGCGCGGACCACCCGACGGAGACGGGCGCGGCGGCGGCGGGCGGTCCCTCCCGGCGGTAGACCTCGGCTCCGGCGAGCTTGCGCAGCCGCGCGCGCAGCGAATAGGCGCCGTCCACCGGGACGATCATGTCCAACGGCTCGGGGAGCTGGATGCGGGGAAGGAGGCGCCCGCACACCTCCAGCGCGCGCCCCTGGGATCTGAACCTGTACCAGGGGGTGCCCACCTCCACGGCGAGCACCACCGCCGGCGCCTCGCCCTCCTCGCGCGCCTTCTTCTGCACCAGGTACGCGTTGCGGATCTCCGGGAACCCGCGCAGCGTCGCCACGAGCTCGTCGCGCGCGGAGGGCGGAAGCGGGTACGGGCGCAGCGTGTCGCGCCACGAGACCGTGCTCCGCTCCTGCGCCACCTCGCGCAGCCGGGGGCGGCGCTCGCGGCAGCGCTGAAGGTCTCGGGGCCACCCCACGCGGGCGTAGTACTGCTCCAGCGCCTCGTTGGCGTGGATGGCCGACGCCGTCTCGCGGCGGCTCTCGGCTTCCAGCAGCCGCACGGCCTCGTCGTGGGCGGCGTGGTCCTCCTGCTGGAGGAGGAGGGTGCCCAGGAGCACGCGCGTCTCGGTGCGGTCCTGCGCGCGGCGCAGGAGGGGGATGGCGGTCTCCGGCGGCTCGCAGTGCGCGGCCCAGCGCGCGTGCGCCCACGTCGCATCCGCGGCGGGTTGCGCGTCATCCGTCCAGACGCGGGCGTCGGCGTGGCACTGCCGCCAGAGGGTTCCGGCGGATTCCGCCCACGCCGCGCCCACTTCCGCGGCCAGCGCCGGGGCGGCCGGGCCCAGGAACGCCGCCGCGGCCGACTCGCCGGTCCCCGCCGCAAGGGCGCGCTCCGCCTCCGCCGGGTCCGCGCCGAGCGCCTCAAGGCGGTCCGCCAGACTGGGATGGCTGTGGCTGTCCAGCGTGCGGTCGCGCAGCGCCGCTCGCACCCCGCGCTCCAGCTCCGGCCGGGCGAGCGGCTCGCGCACGACGTCCAGCACGCCGAGGAAGTCGTCCGCGGCGGGGGCGGGCCGCTCCAGCGAGCGGTGGAAGACAGACGGCCACACCACCCGCTCCAGCCGCACCGTCCACAGCGTGAGCCGCAGCAGGGCGCGCGCCGCCACCGCCACGCCGGACACGCGGGCGGCGAGATGGTCGCTCTCGAACTCGTGGCCCCGGCTCGCCTCCTGGGTCCGCGCCTCCAGGCGCGGCGTGTACCAGCGGAAGAAGGGGACGAAGAGGAAGGAAACCCAGCGGAACGAGCGCGTGAAGCGCGTCTCCAGCACCAGCCACGTCGCCTCCGCGCGCGCAAGGAGGCGGCGCGAGCGGCTGTGCTGGCGTGAGAGGTGGGCGAGCGCGTGCGCCAGGATTGCGCGCAGCTCGTCCTCTGGGAACGCGTACAGCAGGGGAAGGCCCAGCACGAGGTATCGCTGGGTCCATCCCACCGTTCCGAAGCGCGGGCGCTCCATCACACTCGCGTTCAGCTCGTGCGTCAGGAACACGCCGTCCAGCGCGGGCGCGCGCATCTCCCCGCGCGCGCGGTCGATCGCGCGAAAGAGCTCGGGGCACTCCTCGCGGCTCACCAGTCGTCCGGCGGGGGGCGCGAACCCCACCACGAGCGCGATGATCACGTAGACGACCAGCCCGGCCAGCGCGAACCACCCGACCGCGCCCAGCCCGAGCTTCACCGAAAGGACGAGGACGCCGCAGAGCAGCGCGAGCACGGCCGCCACGTATCCGTAGCCGAGCGCCGCGAATAGCAGCGCACGGCGCAGGCGAAGCCTGGAGGCTGCCGCGTTTCGGTCTGGAAGCATCGGTGCAGGATGGGTGATGGTGCAGGCGGGCGTCCCGGGCCGGCCTCCATACGACGGTGGCCGGCCCGGGTTCCCTGGAGGACGGCGCCTACCGGCTCGCCGCCGCCGGATCGACGACGAGGACGCGCTGCACGTCGCCGCGGTCCGGCAGGAGGCGGAAGGGCTCGATGCGCACGCGGACGTCGCCGCCGCCGGCGGGCTCCATCACCACCACAACGCCGCGGCTGATCCCCATGGGGCCCGCCGCGAAGTACTTCACGCCGACGTGGTACTTGCCCGGGAGCACGCGGTCCGTCAGCACCACCTCGGGGCCGAAGCCCTCGGTGATGTCCTCCAGGAGCTTGATTCCGCTGGGTGCCTTGGGGGCCGCGTAGTACACGTGCGCGCCGCCGGGATCCACGACGTGCAGGTCCACGTCGTTGCCGTCGGTATCCCAGGTCATGGTGATGCGCAGGAGGTCGGTGCGCTCCAGGTCGACGCCGTGCCGCGCGGCGCGGCGGCGGATCTCGGCCGCGCGGCGGGGGGCGCTGCGCATCCACGAGCGGTACACGTAGCCCAGCTCCTGCCTCACCACCTCGGCCACGTTGCCGTACCACCGGTCGACGGGCCCGGCGAGCACCCCCTCCAGCACGGCGGCCGCCTCTTCCACGCGCCCGGACTGCCAGAGGAGGAGCGCCAGCGTGCGGTGCGGGTTGGGCAGGTCGGGGCGCATCTCCACCGCGCGGCGGGCCGGCGCCTCCCACTCGGTGCGCGCGCCGATCCGCCAGAGGAGGAGGGCGGCGCGCTGGAGCATCTCCGGCTTGGAGGGCGCCACCTCCACCAGCGATCCGGTGGCGCGCACCGCCTCCTCCGCGCGGCCCAGCGCGTGGCTCGCGAGGGCCAGGCTCTCGTAGACCTGCGGGTTGTCCGGATCCATCGGCTGCCAGCGGAACGCGACGTCGCGCATCTCGCCCCACAGGCCGGCCTCGCCCAGCGCCTCGCTGAGCTGGTTGTACACGGCGCGGTCGCGCGGGTCCGCGCGGAGCCGCGCGCGCAGGGAGTCCACCTCGCCCGGCTCGAACCGCGTCGTCCTCACCCACTCCGTCTGTGCGTCGCGAGGCGGGAGCGGCGGGACGGGCGGCGGCGGCGGCGCGGATGGAGGCGGACTCGAGGCGACGTCCGGCGCGCGCATGGGCGGCGGCGGCATCGGCTCGGACGGCGGCGGGGGCGCGGGCGTCGCCGGGGGCGGCGGGACCTCGACAGCGGGAGGCGGCGGCGTCTCGCTTACCGGCATCGGCGGAGCGGGCGGGGGAGGTGGCGGCGGTGGGGGCGCGCTCATCGGCGGGGCTTCGGCGGCCCGCTCGTCGTCGTCCTCCTCCGCCGCCGCGTCTTCGCCGTCGATCGAATCGGCGAGGGCGAGGGCGCCGCCGGGGAGCGGGGCGCGGGCGCGGTCCAGCCGCTCGATGCCGCGCGGACCCACGGCCAGGATCTCCGCCAGCGCGGTGCGGCGCAGGCCGAAGCGCTCGTAGTCGGCCTCGCTCTCCAGCACCAGCATCGTGGTGCGCGGCACCATCACGCGGTGCTCCAGGCTCAGCCGCACCTGCTCCTCCGCCAGCCGCCTGCGAGCCTCCGGGCCGTCCGCGTCGCGCTCGTCGTCCACCAGCTTCTCCAGGTGGGCGCGGTAGAACTCGCGCACCAGCAGGGGGCCGAAGCGCTCCTCGTCCAGCGCCGCCGCCCCGCCGGCGGGTGCGCCGTCCACCGACAGGCGGCTCGCCGCCCCCTCGCGGAGCCGCCCCAGCACCAGCACCTCGCCGCCCGCCTGCAGGTCGTCCGCGCCGCGGACGTGAAGGAGCTCGGCGGCGCCGTCACGCACGGCCACGCTGCGCCCCAGCGGCAGTGCCAGGCGCCCGGCGGCGGCGCGGGCGTGCTCCTGCATCCGCTCGGTAAAGGGCACGCGCACGATGCGGCCGCGCCCCTCGGTGATCGGCCGCAGGGTGGAGCCGTCCTCGCGCGCGCCCAGCACCAGCACGCTCAGCCGCGTCCTCGCCGGCATGCGCGCCAGGGGGCGGAAGAGCTCGGCGGGGGAGGTGGCGCCCATGGTGGCGGCCCCGTCGCTCACCAGCACGAAGCGCGTGCCGGGCTCGCGGCCGGCGCGCGCGGCGATGGCGGCCAGCGCCCCGTGCAGGTCGGTGCCGCCCAGGAAGGCGCGCCGGCGCAGGAGCGTGTCCACCTGCGCCGCGGCCTCGCGCGGGGCAAAGGTGCCCAGCGGCCTCACCGACTGGTCGAAGGCGTGCAGCTCCACCGTGCCGCCCGGCAGCGCGCCGAGCACGGTGCGGAGGGCGGCCAGCCTGTGCTCCATCCCCTCGGCCGCGGAGGCGGAGGTGTCCAGGAAGAAGACCCAGCGCATCCCCTGCTCCGGCCTCGGCGCCGGCACCGGCGGCCTCGACCCCGCCAGGTAGAACTGCCCCGCGCGCAGCAGGTAGCTACGCGGTGCATCGGCGCGCGGGCGCCAGGCGATCTCCAGGTCCTCGGTGGGGGTGAAGCTCTCGTTCTCGAACGCCATCGCCCCGCCGGCCAGCGTGCGGCTGCCGGTGGGGCCGAAGAGCGTCGCGCGCGTCTGCTCCTCGTGCGGAAGCGGGCGCACGTGGGCGGTCACCCGCAGCATCCCGATCCGCGGCAGCCCGCGCAGGGGGAGGCGGTAGGTGCGCACCCCCGCCTCCAGCGGCAGGAGCCGGGTGTATCCCAGCAGCACGCGCACGCGCCCGTTCGCCTCGATGGGAAAGACGCGCGCGCTGAAGCGGTTCCCCTGGTCCTGCTCCAGCAGCGCGGGGTCGCGCATCTGGTGGAGGATCTCGGCGTACACGCGGTTGGCGCGTACCCGCTCCACCACCTCGCCCTCCATCAGCCGCCCGTCCACCTCCTTGGCGAAGCGGCTCACGGTGGCGCCCTCCGGAAGCGTCGCCGTGAAGCGCCCCTCCATCCGCCGCCCGTGCGGGTTGCGGAAGACGATCTCCATCTCGGTGAGCGAGAACACCCCCTCGATGGCGCTTCGCACGTTCATCTCCTCGATGGCGAGCTCCTGTCCGTCCGCGTCGGAGAGCGCGATCGGCGCCGGCTGGGCGGCGATGGATCGCACGGAGGCGAAGAGGGCGAGTACGACAGCCGCGGCGAGTCTGCGCATCTGGATTCGGCGAGTTTGGACGAGAGGTGGCGCGGGAGGGAGGCGGTCCGCTCAATGTGCGGCGTCGCGGCCGGTCCGTCCAGCGTTTGCCGGCGGGGGGTCAGATGACCAATGTGGCGCAAAGGTGATACGGGTACGTTGCACCCACGATCTCGCCGCCTGAAACACCGCACGGGGCGCGACGTAGATGGCCGCAGGCGGTGCAGCGCCGGCGGTCGCGACGGGAGGGATGGAGGAAGCGCCCCCCGCGGCCCGCAACGACAGACCCGGACCCGACCATGACCTCTCTTCTTCGCCTGACCTCGACCGCGCTGATCCTGGGCGCTTCCGCCATCGCCGCCCCCGCACGCGCGCAGGGGCCCATGGAGCTGGTCGTCAACATCCCCGCCGGCCGGCTGGACGTGATGCAGGGCGGCGAGCGCGTTCGCTCCTATCCGGTGTCGGTGGGCCGTGCGCGCTACGCCACCCCCACAGGCGCCACGGGGCTGCGGCGGATGGTGTGGAACCCCACCTGGACGCCCCCGCCGGGCGCGGCCTGGGCGCGCGGCGAGAAGAAGACCGGTCCCGGGTGGTCGAACCCGATGGGGCGGGTGAAGATCCACCTCTTCGGCGACTACTACGTGCACGGCACGCCCGCCGGCAACGAGCGCTTCCTGGGGAGCCCCGCGTCGCACGGCTGCATCCGCATGCGCAACGCGGACGTGATGGAGCTTGCCCGGATGATCCTGCGCGAGGACGGCTCCACCATCTCGGACAGCACGGTGGAGCACCTGGCCCGCACGCCGCGCGCGACCCGCGAAGTCGCGCTCTCCGGCCGGGTGCGCGCCCGCATCGAGTACCGCCTGACCGAAGTCGCCGCCGACTCAGTGACCATCCTCCCGGACGTGTACGCGCGGGCCGGCAGCGCCTACGCCACGCGCGTGGGCGACGAGCTTCGCCTCGCCGGCGCCGACCCCGCGCCCGTGCTGGCGCGCCTCGGCGGCTCCCGCCCCGCGACCGCGCTCCGCATCGCGCGCACCGATGAGGCCGTGCTGCCGGACCGCACCGCAACCATCGCCCTCGCCGCGACGGACGGCGAAGCGATGCCGCGCTGATCCGAACAGCAATCTCACACAGAGACACAGAGACACAGAGACACAGAGAGAGAACTTCTTGCCCTCTCCTCTGTGTCTCTGTGTCTCTGTGTGAGCCCCTTGTGTTCTTCACTTCTCCAGGTCTGCTTCCTCCACGACCAGCTCGGGGCGGCGGTAGCGGAAGTAGCGGACGGCGCTCAGGCCCAGGCCGCAGAACGATGCCCAGGCCAGTCCGGTGGCGAAGCCGCCCAGCACGTCCGAGGGCCAGTGGACCCCCAGGTACATCCGCGACCAGCCGACCAGCGCCACGATCGTCACCGCCACGCCGACCGTGAACCAGCGCAGGCCGCGCTGCGGAAGGAGGCGCGCGACGAGGTAGGCCAGCGTCGCGTAGCCCACCATCGCCGTAATGGAGTGGCCGGACGGGAAGGATGCCTGGAACGCGTGCGGCGTGCGCCAGGGAAAGAGGTCGGGGCGCGGACGGTTGAAGAACGCCTTCAGGATGCTGCTCAGGATCCACGACCCGCCCAGTGCGACCCAGAGCAGCACGGCGGAGTAGCGATGGCGGCTCCCCCACAGGTACACGCTGGCGACCGCCACCACGATCCCCACCACCAGCCCCGAGCCCAGCGCCGTCACGTTCATGGCGAAGTCGTCCAGCCGCGGGCTCGCCTGCTTGTTGAGCCAGAGGAGGATGGAGCGGTCCAGGGCCTCCGTCTGGCCGTCGGTCACGGCGTCGGCGAGGACGGCGAAGGCGGCCACGCCGGCCAGCATCACCGCCATCGCCAGCAGGAGAAAGGTGCCGACGGCCGCGTAGAATCCGCCCACCCACCGGCCGATGCCGCGCAGCAGGGGGCGGAGGGCGCCGCGCTCGGGATGCTCGTGTGCGTGCCTGGGAGTGTTCATGGGCACGGCGGCGGCGCAGAAACCGTTCCGCGCCCTTGCGCCGCACGGGGGCCCACGGTACGCTCCCGCCCATGATCCGCTTCACCGACGTGGTAAAGGAATTCGCCGGGCCGCTGGCGCGCGCGCGCGGCGGCCCCGTGCGCGCGCTGGACGGCGTGACGCTGGAAGTGCCCCCCGGCACCGCGCTGGGGATCGTGGGACCCAACGGCGCAGGCAAGAGCACGCTGATCCGCCTCCTCCTGGGCTACATCCGCCCCACGCGCGGCCGGGTGGAGGTGCACGGGATGGCGCCGCGTGGCTACGTGGAGAAGCACGGCGTGGCCTACGTCTCCGAGCTGGTGGCGATTCCGCCCTCGTGGACCACGCGCGGCGCGCTGGACGCCTACGCCGCCCTGGCCGAGGTGGAGCACGCCCGCGCCCGCGTGGACGAGGTGATGGAGCGGATGGAGATCGCCGCGGTGGCGGATCGCAGGGTGGGCTACCTCTCCAAGGGCAACCTGCAGCGCCTGGCGATGGCGCAGGCCCTCCTCGCCCCGCGCGGCGTGATGGTGCTGGACGAGCCCACCAGCGGGCTGGACCCGGAGTGGATCGCCCGCCTGCGCAGCGTCGTGGCCGAGTGGCGCGCCGAAGACCCACAGCGCACCCTGCTGATCGCGTCGCACAACCTGGACGAGCTGGAGCGCACCGCCGACCTCGTGGCCGTGCTGGAGACCGGCCGCGTGCGCGAGCTGCTGGACCTGCGCGCCGCCGAGGGCATCGACCCGCCCTACCGCCTTGAGGTGGAGGACACCCCCGGCGCGGTGAAGGCGGTGCACGAGATCTTTCCCGGCGCGCTGGAGGAGGAGGGCGCGCCGTGGGCCTTTCGCGTGGACCCCGCCTCCCCGCGCGAGATCAGCGAGCGGCTGGCGGCACTTCTCGCCCGCGGGGTGGTGGTGCGCGCGCTGGCGCCTCAGCGGCTGCGCCTGGAAGAGCGCGTGCGCGGAGGGGCGCGATGATCCCCATCCTTCTGCGGCAGCTGCGCTGGCGGATCGCGGCGCTCGCGCTGGCCGGCTTCTTCTTCTACCTGTTCGATCCCGCGCTCCACGAGCACCCGGCCGAGTCGCCGGGGGACGTGGCCGAGCTGCTGGAGCCGTTCGGCATCTCCTTCACCATCGCGAACCTGGCGACGGTGGGGATGGTGGCGTTGCTGGCCGGCTTCATCGCCACCGACCGGCGGCGCGGCTACTACCGGTTGGCGTTTTCGCACCCCACCCGGCCGCTCGCGTTCTACGGCCTGCGCTGGCTGCTCTCCCTTGCGCTGGCGATGCTGGCCGCCGCCTTCTTCTGGCTCTTTGCCCAGCTCGCCGCGTGGGGAGAGGTCCAGGTGGGCCCCTCCTTCCTCCTCCAGGCGCTCCTGCTGGCGGTAGTGTACGGCGGGCTCACGGCCTTCTTCTCCGCCCTGGTGCCGCGAGGCGACGGCATCCTGGCGGTGATCCTCTTCTTCCTCACCGACCTCTGGCTCTCGCTGGTGCAGGCGTCGCCGGTGCTCCCCTTCACCCCCGGCGTGCGCGCGGCGATCTCCTTCATCCTCCCCCCGCACTCCGCCGTGAGCGACGTCTACAACTCGCTACTTTCCGGCGGCGTAGCCTGGAGCGCGGCGGCGTTCGCGCTGGGCTACGGCCTCTTCTGGCTGGTCCTGGCCGGCCTGCTGGTGAAGTACCGAGAGTGGCCCTGACCCTCAAAAGCATCACACGGAGGCCACAGAACGAACTGAAAGCCACAGAGAAAACCTTTTGCGGTTCTCTCTGTGGCCTCTGTGTCTCTGTGTGAGCCCTGCGGTTGCGGTTCTCTCCTGCGTCTCACCCCGCCAGGAGGGGAGCTCCCGACGAGCCGCGATCGAGCAGGCTGGGCACCTTGACCCCGCGCCTGGCGAGCTGCAGCCGCCGCACGGCGATGGCGACCATCACCGAGGTGGGGACGACGCGGTATGCGCTCATCATCCACGGAGCGGGCGTCCAGACGCGCTTGTCGTCGATCATGCTCATCGCCGCGTACCACACGATGTTGAGCGCCACCATCGTGGCGAACACGGCGAGCGCGCCCCACAGGTGCCGGTCCACGCGCCCGCTCACGAGGGCCACGAATAGCACCACCAGGAGGATCACCAGCTCGAGCGCGTCCAGCAGCGCCACCCGGGTGTAGTGCGTGCTGGCCAGGATGGAGCCCTCGTGGTAGCCGAGCAGCGCCCCCACCAGCACCCCGCAGGCCAGCGCCACCGCGACGCCACCCCATGCGCGCCGCCCGGGAAGCGTGCCCCGCCGCGCCAGCCACACCGCCACTCCGCTGAACGCCAGCCACAGAAAGGTGCGGCTGTGGTTGAACGCCGGCACCCACCGCAGGTAGGTGACCATGGTCGCGGAAGACATGCCCGCGGCCATGGCCAGCGATCCCCACAGGTTCTGCGTCGCCTGCAGCGTCCCGTGCGTGACGAAAGCGCCGCCGGCCAGCCTCCAGAACACCTGGTGGAACGGCTTCTGGAAGGCCGCCCGCCCGGCGATCACCAGCGAGAGCACGCCGAACGAGAGGAGCAGCGCCGTCACCAGCAGCTGCAGGCCCATGCTGACCATGGCGTCCCGAATCCTTGGAAAGAGAGCGCGATCAGCAGTGCGGCGGGCAGCACTGCGCGGTGTTCGTCACGTCCAGCGATCCGCCGTCGTCGCCCTGGTGCGCGTACACTCCGCCCCCGCCCCCGCCTCCGTTGCCGCGATTCCTGACGCTGATGCGCGAGATCTGGTCGGCGCCGCGCACGGGCGTGACGCGCTGCGGCGGCGATACGGGTGTGCCGCGCCGCTTCATCCCGATCTGGATGCCGGCGATGGGGCCCAGGTAGTCCGGCGGGCCGATGGGACCGTCGCTGATCCGCACCTCGATGTCCAGCTCCAGCGGACCTCCCTGGATGGTGATCGTGCTGTCCGGGTCCGGGCCGGCGGGCTCGCACTTGAAGACGCCGGACTGCTGGTAAACCGGGATCTGGGTGCCGTCCGGGGCATTGAACACCACGGCGCTCGCGAAGCCCTTGTAGAAGCGGAAGGTGTAGTCGTAGCCGTCGTGCTGGATCGTGGAGGTCTGGTACGAATCGTCGTTGGGACGAGCGGGCGCGGCAGCAGAGTCGATCATGGTACCTCGGCAGCGGGAGGGTGGGTACAGCGGGCACAACGAAAGTGTTCTGCGTGTACAAAAAAAACAAGCCGGGCCGCAATGATCCAGTAAAGCGGTCCGGCACACGGAGTTGCGTGATTTGTCGATTCTTGCTCGCCCGTTAGTGCACTTCACAGAAGGGCGCAATTGGGACGCGCACGCCCCACACTGCCCCATCCCCGCCCCGGCGCGCGGGGTGCGGACGGGGGTGTGGGCCGCGTATCTTGTTCGCGCCGACGACGTTTTACCCGCTACGGAAGCAGCATGAACCGGTTCCGCTCCACCGCGCCGCTGGGAGTCGCGCTCGCGCTCCTCCTGGGGGGCGCCTGTGCTCCTTCGATGCAGACCCCCTCCGCCGCCGCGCCCTCCGGGGTGAAGCGGCTGCGGGTGGTTCACACCAACGACATCCACGGGCGCATCCTGCCGCAGCCGCCCCGCTCGGGAGAGACGCGTGCCGCCGGGGGGGCCGCCGTGCTCGCCGCCCACTTCGACAGCGCCGCCGCGCGCTTCGCGGGAGCCACCATCTTCCTATCGGCCGGCGACGACATGCAGGGGACGGCCATCTCCAACCTGAGCTGGGGGCGCGCCACCATCGCGGCCTTCAACGCGATGGGGTACGACGTCGCCGCGACGGGGAACCACGAGTTCGACTGGGGGCAGGACACGCTGCGCAACCGCATGCGGGAGAGCCGCTTCCCCTGGCTGGCGGCCAACATCTACCAGGCCGATACCGGGCGCCGCGCCGAGTGGGTGAAGCCGTACGCGATCATCGAGCGGCGTGGGATGCGCGTGGGAGTGGTGGGGGTCGCCCTGCCCAACACGCCGGAGATGGTGGTGCCCGGCCGGGTGACGGGGCTGGAGTTCCGCCCCGCGGCGCCCGCCATCGATCAGGCGGTGCGCGAGCTGCGCGCCGCCGGCGTGGACTTCGTGGTGGTGACGATGCACATCGGCGCCGAGTGCCGCGTCCCCGGCACCGCGCCGGAGGAGGAGTCGCGCGAGTGCTCGGGGGAGATGATGGACGTGGCGGGCGCCCTCACCCAGCCCGTGGACCTGGTGGTCGGCGGCCACACGCACCTGCGCGTGCTGGCCACGGCCGGCGGCGTCCCCGTCGTGGAGGCGATGTCGTACGGCTCCGCGTACAGCGTCACCGACCTGGAGCGGAGCGGCGGGCGCACGCGCGTGTCGTACCGCGCCGTCCGCACCCCCTACGCGGACGAGGTCACGCCGGACACCGCCGTCGAGCGGGTGGTGCGCGAGTGGGAGGCGAACGTGCGCCCCCTCACCGAGCGCGTGGTGCTGACGACCGCGCAGCCGCTCATCAACCAGGGTCGGGAGCGGCCGCTGGGGAATCTGGTGGCGGACGCAGTCCGCCGGGCGGCGGGGGCGCAGGCGTCCATCATCAACAACGGCTCCATCCGACGCGGGCTCCCTGGCGGCCCGGTGAACTATGGGGCGCTCTACGAGATGCAGCCCTTCCAGAACGCCGTGTACCGCGTGGAGGTCACCGGCGCGCAGCTCCGCGCGGCGCTGGAGAACGCCGTCGCCAGCGGCCGCCCCACCGCGCACCTGTCGGGGATGACCGTCGCCTACGACTCGGCGGCGCCGCAGGGAAGCCGCGTCCGCTCCGTGCGCCTGGACGGCGGCCGCGAGCTGGCCGACGCGGACCGGGTGACGCTGGGCCTCACCGAGTTCATGGCGGAGGGCGGCGAGCGCTACACCTCGCTCGCCGCCGGCCGCCGCACCGCCACCGGCCTGGTGGACCTCAACGTCCTGATCGACTACATGCTCTCCCTTCCGCAGCCCGTGCAGGGCCCCGCCATCGGGCGCTGGCGCAACGTGCGGTGAGCGGCAGTTCCGGGGCGCCCTTAAGGGCAGGTCACGCCTCGAGGTGGAGCTGCGGCCCGAACAGCACGCTCTCCCGCCGAACCGGGCTGGTCGCGCAGTCGCTCAGGGTCGCGGCGATGTTGGGCCACAGGAGAGCTCCGTAGCCGTAGTCGTCGGGTCCGCCTTCCGCAAGCCTCAGCGCCGCGGCTCGGAGTATCGCGGCGAGCGAACCGCCGGTGTTGGCGCCCCAATCGAAACCGATGCGGCGGCCGAGCTGGAGGAGGAGGGCGGCGAGACCCGTGACCACGGCCGTCGCCTGGCTGGTGCCCACCACACGGGCGTAGGCGCACTCGGGATCACCCGGATCGATCCCGACCAGTATCCCGCGGCGGGAGCGGGGCGCGACCACGCCGCCGCGCCCGATCCCGGCCAGGTGAAGCGCCTGGTGGAGGAAGTCCGCGGGCTCGCCGCCAGGCACCACGACGTCCGGTTTGACGAGGCGCGACCTCGTGTCCAGCTCCGGATCCGCGCGTGCCACCCCGCCCCTCATCGAGCCGTCTAGATAGAGCGGCCCGCGCCCGGAAGCCGGCGCCACGCGGAAGTCGGGCGGCGCCAGGGCACCGACGCACAGCACCTCAGAGAGGTTGCCGGGCCGCACCACCGTGCCCGGCGATGGCCCGTCGTTCCCCGCGGCGGCCACGCATAGCACCCCCTGCTCCGCCGCGTACCTAAACGCGGAGTCGCGCTTGTTCAACCGGATCGGCCACTTCCACGGTGGCGGACCCGCGGCGAACCCGTGCTCGCCACCCGAATAGTTGATGATGTCGGCGCCCAGCTCGACCGCGCGCAGCACCGCCTGCGCGAGATCGTTGCTGTAGGCCGTCATCCCGCTCCCCACCTTGAGCACGATCAGCTCGGCACCCGGCGCTATCCCGGCGAACCGCCCCCCGGACGCCTCCCCGCTCCCCGCGATGATCCCGGCCACGTGAGTCCCGTGCCCGTGCACGTCCGCAATCGAGGCCGAAAGGCAGCAGGAAGCGCTGCTCTCCAGATCCACCTTCCCGTGGAGATCGGGGTGGTCGAGGTCGATCCCCGTGTCCAGCACCGCGATCCGTACACCTCGCCCATCCACACCCGCGTCGCCGCACTGGATGGCCTCGCGCACCCGGTCCATAGGCAGCCATGAAGAAAGGGCGGAACGCCGTTGCATTCCGCCCGAGTGATCCTCCGTTGGACGCGTGAGTCACGCCACGTGCATGACCCTGTCCATTTCGATCTCCTCGACGAACTCCAGCGCGGCGAGCGCGGCGACACCGGACATCGGCATCCAGGCCGCGACGGCGTTCAGCGGGCCCAGCACGTGGCGTACGGTTCCGCCGTTCTCGTCCACCGCCTGGATGAGCGCCTCCAGGCAGCCGGCCGCGGCCTGGACGGCGACCGGGATCTTCTGAGAGACCTCCAGGTAGTCCGTTGCCACCAGCCGTGCCAGCGCGTCATCCAGTTTGGCGTGCTCCACTCTGCTCATCGCATCGTCCCGGCTGCTGTGGACCTCTGTTGTGCATGCACAACTCTACCCGACACGCGGTGTGCAGGCAAGCGGTCCGCGCGCCCATTTCCACCCGGATCGACCGGGTTCCGCACGCGGTGTCAGAGGTGTCGCGCCAGGCCTGACCACTCCGCGCCAAGAGGCGGTGGAGGGTGTCCTGGCCTGCGGCGAAAGGAGCGGCAGGGGTGTCGCGCGGGTGGGGCGCGGCGCATCTTGCAGAGGTGGCGGAAAGCCGCCCGGAGAACACCAGCGAAGGAGATGCACGTGAGCACCGTGACCGCCCCGCCCCTGCCGGACGCCACCCGCGCCGAGGCGTTCCGCGCCAGCATGCGAAGCCGCGCCCGGATGCGAGCCTACTTCATGGCCAAGCTGCCGCTGGCGTGGTTCGCCGGGCTGCGGGTGCGCCACCTGGACGCGGCGCGCTGCGAGGTAGTGGTGCCGCGCGGCTGGCGCACGCAGAACCCGTTTCGCAGCACCTACTTCGCCGCGCAGGCCATGGCCGCCGAGCTGTCGACCGGCGCCCTGGCGATGGCGGCCGTGCAGGGGGCCGGCGCTCCCGTCTCCATGCTGGTGACCGGGATGACGGCGTCGTTCGGCAAGAAAGCCGTGTCCAACGCCACCTTCACCTGCGCAGACGGGGAGCTCATCGCCGCCGCCGTCGCGGAGACGCTGCGGACCGGCGAGGGCACCACCGCGGAGGCCACCAGCGTGGGGCGGATGGAGGATGGCACGGAGGTGGCAACCTTTGTCTTCACCTGGTCGTTCAAGCGCAAGAACTGAGAAGTCGTCAATTACCGGCTCGATCAACCACGGCCGCACGGGCCGCACGGGGTCGTCCGCACGAAAGGAGGCACGCATGGCACGACGCCCCAACTACGGCTTCGAGAAGCGTCAGAAGGAGATGCTGAAGCAGCAGAAGAAAGACGAGAAGGAAGAGAAGAAGCGCGCCCGCAAGGAGCGCGAGGCGGAGGGCGGTGTGGAGGAGGGGGCGGAGGACGACGGCACCGCGGCGGACGACGACGAGGACGCCTGAGGGTGGCCGCCGATCCCGGCGCACCTGCGGTGGACGGGCTGGACCCTGAGCTTCGCCAACGCATCGCCGCGCTGAGCGACGAGGGGTGGGAGATCTGGGAGCGTTTCGACGTGGACGTGCGGCGGAACGATTGGCACCCCTTCGTCCCGGCGGACTACGAGCGCGTGCTGGAGGCGCTCGTGGCGCAGCGCGGGGCGGGGCTGCGCTTTCTGGAGTGGGGCTCGGCCACGGGGGTCATCACCATCATCGCCGACCTGCTGGGCTACGAGGCGTGGGGGATCGAGCTGGACCCGGCGCTGGTGGAGGTGGCGCGCGGCCTGGCGACGCGCTACGGCTCGGGTGCGCGGTTCGCGGCGGGAAGCTTCGTCCCCTCCGGCTACCGCTACCGCCCGGCCGACGGGGACGGGCGCCTGGGGACCATCGGCCACGGCGCCTCCGCCTACCCCGAGCTGGGCCACCCGCTGGAGGACTTCGACGTGGTGTACGCCTACCCCTGGGGCGGCGAGGAGGCGATGATGATCGACCTCATGCGCGCCTATGGCGGCCGCGGCGCGCGCCTCCTCATGCACGGCGGCGAGGGCGTGCGCGTGTACCGCGACGGCAAGCCCGTGCCCTGAGAAAAACGGCCTCACACAGAGCCACAGAGGAGACTGCAAGAACAGATAAAGTTGTTCTCTGCGCCTTGCGGTTTCCTCTGTGTCCTCTGTGTGATGCGCGGTTCTACACCGCCGCCGGCTCCGCGACGATGGACGGCACCGCGTCGGCGGCGATGGTGCGGCCGTGGCCGTCGGCGGGGCCCATCACCTCCACGCCGCCCGGGTAGACGAAAGAGTCGCGCGGGGCGTAGAAGCACGACCCGGCCACCACCTGCAGCGGGGCGGCGGGGCGGAGCGCGTACACCGGGTGGCCGGGCTCCAGGAACTCGATGGAGAGGACGCCGTACGACGTCGCCAGGTCGCCGACGTACGGGTACAGGCCGCTCACCAGCCGGTTTTCCACGCGCGTGATGTAGCGCAGGTGCCCGGCCGCGACGGCCGTGTCGCTCCCCACGCGGGCGCGGGTACGGATGATGGCCGTGCCCTCGTCGTACGTGGTCGCCGTCATCACCCCGTCCGCCACTTCGACCGTCGTGGTGCCCGGCGTGGCGGGAACGCCGCGCTCCCGAACGTAGGCGCGCACCCGCTCCGACGAGTTGAGGTAGTGGGTGAAGAAGCGCGCGGGCGTCGCGTTGTCGGGAGCGAAGAGGCCGTCCAGGTCCAGCCCCAGGTACGTGAGCGAGTACGCCCCGAAGCCGGTCGTCTGCTCGGCCGAGTCTACCACGTACTGGTTCATGTACACGGCGCGGTTCCTGGCCGGCCGCAGCGCGCGTGGAAGGAGGCGCGCGCAGGCGTCGGGATCGGCCGGGATCCAGCTCGTGTAGCTCATCCGGCTGTTGAGGACCATCTGGGGGGAAGCGAGGGGCGTGCTGGACATGGGTGTCCTCCGGGCAGCAGGGGTAAATCGATGTGGCGCTTGCCTCGATTCTACCTCCGCCGCCCGCCCCCCGAATGGGTAGCCTGACCCATCACGACAAAAACTCACAAATCGTGAGGCCGCAACGAGAACCCTGCTTCCGCCGTTCTCTCCGCGCCTCCGCGTGAGACCCGCCGTTACCCCGCCGGCCCGCGCCCCAGCCGCTGGTGCGCCGCGGCGAACTCCCCCGCTGCCAGCGCCCCCACGATCGAGACCTCCCCCGCCAGCGCCACCGCCGCGCAGATCTCCGCGAAGCGCCCCGCCTTCCCCGCCCCCACGCAGTCCAGGATCGCCAGGCACTCGCGCGCGGTGGGGAGGCGCGTGCCGCCGCCCACCGTGCCCACGATCAGGTTGGGGAGGGTGAGCGCGACGTACAGGTCGCCGTCGCGCACCTCCATGCGCAGCACGGCCAGGCTGGCCTCCGCCACGCACGCCACGTCCTGCCCGCACGCCACGAAGAGCGCGGCGAGCGCGTTGGCCACGTGGCTGCTGGCCCCCATCGCCCCGGTCTGCACCCCGCCCAGGAGCCCCATGCGCCAGCAGTCACACATGCGCTCGGGGGTGGCGCGAAGCCCGCGCGTCACCAGCGTCCGCGGAAGGAGCGCCTCGGCCGTCACCCTGCGCCCGCGCGTGTTGAGGAAGCGCGCGGCGGATGCCTTCTTGTCGCCGGAGAGGTTGGACTCCACGAACCAGTACTCCGGCCGCACGGGAGTCCGCTCCAGGATCTCGCGGCAGATGGCGGCGGTCGCAAAGGTCACCATGTTCTGCCCCGCCGCGTCGCCGGTGCGGTAGGAGAACATCAGGTAGACGTGGTTCGCCTCCAGGTGCGCGCGCATCCACACCAGCCGTCCGTAGCGCGACTCGCGGGCGGCGATCTCGCGAAAGAGCTCCACCCGGTCCGTGGCCCACTCCGCGAAGCGCGCCGCCTGCGCCAGCGTGGCGAAGGCGAAGGCGGGCGCGCGCTGCACCTCCTCCTCCACCAGCATGCACACCGCGCCGCCGGCCCGCGAAAGGATGCGCGCCCCGCGGTCGTAGCTCGCCACGAGCGCCCCCTCGGAGGTGGCGAGCGGCACGAACACGTCCTCGCGCAGGTGCAGCCCGTTCACGCGCAACGGCCCGATCAGCCCCACCGGCAGCTGCGCCATCCCCACGAAGTGCTCCACGTTGCCGCGCAGCGCCTCCGGGTCCGGCGGCCCGCCGCGCCCCTCCAGGTGCGGCACCTCCACCCCGCGCCCGCGCAGGAACGCGATCCGCCGCGCCTGCGCGGCGCGCGTGGAGTCGAGCGGCGCGGGAACGCGAAGGGGCACCGGGCGCTCGCGCGGCGGCACCGGGGCCAGGCGCGCTTCCCAATCGTGGTACGCTGCGGGGTCTCTGTCGTCCATCGAGCTGGAAGCCGGCATCCGTGGATCATCGCGAACCCGCCCCTAGCCGCACGCTCCGGGCCGGACGCCGGGCGGGAGGGGAGATTACACGGCGTTTCTCGGATGGATGCGGGCTTCGGCGGGCTGCCGAGCGGCTATTCGGACGGCGTGACGGGCGTGGACGTACCCGGCGGAACCGGCGTGCTGGGGTTGAACACGTCGAAAAACTCGGCAGCCGCGGCAACGTTGAGGCGCCGGTCCGCGGAGGCGAACCGGAAGTCCACATAGGCCGGCGCCTGGTGCCGCGCGGCCATACCAGTAGCGAGGTGAATCGCGTCGATCGCACGTAGATGGTGTCTGCGGGTCAGCTCCGCGGCACGCTCTACCAGTTGTGGCTTCGCCTCCAGCACGGCGTAACCTGCAAAGTCTGCGACAAGGCGATTCCAGACCTCTTCCGCCTGCTCCATCGTGATCTCGCCCACAAAGGCGCGCCTCGACAGCGCCGAGACGGCTTCGACGAACGCGATTCGGGAGGTGACCACCCGCGCGCCAGCCGGCTTGGCCGAGACATCGCGCCGTATCAGACGCACGTCTTCGGTTCCCTCTTCCCAGAAGTACGCCTTCACCAGAACGCTGGCGTCGAAGTAGTAGTACCTCACCAGCCGTACTCTTCGCGCTCTTCCAGGACCGCGGCGGTAAGCGATGTATTCGCCCGCAACGGCTCAGGCATGATGCGGTTCGGATCTGGTCTACCCAGGGTGACCTCGATCCCTTCCCGCGCGAGTCCCTTGACGAATTCCTGAAGGTCCGGCGGCAGGTCGCTCAGGTCCGGAAGCTCGACAATCGGCTCGTCTTCCAGCATCCGGAACGGCCCGGGTCCGGATCGGCTCCGATGTGGCCTACCCGGCCTGACTTCGATCCCGTCCTCGGCGAGACCCCTGACGAATTCCTGAACGTCCGGGGGCAGATCGCTCAGGTCTGGCAGGTTTGTGATCGGCTTCTTTTCAAGCATCGGAATGCTCCTCGGTGGCGGGGGTTCCGTACGCTATAGAGTACCGCGCAGCCTAAGGTGCAGTTCCTACCGCTTTTACGCGCTTGGAAGCTGCCAGCGGGAGACCAAAAACTATGCCGCGTCGGCCGCGTTAAGAGCTTCGCGGGCGGCGCGGTAGCCTTCCTCCAGGAAGTACTGCGTGCGGCCGAAGTCCCAGCCGCCCAGGTGGCCGATGCGGGGGCGGATGTAGACCACCGGCGGACCCTGCCAGCCGTCCAGGCAGCGCTTCCGCTGCTCCTGCAGGTTGAGCGTGAGGACGCGCTCGTGGATGGCCACCATGCCGCGCTCGAAGTACTTCTCGGCCGGGGGTGTCATCTCCGAGCCGACGTCGACGGCGATGATGCGGCCGGCGCCCCACGCCGCGGCCTGGCGCACGGGGAGCACGTCCAGCACCCCGCCGTCCACCAGCACGTCGCCGCCGATGCGCGCGGGGGGGAAGTAGATGGGGATGGCGCACGACGCGTACACGGCGTCCACCACCGGCACCTCCTCGTTGGCGCCGCTGCCGAACCACACCTCGTTGCCGGTGACGAGCGAGACGGCGTTGAGGCGGAGCGGCGTCTGGAGCTCGGCGAAGGACTGGATGGGGAGGGTGCGCTCCAGGTAGGCGCGGAAGTGGTCGCCGCGGAAGACCGCTTCCTCGCGCACGCCGCCGAAGAGCATGGCGCGCCGGTTGATGGCGACGATGTCGTCCTTGGTGAGCTTGCGGGCCAGCTCGGCCAGCTCGCGCCACCCCCAGCCGCAGGCGAGCCCAGTGGCCATCATCGACCCGATGCTGGTGCCGATGAAGGCGCTAACCTCGATGCCGGCCTCCTGCAGCGCCTTCCACACGCCGATGTGGGCCACGCCCTTCATCCCCCCGCCGCCCAGCACCAGGACGGTGCCGCCCACCGGCGCGGGTGTGGGAGTATGCGGTTCGGGGATGGTCACGGGCGGGGTGCCTTCAGGTGAGCGAGGACGTGCGGTGCCGATTTCGCGGGAAGCGTGCCGGTGCCTATCCACTGCAACGCGCGTAGGCCCGCCAGAGTGTCACGACAGGGCAGCGCTCGGTCGACTATTACCCCGATAGTTGACATTCGCGCCGTGGTCTCATACTACTACCACGGTAGTAAACGACCCGGGAGGCGCTATGGAGATCGTGCTCTACGATCGAGAGCTGGAGGTGATGCAGGTCCTATGGGACCGCGGCCCGTCCACGGTGGCCGAGGTGAGGGACGCGATCCCGGACGAGATGGCCTACACCACCGTCCTGACCGTGCTGCGGCGCCTGGAGGAGAAAGGCTACGCGGGGCACGAGGAAGAGGGACGCGCCCACCGGTACTTTCCGCGCGTGCAGCGGCAGCAGGTCCGCGAGAGCGCCGTGGAACGGCTTCTGGGGCGGCTGTTCCAAGGATCGCCCGAGCTCCTTCTCACGCACCTCGTATCGGGCCGCGGCCTTTCGGAGGCGGAGCTGAGGCGGTTGCGCGACCTCGTCGACGGGCGGCTGGAGAAAGAGCCATGATCCTGGCGTGGATGCTGTACGCGAGTGCCGTCGCGCTGCTGCTGGGCTTGGCGGCGGCGTGCGCGGAAACGGTGGTGCGTGCGCGGGGCGCGCCGGCTCGCGGCGTGTGGCTGGGCGCGCTGCTCGGCTCGGTGTTGATTCCGATGGCCGCGGCCCTCCTTCCGGCGTGGGAATCCGCGCCGTTCCCTTCGCCCGGCTCCGTGCCGCACGCTGGGGCGGAGGCGGCGCAGCCCCCCTTGCTCCCCGCGCTCGCCTCCTTCGCTCCGGATCCGTGGCTGCTCCGGGGATGGGGTCTGGCCTCCGCGCTGGCCGTGACGGTGATCGCGGCCTCGTACCTGGGACTCCGGCGGGGCGGGCGGGAGTGGAGCTTCCGCGAGGTGGATGGGCACGGGATATGGGCGTCGCGCGACGTGGGGCCCGCGGTGGTCGGCATCCGTCGGGGCCGCATCGTGGTGCCGGAGTGGGTGCTGGAGTGGGAGGCCGGCCGCCGCACGCTGGTGCTGGTGCACGAGGACGAACACCTGCGGGCCGGCGATCCCCGCCTCCTCCTAAGCGCGCTGCTGCTGCTCGCCGCCTTTCCCTGGAACCCGGGGCTCTGGTGGCAGTGGCGGCGGCTGCGGGAGGCGGTGGAGCTGGACTGCGACCTCCGCGTGCTCGCGCGAGGGCTGGACCCGGGCGCCTACAGCCGGGTGCTCGTGGACGTGACGGAGCAGGGGCACTCCCACCGGCTCGCGGTGGCGGCCATTTCTCGACCCAGATCGTTCCTGGAAAGGAGAATCCGCAACATGCTGGAGACTCGTACCCGGCGCTGGACCCTCCGCGCCGCAAGCGCCGCCCTGTTCTCGGGCGTGCTGGTTCTGGCCGCGTGCCGCGTGGACCGCCCCGCACAGTCGCTGGTCCCCACGACCGCCGCCACCTTCTCCACGCTGCGCGAAGGCGATGCAGCGTCCGCGGCGCGGGTGCCCGCGTCGGAAACGGGGATGATCACGGGGATCGTGATGGACGCTTCCGGGCGGCCCCTGGTGGCAGCGCGGGTGACGGTCGCGAACTGGGGGGCCACGTCTGCGTCGGACGGTCGCTTCGTGATCATCAAGGTCCCGACGGGCGAGCACACCATGCGCGTGACATCGCCTGGCGAGCCCGCGCGGACCCTCTCGCAACGCGTGGAAGTGAGGGCCGGCCAGACGTCGACGGTGCGCTTCAACTTCTGACCTGAACGGCAGGCGAGGCGAAGGAACAGGGAGGCGCCCCCGGCGAAGGTCCGGGGGCGCCTCCCCGTTCGCGCTCTCCCGCCAGGGACGCATCATTCTTGCGACCGGCACCGCGCCCTCCGGATTCTTGACGCAAGGGCAGCCCGGGCGTAGGTTCGGGGTGATACGGAGAATCATTCTCCAGAAGGGAGCGGAACCCGGCGGGCGGGGTACCATGAGGTTTCCCGCCGGACGCGACGCACAACGACTACCGGCCGGCCCCGAGCGGGCCGCCGTCCCAGGAGACCGAACCAGATGGCCGAGCCGCTGCTGAAGATCACCAACCTCCACGCCGAGATCGCGGAAGACGGCACGGAGATCCTGAAGGGGCTGGACCTGGAGCTGCACGCGGGCGAGATCCACGCGATCATGGGGCCCAACGGCTCCGGCAAGAGCACCCTTTCCAAGGTGATCTCCGGGCACCCCGCCTACGAGGTGACCGACGGCGACATCGTCTTCAAGGGTGAGAGCGTGCTGGACATGGAGCCCGACGAGCGGGCCCGCGCCGGCATCTTCCTCGCCTTCCAGTACCCGGTGGAGATCCCGGGCGTCTCGGTCGCCAACTTCATGCGCACGGCGCTGAACGCCAAGCGCGGCGAAGAGGTCGACATCTTCGACTTCCAGGATGAGCTGGAAGGTCGCATGGGGATGCTGGAGATGGACCCGGCGTTCGCCATGCGCTCCGTGAACGACGGCTTCAGCGGCGGCGAGAAGAAGCGCAACGAGATCCTGCAGCTGGCCATGCTGGAGCCGCAGCTCGCCGTGATGGACGAGACGGACAGCGGCCTGGACATCGACGCGCTGAAGATCGTGACCAGCGGGATCAACAAGATCAAGGACGAGCGCAAGGACATGGCCGTGCTGCTGATCACGCACTACCAGCGGATGCTCAACTACATCACCCCCGACCGGGTGCACGTGATGGTGGACGGGCGCATCATCCGCTCCGGCGGTCCGGAGCTGGCGCTGGAGCTGGAGGAGCGGGGGTATGATTGGCTCAGGGAGGAAGTGCCTAGTGCCTAGTGCCGAGTGCCCAGCGGGTGCACGGCGAGTTTCCGGAGCGGATCGAGGATCAATGAACGCGTGTGGGGCCCGAAGGCGCTGTTGCTTTTACTAGGCACTCGGCACTTGGCACTGGGCACTTTGCAAACGAATTGAGGAGGCACACCGATGCCCGTTAACGAAAGCGTCGCCGCACTGAACCTGGACGAGTACAAGTACGGGTTCCGCGACGAAGAGAACTACATCTTCAAGAGCCGCAAGGGCCTGGACGAGGACATCGTCCGGGAGATCAGCGGGCAGAAGAACGAGCCGCAGTGGATGCTGGACGTGCGGCTCAAGGCGCTGAAGCACGCCGTCAAGCGGCCCTGGCCCACCTGGGGCGGCGACCTGAGCGGGCTGAACTTCGAAGACATCTACTTCTACATCCGCCCCAGCGAGAAGACGGGGCGCACGTGGGACGAGGTGCCGGAGGGGATCAAGAACACCTTCGAGCGGCTGGGGATTCCGGACCAGGAGCGCCGCATCCTGGCCGGCGTGGGCGCGCAGTACGAGAGCGAGGTCGTGTACCACTCGCTCAAGAAGGAGTGGGAGGACGCCGGTGTCATCTTCAAGGGGATGGACGACGGGCTGCGCGAGCACGAAGACATCGTGCGCCAGTACTTCGGCACCGTGGTGCCGTACCGCGACAACCTGTTCGCGGCGGTCAACACGGCGGTGTGGTCCGGCGGGTCGTTCGTGTACATCCCCAAGGGGGTGAAGCTCGACATGCCGCTCCAGGCCTACTTCCGCATCAACGCGGAGGCCATGGGGCAGTTCGAGCGCACGATGATCATCGTGGAGGAGGGCGCCCAAATCCAGTACATCGAAGGGTGCACCGCCCCCACGTACGCCCAGGACTCTTTCCACTCCGGCGTCATCGAGATCATCGTCAAGGAAGGCGCGCGCTGCCGCTACACCACCATCCAGAACTGGTCGCACAACGTCTACAACCTGGTGACGCAGCGCGCCATCGTGGGGCGTGACGCCACCATGGAGTGGGTGGACGGCAACCTGGGCAGCAAGCTGACCATGAAGTACCCGTCGTGCTACCTGAACGGCGAGGGCGCGCGCGGCGAGATCCTTTCCATCGCGTACGCCGGCCCCGGCCAGCACCAGGACGCGGGCGGCAAGGTGGTGCACAACGCGCCGCACACCAGCAGCCGCATCGTCAGCAAGAGCATCTCGCGCGGCTCGGGCCGGTCGTCGTACCGCGGGCTGCTCAAGGTGGAGGAAGGCGCCCACCACGCGCGCAGCAACGTGGAGTGCGACGCCCTCCTGCTGGACGAGGAGGCACGTACGGACACCTATCCGTACATCGAGATCAACGACCCCACGTCGCAGATCGGTCACGAGGCCACGGTCAGCAAGATCGGCGACGAGCAGCTCTTCTACCTGATGAGCCGCGGCCTCAGCGAAGACGCGGCTGCCACCATGGTGGTGCGCGGGTTCATCGAGCCGATCGCCAAGGAGCTTCCGCTGGAGTACGCGGTGGAGCTGAACCGGCTGATCGAGCTGGAGATGGAAGGGAGCGTAGGTTAACCCCAGTGCCCAGTGCCTGGTGCCAAGTGCTCAGTGATTCGGTAGTTACTGGGCACTAGGCTCTTGGCACTCGGCACTTCTGTACTTTCTACCGAACCGGACCCCATCGTGACCCATACATCAGTCGCCGCCGAATCGCTCGGCGTCTTCACGCGCGACCAGGTGGAGATCCTTTCCGCGCGCAAGGTGGAGGCGGAGTGGCTGCGCCTGGCACGGCAGCGGGCGCACGGTGTCTTCGCCGAGACGCCCATGCCCACCACCGAAGCCGAGGAGTGGCGCTACACCGACATCGGGCGGATGCTGCGCCTGGACGCCTTCTCCTTCGCCGAGGAGGCCGCTCCCGCCACCGTCGACGCGCTCCCGGCCCCGCTGCGTGCCCTGATCGCCGAGGCGGGCGAGGGCGCGCGCGCGGTGCAGGTGGATGCCTCCGTGGTGCTGCGCGACCTGCCGGCCGAGCTCGCGTCGCAGGGGGTGATCCTGATGTCGCTGGAGGCCGCCGCCGCCGAGCACCCGGAACTGGTGCAGCGCTACCTTGGGAGCGCGGTGACGCCCGAGGAAGGGAAGTTCGCCGCCATGAACAACGCCTTCTGGAGCGGCGGCTTCTTCCTGTACGTGCCGAAGAACGTGCGGGTGGAGACGCCGGTGCGCCTCTACCGCTGGCTCAGCGCCGCGGGGACGGCGGCGTTCGGGCGCCTGCTGATCGTAGCCGAAGCCGGCGCCGAGATCGCCATCGTGGACGAGCTCGCCTCCGACGCCATGTCGTCGCCCACGCTCTCGGTGAGCGCGGCGGAGATCGTGGCGGAGGAGGGCGCCAAGGTGACGTACGTATCCGTGCAGCGCTTCGGAGCGGGGGTCTCGCACATGAGCACCGACCGGCTGGTGGCCGGGCGCGACGCAAAGATCACCACGCTCTACGCCACGCTCGGCGGCGACCTGTCGCGCGCGGACGCGCAGTGCAGGATGCAGGCGCCGGGCGCGCACGTGGACATGCTGGGCGTGTACATCGCGCAGGGGACGCAGCACTTCGACAACGAGACGCTGCAGGACCACATCGCCCCGCACGCATCCAGCAACCTCCTCTTCAAGGGGGCGCTGCAGGACACGGGTCGCTCGGTGTTCCGCGGCCTCATCCGCGTGCACCCCAAGGCGCAGCGCACCGACGCGTACCAGACCAACCGCAACCTCCTGCTGAGCCTGGGGGCCCGCGCCGACTCGCTCCCCAACCTGGAGATCCAGGCGGACGACGTGCGCTGCTCGCACGCCGCCACGGTGGGGCAGCTGGACGAGGAGGAGCTCTTCTACCTCCTCTCCCGCGGCATTCCGCGCAGCGAGGCGGTGCGGCTGGTGGTGTTCGGCTTCTTTGGCGAGGTGCTGGACCAGCTTCCGCTGGAGGGCGTCCGTGCCGAGCTGGTGCGCGCCGTGGAGCTGAAGCTCGCGCGGCGGGGGCTGTAGCCGGTGGTGTGGGTGCGCGCGGCCGCCGTCGGCGACGTGGCGGATGCATCGGCCATCGACGTGGAGCTGAACGGGGTGCGGGTGTGCCTGGCGCGCGTGGGCGACGAGTTCTACGCGCTGCAGGACAACTGCTCGCACCGCGACTTCCCGCTCTCCCCGGGCGAGGTGGACCCGGACGAGTGCACCATCACCTGCGAGTGGCACGGCGCCATGTTCGACCTGCGCACCGGCATCCCCCAGTGCCCGCCCGCCGTGCGCCCCGTGCCCGTGTTCACAACGCGCGTGGAGAACGACTCCGTCTTCGTGGACATGCCGGAGTAACTGCATGGCTCACACAGAGACACAGAGGCACAGAGAGAACACCTCCCCGTCTCTCCTCTGTGTCTCCGTGTCTCTGTGTGAGATTATTTTTTTCTGGCAGGAACCCCTATGTCGCTGATCGCCGAGATGCCGGCCGTGCTCGACGCGGAGCTGATCCGCGCGGACTTCCCGATCCTCCAGCAGGAGGTGAACGGGCATCCGCTGGTGTACCTGGACAACGCCGCATCCACGCAGAAGCCGCGTGCGGTGCTGGACGCGCTGGCCGCGTACTACGAGCACGACAACGCCAACGTCCACCGCGGGGTGCACACGCTCTCCGAGCGGGCCACGGTGGCGTTCGAGCTGGCGCGCGGCAAGGTGGCGGCACTCTTTGGGATCGCGGACCCGGCGGAGCTGATCTGGACGCGCGGCACTACCGAGGCCATCAACCTGGTGGCGTACAGCTGGGGCCTCGCCAACCTGCGCGCCGGCGACGAGGTGCTCCTCTCCGTCATGGAGCACCACAGCAACCTGGTGCCCTGGCAGCTCATCGCCCAGCGCACCGGCGCGAAGCTGCGCTTCCTGGACATCGACGACCAGCAGCGCCTGGACCTCTCCAACCTGGACGAGCTGCTGACCGAGCGCACGAAGCTCGTCTCCATCGTTCACGTTTCGAACGCGCTGGGGACGATCAACCCGGTGCGCGAGATCGCGGCGAGGGCGCACGCGGTGGGGGCAGTCGTGCTGGTGGACGGCGCCCAGAGCGCGCCGCACCTGCCGGTGGACGTCCCGTCACTGGGGTGCGACTTCTACGCGTTCAGCGGCCACAAGATGTGCGGGCCCACGGGGATGGGCGGCCTGTGGGGACGGCGCGCGCTGCTGGAGGCGATGCCCCCCTTCCACGGCGGCGGCGACATGATCGAGTGGGTGGAGCTGGAGCACTCCACCTACGCGCCCCTCCCCAACCGCTTCGAGGCGGGGACGCCGCACATCGCGGGGGCGGTGGCGCTGGGCGCGGCGGCGGAGTACCTGGCCGGGATCGGGCGCGACGCCATCCTGGCCCACGAGCGCACGCTGCTGGCCTACGCGCTGGAGCGGATGGCCGATATCCCGGACCTCACCGTCTTCGGTCCGCGCGACCCGGCGGAGCGGTCGGGGGTGATCTCCTTCACCCTGGGCGACGTGCACCCGCACGACCTGGGCACCATCCTGGACGCGGAGGGGATCGCCATCCGCGCCGGCCACCACTGCGCCCAGCCGCTGATGCGCCGCATGGGCGTTGGCTCCACCGCGCGCGCCTCGTTCTACCTGTACAACACGCCGGACGACGTGGACCGGCTGATGGACGGGCTGGGCCGGGCGCGGAGGCTGTTCGGGTTGTAACCGCGGGGAACGGGACGAACAATCCAGCCTGATCCAAGCGTATGGGGTTGACGCCCTGTTCCAGCTGTGGCGTAGTCGGCCGCCCGCACGACGCCGAATGCTGGAGTTGCGGCAAGCTCACGAGCCGTCGAGCGCTTCCGCACCTCGGAGCAGTGGTCGAAAAGGATGAGGAGCCGGGGAGTCTGGCGTGGATCGGGGCGGCGTTGTTCGCTTTTTCGCTCCTCGTCACGCTGAAGGTGCCGGGGCCCCAACCCGCCCGATGGGGGTTCGCGGGGGGGCTCGCCTGCGCCGTGCTCGTGGGGCTGATCGCCGGGTGGCGCAGGGACGGGTTGCTCGCTGCCGCGTTCTGGACGGGGGGGGTGGGAGCCGCCGCGCTCGCCACCCGCTGGATTCCGATCGAAGAAGGTACCGGCGGCATTTTCGTGATCAGCTGGACCATCTTCGTCACCGCGCCGTTCTGGGCCGCCATCCGCGCCGTTCACAGGCTCCCCGGCCGCCCGCACGAAGCCGGCGCCGCCGAGCCCGTGCGCGGCGCGCTCGCCCTGGAGAACGACGAAGACCGGATCATCCGACGGCTCCGTGAGATCGAGGAAAGGCGGAGGCAGGTCCGCGAGTCCCTTTCGCTGCTGGACGCTGAGCGCCAGGCGCCCGCCCTGGCACCGGTGCGCGAGAAGCTGGCAGACGCGGAAGGGGCTCTGCGCCGGCAGCGGGCACGCCACGTGGCACGACTGTGGACGATTGAGGTGCTCCAGTGGCAGCACCGCCTCGAAGGGGTGCTCCGCGAGCTGGATCTGTCGTGGACGAGCGTGAAGCCGCGCCTGGCGCGGCTGTCCACTGAGGTGGGAGCGGGTGAGAAGCTGTTGCGTGGCCTGGAGGCGGATGCGGACGCCGCCTCGAGCTTCGAGGGTGAGCGTTGCATCACGCAGCTTCGCGCCATTCTCGAGCGCTGCCAGGAGGTGCGTCATGCGCTCGTGGTGCAGGGGGCGCTGCAGGCCATCCAGGGGATCACCCCCACCGACGACGAGTACCGCACCACTGCGCCCTCGGGTTTGCCGCCCGAAGGCTTGCGGGCCGCACTCGACTCCGCCCACACGCTTCGCGGAGCGCTCGCCGCGTTCGAGGCGGAGCATGCGCGCCTGAAGGAAGATGATGAAGAAGCGCAGGACGTCGAGCGATTCCTCCGCGAACTCGAGCGCGAGCCTTAGAGCGCCTACGCTGGTTCCTGACCCCTGATCCCTGCCGTCCCCATGTCGCTGCCGCTCGAATCCGTCTACCAGGAGCTGATCCTGAAGCACTACCGCTCCTCCAAGCACCGCGGCGAGGTGGAGGAGCCGAGCGCGGCGGTGGCGGAGAGGAACCCGCTCTGCGGCGACGACATCTTTCTGACCGTGCGCGTGCGCGAGGGGATCGTGGAGGACGTGCGCTTCTCGGGGCACGGGTGCGCGATCTCGCAGGCCGCCGCCTCGATGATGTGCGAGCACGCGGTGGGGAAGTCGTGGGACGAGATCCACCTCGTGGCGAACCGCTTCCGCGACCTCATGCACGGCAACGAGGAGGCCGCCCGTGACCGCGCGCTCGGCGACATGCGCGCGCTGGCCGGCGTCGCCAAGCTCCCGCGCCGCGTGAAGTGCGCCATGCTCGGCTGGGATGCGCTCGCCGAGGCGGAGAAGCGCGCGTCCGAGTAGTCCCCCGGCACGAAGCCGCCCCAGAACCGCTCCACCGGACACGCGCACATTGCCTGGAAGCTACGGCCGAGGCTCCGCCGCAGCTGACATACGGGGGGTCCTGAGATCCGAACTGAGAGAGGGTTGATGTTGGCTACATTCCGCCGAGCGGCCGCGCTTCCAGCATTGTGCGCGGCCTTCGTCCTCGGGTGCGGTGAAGGCCCCACCGGCTCGCGGGGAGGTGCGGAGGATGTGCGGCAGTACGTCGCCGGCTCGGCGGAACAGCGCCTGGGCAGCGATTGGTTGTTCACCTACCCACAGCCAACCGCGCCCTCCTCGGCCGAGATCATCTCGCAACCGCGGGCGCGGGAACTGACCGCTTCCTTCGTGCTCAGCTTCGGCCCTGCCATGAAGCCGTTCTGGGACAGGGAACGAGGCCGCGGCATCGATGTCGCTCGCCTGAGAGCCGACAGCCGCGCCTTCTTCGTCCACACGCCGTACGAGTTCTTCCCCGCGGGTTATCACCCGGCGTTCCGGCGCGCGTTCGGTCCTTACCACCTCTTTACGCTGGCGACTCGGCGTGAGCCCGAGGTGCTCCTGGCAGTATCGGCGTACTCCAACGATGTCAGGATTCAGCCAGACGGTAATCTCGACATGCCAGGCCGGAGCGGGATGGAGTTCGTGACGTCCGGCGTGCCGGTCGGCAATGGCTCGCTTCTCGGGCCAGAAGAGGCGGTGGTTCGTGTGGGCCGCGCGACAGGAGCCCGTGTGAAAGAGGTTCCCGATCTGGTGATGTTGAACATCCCCCTGGGGCCGATGAACGCAGCCTGGAAGCTCTCGCTAGATCGGGCTGTGCGGGTGCGTACAACGGCCGGCTCAGAGGCGCGAACCGTTTCCACGATCTACCTCGCCCCGGTGGCGGGCCGGCTCCTGATCCCTGCGGCGGTCCAGCCGTCGTACCAGGACTTTCCCGCTGTGCGGATAGGCCCGGCGGGCGAGGATCTCGGCGAGGAAACGGTTCGCTTATCCATTATCCCGGGGCGCCCGACCGTTTTCGAAGAGGTGACTGTCGTTGGCGGATGAGCTGACCCCGAGGCGCGCGGGTGAGGGGCAGGTGCTCCCGAACCTCGCACGCCGCGTGAAGTGCGCGATGCTCGGCTGGGATGCGCTCGCCGAGGCGGAGAAGCGCACGTCCGAGTAGTGCCCCAGAACGGACGCCGCCCCCACACCCGAGACCGGGTGTGGGGGCGGCTTCGTTTTCGATGCTGCCTGTGGTCAGGGAGCCGGAATGGCCACGGTGACGCTGACCCCGGGTGCGGAGCAGCCGGCGACGTTGCAGGCGCGGACGAAGTAGCGGTACGTCCCGCCGGCGATGACGGTGCCGTCCCCGAAGCTCACCGCGCCCGCCGGGAGCCTGCCGAGGGTCTGCGACAGCCCCATCGAACCGTCAGGGTTCATGGTGCGGCGCGCGACGGTGAACGAAGTCTCGTTGGTGCTGCCGTCGGTCCAGGTCACCTGCATCCCGGTACTCGCCGCCGCCAGGGCCGCCACGACGTTCGTGGGCGGCGGCGGGATGGTGGGGGCGGTGACGTTCGGAGTCGCCGCCACGGCGGAGCAGCCGACCACGTTGCAGGAGCGCACCTGGTAGCGGTACATCAGGCCCGGAGTGACGGTGCTGTCCGCGAACACCGTCGCGTTCGCCGGCACCGAGCCGATGGCCTGCGGCGGTCCCAGCGAACGGTCCGGGTTCACCAGGCGCCGCGCGAGGGTGAACGAGGTCTCGGTGGTGCTGGCGTCGGTCCAGGTCACCTGGATGCGGTTGGCCGCCACGGCCGTCGCCGCCGCGCCCGTGGGAACGGCGGGGGCGCTCAGCCTCACCGGCGAGCTTTGCGAAGCCGCCGAGCAGCCCGCGTCGTTGCAGGCGCTGATGCGGTACTGGTACGTGAGGCCCGCGGTGAGCACGCTGTCGGCGATGGTCGTGGTGTTCGCCGCGGGTGAGGACACGTACAGCCACGGGCTCCAGGTGGTGTCGCCCGTCATCACCCGGCGATTGAGCGAAAAGGCCATCTCGTTGCTGGACTGGTCGGTCCAGGTCAGCCCCACCGACGTCGGCCCCGTGATGGCGGCGGCGAGGTTGGCGGGGGCCACCGGCACCGCGGGAACGGTGACGTTGGCCGTCAGCGTCACGCCGGAGTACGACGACCACCCGCGAAGCATGACGTAGTACGTGCCCGCGGCCGGCATCGAGCGGTCGCAGCGTTCGACGTTCCCGTTGAGGTACGGCCGGCAGTCGAACGCGGAGAGCGTGGGAGGCTCGGCGTACCGCACGTACATGTCGGCGTCACCCGTGCCGCCGCTGATGGTGACGGAGAGGCTCGTGGCGCCATTCGGAACGGTGACGGCGTAGAACGTCTCGCTCGCGTAGGTGCCCGATAGGTTGGTACGCGGCGTCCCTGACTGCAGCGGCAGTACGTCCGTCACCTGAACCGTCACGTCCACGAAGCGCGCCGGGATCCCCGCGGCCGTGTCGCGCACCGCCAGCTTACCGGTGTAGCTGCCCCCGGTGAGCGAGGCGGTGGACACCGTCGCGCTCAGGGTGGAGGACGAGGCGGGCGTGAGCATCCCGGCGCCGGGGGCGACGGCCAGCCAGGGGCGGTCGCTCGACGCGTTCCAGTTCAGGTTCAGCGTCCCGCCGTTGGTCAGGACGACGGGCAGCGACGCCGTGGAGCCGGCGACGGTGGCGGCGTAGACGGCGCCGCCATCCTCCGCGGCCTGCTTTGGCGCACCGTCGCCGGAGGCCGTGAACCGCTGGGCCGGAACGCTGCCGGCCGGGGCGGCGGCCGCGGTGCCGGGGTTGCGCAGGAAGGTGAAGAAGAGAGACGACTTGTTCAGCACGATCGACGGCGCCGGCACGGGCGGCGTGAGCTTGGAGTACAGCAGGTTGTTGGGCGAGCCGGCCGCGTCGCTGATCGCGCCGACGGTGCCCGAGGCGAGGATCGCCTGGGCCACCGTGGCGGGCGAGGCGGTGGGGTGGTCCTCCAGGTACGCCGCCGCCACGCCCGCCACGTGCGGCGTCGCCATGGACGTGCCGCTGATGGTGTTCGTCTGGGTGTCGCTGCCCCACCACGCGCTGGTGATGCTCGACCCCGGCGCGAAGAGGTCCACGCAGCTCCCCCAGTTGGAGAACGACGAGCGCGCGTCGGTGGAGGTCGACGACGCCACCGTGAGCGCGGTGGGGGTGCTCGCGGGCGACCGCGAGCAGGCGTCCGTGCTCTCGTTGCCGGCCGCCACCGCGTAGACGACGCCTGATGCGATGGAGGCGGCCACCGCGTCGTTCATGGGGGCGTTCACGCTTCCGCCCAGCGACATGTTGGCCACCGCCGGCTTCTGCGCGTTGGCCGTCACCCAGTCGACCGCCGCGATGACCGTGGAGGTCGCCGCGCCGCCCGAGCACCCGAAGACGCGCACGGCGACGACGCTGGCGTTCTTGGCCACGCCGTACGTGGTGCCCGCGATGGTGCCGGCCACGTGCGTGCCGTGGCCGTTGCAGTCCTGGCCGTTGCCGCCCACGAAGTCGGCGCCCACGGTGGCGCGGCCGGTGAGCTCCGCGTGCGTGGTGCGGATGCCGGTGTCGATCACGTACACCTTGACGCCCATTCCGCTGGGCGTGTAGCTGAACGTGGTGCTCAGGGGCAGGTCACGCTGGTCGATGCGGTCGATCCCCCACGTCGCGTTGTTCTGCTGGATCTCGTCGGGGGTGACCCAGCCGTCCTCCGACACGTACCTGACCTGCGGATTGCGCCGAAGCTGTTCCACGGCGGCGGGGCTCAGGTTGGCCGCGAACCCTTTGATCGAGTTCTCATAGCTGTAGTGGAGACGCCCGCCGTGCGCCGCCACCATCTCGCGGCTGACGGATGCCGCGCTGGCCACGCCGTTCTCCAGCACCACGATGTAGCGGCCGGGGATCGCCCCCGGGCCCGCGGAGTGCACCGGCGCCAGGTCTCCGGGCGCGCGCGCGCCGCCGGACGGGCCGGTGGCGGGACTGTCGCAGGCGGCGAACGCCGCGGCCGCGAAAACGGGGGCGAGCGCGCGGAGCCAAGGGTGCTTCGTCATTGTGGGCTGTCCCAGGGAAAGATGAAGTGCGGCCCGCTGGACGTGCGGAGCAGCGGGGGGTCGCGGACTGCGAGAATGCGAGTGGGGCTGGAACGGAGGAGCGGTGTGCTGCCGGAATCCGGGGGAAACAAGAGCAGCGGGGGGTAAATTAGCCTAAACGGAACTGGGAGACAAGATCATCGTCTCGCGTCGATGGCAGGACAGCCGCGACCACATGCCGCCTCCGACGTTCTCTCCCGCGCCTCCGCGTCCCCGCGCGAGACCGGGTTCCCCTTGTTATGAGCGGAGTTCAGGGAAAGATTGCGGGGTTCCGCGGGGCTCCACCTGAATGAGGGGATTCGGATGAACGGAATCGGGCGCAGGGTCGCCATCATCGACGGGTGCCGGACGCCCTTCGCGAAGTCGGGAAGCGACTTCAGGGACATGACCTCCACGCAGCTCGGCAAGATCGCCGTGCGCGAGCTGCTTTCGCGCACCGAGCTGGACGTGGAGCTGATCGACCACGTGGTGTACGGCACCGTCATCCAATCGGTGAAGGAGCCCAACATCGCGCGCGAGGTCACGCTCGGCTCGGGGATTCCGCCGCGCGTGCCGTCGTTCACGGTGGGGCGCGCCTGCGCGTCGTCCAACCAGGCGATCACCTCGGCGGCGGAGCAGATCGGGCTGGGGATGGCGGACGTGGTGATCGCCGGCGGCGCCGAGTCGCTGACGGACGTGCCGATCCTCTTCTCCCCCGAGTTCCGCAACGCGCTGGTGAGGGCGTCCAAGGCCCGCACCCTGCCGGAGCGGCTGAAGGCGTTCGCCACGCTGCGCCCCAAGCACCTGGGCCCCGTGACCCCCGCCATCGCCGAGCCGACGACGGGGATGACGATGGGCGAGTCCGCCGAGCAGATGGCGCAGCAGAACGGGATCACGCGCGAGGAGCAGGACCGCTGGGCCCTCCGCTCGCACCAGCTGGCCGCCGCCGCCACGGCCGACGGGCGGCTGACGGCCGAGATCGCGCCGGCGTACATCCCCCCGAAGTACGACAAGGTGCTGCAGGAGGACAACGGCATCCGCGCGGACACTTCGCTGGAGAAGCTGTCGTCGCTGCGGCCGGTGTTCGACAAGCGCTACGGCACGGTGACGGCCGGCAACGCGTCGCCGCTGACGGACGGGGCTTCGGCGGTGCTGCTGATGAGCGAGGAGAAGGCGGCCGCGCTGGGCTACAGGCCGCTGGGCTTCATCCGCAGCTACGCGTACGCCGCGCTGGCCCCCAACGACCAGCTTCTGCAGGGGCCGGTGTACGCCGCGCCCGTGGCGCTGGACCGCGCGGGGCTCACCATCAAGGACATCGCCCTGCTGGAGATCCACGAGGCATTCGCGGCGCAGGTGCTCTCCAACCTGCAGTGGTTCGACTCGGACAAGATCGCGCGCGAGCGGCTGGGGCGCGACAAGGCGATCGGGATTCCGCCCGAGGACCGCATCAACGTGATGGGCGGCTCCATCGCCATCGGCCACCCGTTCGGCGCCACGGGCGGGCGCATCACGGTTACGCTCCTCAACGAGCTGCGCCGGCGCGGCGAGCAGTTCGGGATGATCAGCGTGTGCGCCGCGGGCGCCATGGGCTTCGTGATGATCGTGGAGGCCGCGCCGAATTGAGCGCGCCCGCGCGTCCACCCGATGCGGGAGAGGCGCGCCCCGCCTGCGCCAACTGCGGGACGGAGCTCGTGGGCGCGTTCTGCCACGCCTGCGGGCAGGAGCGCGGCCCCGGGGCGGTCACCATCCGCGCCCTGGTGGCGGACGTCGCGGACGAGGTGCTGTCGCTGGACGGGCGGCTGGTGCGCACCTTTCGCACGCTCCTCTTCCGCCCGGGAGTGCTGACGCGCGAGTACCTGGCGGGGCGCCGCGTCGGGTACTTCTCGCCCTTTCGCCTGTACCTGCTGGTGAGCGCGGCGCACCTGGCGCTGGTGGCGGCGACCGGCGCCACCTCGTTCTTCTTCTTTACGATCGGGGGGTCGAGCAGCGAGACGGGGAGGATCGTCGCTCTCCTGCCGCGGCTGATGTTCGTGCTGCTCCCCGTGTTCGCGGTGCTCCTCCACGTGCTCCAGCGGCGCCCGCGCCGCGTCTACCTGGAGCATTTCGTCTTCGCCCTCCATTTCCACACCACGGCGTTCGTCATCGCCACCATCCGCGTCCTGCTCGCCCCCCTCATGACCTCGCCCTCGGCGCTGCGCTGGCCGGCGGTGGTGCTCGACTCCGCGGTGCAGCTCTACATGGTGGTGTACCTGTACGCTGCGCTGCGCGTATTCTACGGCGGCGGGCGGCTCGTCACCTTCGCGAAGATGGTGGCGCTGCTGGCCGGCTACGTCGCCGCGCTGCTGCTGGCGCTGGTGGGGCTCATCCGCCTGCTGAAGTTCCTCTAATCCGGCACTCATCCGCCCGGGTTGTTTCGGTATCTCTTCGGGGTTAGATTTTGGGGACCGCTCCGGCAGCCGGGGCGGCGCCAAAGCGGAGGGGATCGATGCGCGGAGCGGACCTGCGCGGGGCGCAGAAGGAAGTAGTCTCGGGGGTCCCGGCCTCGATGTCGGCCGCCACGCTGGACTTCGCGCGCAGGGCGGCGGGGAACGACGAGCCCGTGCTGCTGCTGGGCGAGACGGGCTCGGGGAAGTCGCACCTGGCCGCGATCATCCACCGCCTGAGCGCGCGGGCGGCGGGCCCGTTCCACCACGTAAACTGCGGCGCCATTCCCGACACGCTCTTCGAGCGCGAGATGTTCGGGCACGTGCGCGGGGCGTTCACGGACGCCAAGGAATCGCGCGAGGGCGCGTTCGAGGCCGCGCACCGCGGCACGCTCTTTCTGGACGAAGTGGGCGAGCTGCCGCTGGCCGTGCAGACCAAGCTCCTTTCCGTGCTGGAGGAGCGGCGGGTGCGCAGGGTGGGCGCCACGCACGACACGCCGGTGGACGTGCGCGTGGTGACGGCCACCAACGCGGACCTGGTGGCGATGGTGGCGGGCAGGCAGTTCCGCGAGGACCTCTTTCACCGCATCGCCGTGCTGCGCTATCGCGTGCCGCCGCTGCGCGAGCGGAAGCGCGAGCTGCCGGGGCTGGTGCGGCACCTGCTGGAGCGGCGCGGCACGGGCGGCGCGTCCCCCGAGGTGACTCCCGAGGCGATGGAGCTGATCCGCGCGTACCCGTGGCCCGGCAACGTGCGCGAGCTGGACAACGCGCTCCGCCGGGCGGTGGTGTACGCCGAGCGGGAGCCCATCGCCCCGCACCACCTTCCGGAGGAGATCCGCGTCGCGACGGTGCCCGCGGCCGGGGTGGCAGCGGCGCCGGAGCGCTACGTGGCGCCGCACGATCCCGAGGTGGAGCGGCGTATGATCGTGGAGGCGCTCCAGGCGGAGGGCGGCAACCGCACGCGGGCGGCGCGGCGGCTGGGGATGTCGCGGTCGGCGCTGTGGACGAAAATGCACCGGCACCGTATCACCTGAGCTAGCGCGGGACTGTTTGCGCAAGGGCGCGGAGAGGAACATTCCTCTCCGCGCCTTTGCGGTTGATGGTCACTGGCGACGATAGCTACGAATCTGTAAAGACCGCATCCACACACCGCCCACACAGTTCGAAAAACAGCGTAAATATCCGTACAACATTCTCACCCATCGTCGCAATACGTTGTGGGTTAGCGACTTAGGTCGTCCATATCCCCCGCGTTGTTCGTGGCATGAGGGGTGCCTTATGGGGCGTCGGCATCGCTACAGCGACCGGGCCCGGTTCCACATAAGCGCTGCCGTGATGGAGCCTGATACCCGAGGCAACCCGTCCCTTGTGGGGCGGACATCGGGACGCGACGGGGCCGGCACTCAGCCCTCCGCGCGGACACCCACCCAAGTTAAAGGGGCGCACAATGTCGAACAGCCAGAAGATCCGCGAACTCACCACTCAGCTCAACGAGGTGGTCAGCCACCCCGAGTTCATCGGCTTGCTGGAGCAGCTCGAGAAGGAGCCGGACACGGACCGCAAGCAATTCGTGCGCGACCGCATGAACGTGAACGCCCTCCGCGGAAAGGGAATTCCGGTGCGGCCCGAACTGCGCTCCGTGGTTCGCGTCTTCGAGGACCCGAAGGCCGCGGTGATCTCCCCGGCTGCGGTTGACCTGGGCGACGCCACAGCGCGCAACGTGGACGCGCTGGCCCCCGGGGACGTCACCGTCTGCACGTCGGTCGGGATCGTGGTGTGCGTGTCGATGGGGAGCACCGTCAGCTGATCGCCACGCGGTAACCCCGCCGCCAGGTTCGACGCAGGCGCCGGGATCTTCCGGCGCCTGCGGTCCACAGACAACTGGAAGCCGCTACAGGAGAGAAAACAAATATGCTCGACGCAACTCAGCTCGCCCGCCACGTGCAGCAGGCGCTCGAAGACATCACCCAGTTCGTCGTCTCCCCTCCATTCGAACGGGTGCTGGCGGAGTTCGCCGCAGTGCCGCGGGAGCAGCGCTCCCTCTTCATCCGGAGCGTCCTCATCAACCCGGAGGAGTTGGAACGCCGCGGCGTCCAGATTCCCGAAGGGCTGACGGTGCAGAGATCGGCCTTCGAGGACGACCGGCCGACACTGTTCTGCGTGACTAAGTACCTGCCGGACATGGGAACGGCGAAGAAAAAGGTGACGGTCACCTTCGACGATGGGTGGGAGCGCGCGCTCGACCTCCATGGAGCGCACTCCGAACCGCTGCTCGGCGAGACGTACAGCTACGAACCGATCGTGGCTACCGGCACGGCCTGACGCGGGCGGGAGGCGACCGGCACGCTCCGTGAATAGGGCGCATACCGTGCCGGTCGTCCATCCAGCGGGCTTTCCCCGAGCCGGAGGCAGCATGATTTCCGCGATTTTGTCTTCGTTCCTGCAGGTGCTGTTGTTCACGGCCATCCCGTTCGCCGCGTACCTGGCCACCCGCAGGCGGGCGCGGGGCTTCTGGGAGTACGTGGGGCTGGTGCGCCCGGAGCGGCGGACGCTCGCGCTGGCGGCGGGGCTGGCGCTGGTGCTCGCCGCTGCGATGCTGGCGGTCTTCTCCGCGCCGGCGTTCCGCGGGATGCTGTCGGCGCCCAACACGGTGACGGGAAAGCTGATGGCGCAGGGGATCACCGGCGAGACGGCCGTCCTGATCCTGCTGTACGCCGGGATCCAGACCTCGCTCTCGGAGGAGATCCTGTTCCGCGGTTTCCTGGCGAAGCGGCTGATCGCGCGGATGGGCTTCCGATGGGGGAACCTGTTGCAGGCGCTGCTCTTCGGTTCGGTGCACCTTCTGCTGTTCGTGGGCCCGGCCGGCCCGGCGCTCACCGCCGCCCGCCTGGTGACGCTGCTCGCCGCCACCTCGGCGATCGGGTGGCTGCTGGGCTGGCTCAACGAGCGCCGCGGCAACGGCTCCATCCTGCCGAGCTGGCTGGCGCACGCGCTCATGAACCTGATCACGTACTCGGCTCTGGCGCTGTGGTGGCGATGAGAAAGAAGGACGAACCGCGTTTCACACAGAGACACGGAGGGGACAGAAAGGACCGATAAAGGGGTCCTCCGTGGCCTTCCCGTTCCCTCCACGCCTTCCGTGCGATGCTGTCCTTTTTTGATCGCACTGGCGCACTAACGCACTGCCGTTCCCATCCGGCCCCCGCCCGGGGGCCGCAACGAGGAGGTACCATGCCACCCCCCTTTCGCTCCCTGGGATCGGCCGGATTCGCCGATCTCCTGGGCCGCTTCGTGTTCAGCCGGCGCATCGACGTCGTGCACCTTCACCACACCTGGCGGCCGAACCACGCGGACTACCGGGGGCACGAGACCATCGTGGGGATGTGGCGCTACCACACCCGCGAGAACGGGTGGAGCGACATCGCGCAGCACCTCTCCATCGCGCCCGACGGCACGCTGTGGCTGGGGCGCGACTGGAACGCGGCGCCCGCCAGTGCCACCGGCCACAACGGCGACTCCAGGACCGGCCCCTTCATGATCGAGATGATCGGCGACTTCGACGTGGGGCGCGACCGGCTGCAGGGCGCGCAGCGCGCCGCGGCGATCGAGGTGATCGCGCGGGTGCAGCGGCGCTTCGGGCTCCCCGCGGAGGCGCTCCGCTTCCACAACCAGATGTCCGGCAAGACGTGCCCCGGAAGCTCGCTCAGCCGCGCGCAGGTGGTGGCCGAGGTCGCCGCGCGGCACCTGGCGCTGGGTCCCCCCGCCCCGCGCGACGGCGGGGAGGAGCCTGCCGAGGAGTCCATGCGCGACATCGACGTGCTCACCTACGTGGAGGGCGCGGGCGCGGACGAAGCGCGCGACGAGGCGCCCCCGGCCGGCACCGAGCGCGGGACGCGCCGGGCGCTGTGCGTGGGGATCGACGCCTACACGCGCAACCCGCTCGCCGGCTGCGTCTCCGATGCGCG
This sequence comes from Longimicrobium sp., assembly GCA_036398975.1. GTDB lineage: Bacteria > Gemmatimonadota > Gemmatimonadetes > Longimicrobiales > Longimicrobiaceae > Longimicrobium. The sequence goes on from DASWNZ010000191.1 coordinate 52,042, forward strand.
GCTCTGGGCGGATACGCTCACCGGGCTCGGCTTCGACCCTCCCACCCTGCTGCTGGATGCCGCCGCCACGCGCGCGACGATCCTGCAGGCGCTCGAGTCGCTGGTGGGCACCAGCAAGGCGGGCGACGTGCTGGTCTTCCAGTTCGCGGGCCACGGAACGCAGCTGCCCGACGCCGACGCCGACGAAGATGATCCCGGCGGCGTGGACCAGGACGAGGCGCTCTGCCCGTTCGACCACGTGCACGGCGAGTACATCGTGGACGACGACCTGGCCGCGCTCTTCACGGCGCTTCCGGAGGGGGTGAACCTCACCTGCTTCATCGACTGCTGCCACTCCGGGACGATCTGCCGGATCGCGGCACCCCCGGGCCCGCCCCCGGCCGACGAGGGCGAGGCCGCCGACCGGCGTCCGCGCTACCTGCCCGCCAGCGAGGAGATGGTGCAGGCCCACAAGGAGGTGCGCGGCTCCGAGGAGCCCGCGCGTCGCCCCAGGCGGGCGGGGGTGCCGGAGGTGGTGACGTTCACCGCCTGCCAGCCGACGGAGCTCGCGTGGGAAAAGGACGGGCGGGGGGAGTTCACGCTCCGCGCGACGCGGCTGCTGGCCGCCGGCACGGCCGGGTGGAGCAACGCCGAGTTCCAGCGGCAGCTCACGGCGGCTTTCGGAGCGGAGCGCAGGCAGACGCCCACGCTCGACTGCTCGCCGGCCGCGCAGGGGTACGCGCTCCTGCAGCCGGTCCCCGCGCGGGGCGCCACGGTGCCCATCGACGCACGCACGGCTGCCGGCCTCCTCCGCTCGCTCGCGGCGGCGCTGGAAGGCGGAACGGGTTGAAGAGGAAGTAGAGGCCACACCGCGCGGCCCGGTGCCGCGGCAAAAAGGATCCAGACCAAATGACACCCGCTCTGCAGGCGATGCTCGCTCAGCCGAACAACCCCTTCTTCACCAACGATTGGGAGGGCCTGCTCAAGGTGCTGGGAGTGGTGCTCAGCATCGCGGGGCCCATCATCCTCTCCGTGTGGAAGATCATGCAGGGACCGCTGCAGGGTCAGATCGACGGGCTGGGGCGCCGGCTCAACGAAACGCAGACCTCCTGCACCCAGAACGCCGTGGGGCTGGAGGACACGCGCCGCCGCGCCGAGCGCGCCGAGTTCGAGGCCACCGCGGCCGGCAAGGCGGTGGCTCGCCTGGAGACGGTGGTCGCCGCGCTGGGCGAGCAGTCGCTGGTGAACAAGGCGGAGATCGTGGAGCAGTTCCAGCAGCGCGCGGCGGACATGCTGGCGGCCGTACACGAGATAGAGAACTCGCTGGTGCGCGTGGAGACGGTGCTGGAGCTGGAGGCGCGCCGCCGCCGCAAGGAGCCATGAGCACCCCGGCCGGCGCCGCGCCCGCCTGCTGGAACTGCGCGGCCGACCTGTCGCGTGAGCATGCGCACGCCTGCGGAACGGAGCGGCTGATCCCTCGAGGCCTGGCCGGCGCCGCGGGGGCGGTGCTGGTGGAGTGCGCGGCGTGCGGGGAGTGGAACGAGCTGGCGTGCGGCGCGCCCGCGGCCGGCGCCGGCGGGCATCCGCCCAGGGGCCGCGTGGCGGAGCTGCAGGAGCTTCGCGGGCTGCTGGCCGCGGGCCCCGCGCTGCAGCGGCAGGAGAGCCACGCGCAGTGGCTATTCGGCGGGGCGGGCGGGGTGGCGGCGCTGAGCAGCCTCTTCGCTACCGTAGTCGCGGGGAGCCTGGATCCCTGGGGCACCTGGGCGTGCGCCGCGGGGATCGCGCTGCTGGCGGTGAGCCTGGCGCTCGCCACCCTGACGCTGGCGCCCGTCTGGCTGCGCTTCAACCCCAACGACGTGGAGGCGATGCACGGCGTGCTTGCGGCGCAGTTCGCATCCCGGCGGCGCAACAGCGTGGCCGCGGCCTGGCTGCTGGCCGCCGCGCTGGCGCTCTTCGGCATCTCTCCACTGGTGGGGAAGCTGCGCGCCGTCCGGCCGGACCCGCAGGTGCTGGTGAGCTACACCCTGCGCCCCAACGGCACCCTGGAAGCCGCGCTGACGGCGCGCGGGCTGGCCGCGTTCGCCCCCATATCGCTGACGCTGGACGGCGCCGGCGCACCCGTGGCCCGCACCGTGGGACAGGCGGATTCCACGGGGCAGGGGCGGATCACGCTGGAGGGGGAGCTCGCGGCCGGCAGCTACGTACTCACCGGGCGCGGCGCCCTGGCGCGTGCGCCCGGCGGCGTGAAGGAGTCGCGGGCGCGCATCCACGTCCCGCCGCGCGGCAGGTGAGGTCAGAGGCGGCCGGCCTCCACGCTCTCCCGCAGCTCGTACCACCATCCGGGGAGGATTCCGCGCGCGGTCAACATCCGCCGCAGCCCCTCCAGCGCGTCCAGCTTGCGGAGCCGCTCCTCCCCCGCCGGCGCGATGCCGTCCAGGAAGCGCGCGGCGGCATCCGCCGAGGCGAACACGTCCTCGGCTGCGGAGGGCTCGGGCTCCGCGCTCTCCGGCTCGCCCGGCACCGGCGACTCGCCGCGCCCCGTGCGGATCCAGTCCGACGAGGCGCCGCACAGCTCGGCGATGCGCTCCATGGTGTAGGCGTGCGGCACCGCGCCCCCCGTCTCCCAGCGCGCGATGGAGCCGGAGTGCACCCCCAGCCGCTCCGCGAGCTGCAGGCGGTCCCACCCCTGGCGCTCGCGCAGCACCCGCAGCCGGTAGCCGACCGCGATCCGTTCTTTTTCGCTCATTGGGGGCTGCACAACCGGGCGGAACGGCCCCGGATTCGTGATAAATGTTGAGGCGTGCGAGTGAATCGTGTGGAAAGTGAGAACGACGAATCGGTGGCGCAAGGGCAGAGCGCATCCGCGCATCCGCCCCGCGTCTCCACAAAGAGGAGGCAGTGCATGAACCGCGAGGGCTCTCCCAACGCCGGGCTGCGCCGGCCGGCACCGCGCCCCGCCGCGCCCGCTCCCCCGCCCGCCCCGGACGGCGCCGACCGCCGGCTGCTGCGCGTGGCGGCGAGCTGCCCGCGCTGCTCCAGCCGCCCGGCGCTGCGCGTGACCCCCGCCGTGGTGCACGCGCTGGACGGTACGGACCCGGCCGTCCGCGTGGGCACCTACCAGTGCCAGCGCCGCGGCTGTGGCGCGCTGTACGACCTGAGCGCGGAGGCGTTCCAGAAGGCGTCGTAGCATCGCGCCGGGCTTTGCGACCAACGCGAGGCACCGCGCGCTTTGCCTGGGAGAGCCATCGGCCCTGCCGGCGGGCTCAACCTCCACGGCTTTGCGGACGGCGATCTCGTCACATATGGTGATCCGTACGGGCGGGCTGCGGAGTATCAGCTTCCAGCCGGGATCTGATATCGGCTGTTGTGAACTTTCCAGCGCTGGCGCACCGGTACAATCCACATGACCCTACTACGATCTGCGTTGATTCTTGCGGCGATCACGGCTGCCCCCTTGGCGGGGGCGTGTCATTACTCTGTCCGGCCCCGTGACGAGCGTTCGGCCAAGACGTATTACACGGCTGATCACTACAAAACGTTCACCCGTATGAACCTTAAATAACCATGTTCACCACCTCGCCAGCGACAGGTTGGGATTGCGTGCACTTCGTGGAATCGTGGGATTCCACAAGTTCTGAAGAGTACCGGATCAGCATACTTCCTGGTGAGCAAGTCACCAATGGCGATAGCTTGGTACGGCTACTCGCAAACGCATTCGATTTCCCGGACTACTTCGGGTGTAACTTGGACGCAGCTGAGGATTGTTTGCGCGATCTGGAGTGGATTGGTGCTACAGGATATGTTCTCGTCGTTACCGAGTCGGCTCGGCTCTGGCAAAATTCGCCGAGTGCTGCAGGATCGTTGGTGTCGCTGTGGTTATCAGCCGCCGAGGAGTGGAGTAAATCCTCGACGCCATTTCACCTGATCTTCGTCAAGTGACAGGCTCAGGTGGTAGCCGAGACGCCACCATCAACGGGTGGCTCCCGCTAGTCGCAAAGACTCCAGCCCGGTACCGTGGAACTCTTTGCAGGGTGAAATATCTACGAAATGGCCGGAGCCGGAGAATGCCCGATGACGTATACGAACTTCTCCTGCATTCTGCTAATCGCTATCGCCGCAGGATGCCAACGGGTGCAACACAAAGGTGTGGATCAGCAAGCCCTGCGCGCGGATCTGACCGATGATCTTCGTGCACGGGCAACCTACACCAAGCATGTATTCGCCGCGGACAGCGTCAAATTTTACCTTCAGCCATCGCAGGCTGTTCCTGGCCTGTCGTATAATTGGGCGGAGTACAAAGTCCCCGGCCAACTACCTGCACACTACATCTACACGGTCGCGGGAACTCGTGGTGAACAGAAACGTCTGCTGTCGACACCGGGCGATTGGGGATCTGTTGTGAATGGCTGGAAAGTAGAAGATTCGGGGGTAGCGTACACCGCGTGCAAGGAACTCCTGCAAGTCCTCGAGTTGCGCCAAGGGCCGACTGTCGCACCAGTTGCTTACCGTAGCACGACTGCGGAGGCGCTGGTGACCTTGGGAGTAGGAAGCAGCGATCTCCCCAAGGATACTCTGGGTGACACACGCGTCGTGCGCCAAAACGGCGCGCATGCTGGGTGGGAGATGTCCGACTGGTACCTGCTTCCGGGACCATCACCAGAACTCGTAAAGTTCGGCTGTGAAATCCCGGTGTCGGTTTCGGCTGAGTCTACTCCACGCGTTGAGATATCACGTTCCCTGGCTATTCCATCGCAATACCAGTGAGGTGCCGTTCGGCTCTTTCACGTAGGGAGACGACATGCTGTGGGCCCGTATCGCCGTCGCGCTGCTGGGTGGTGTCGCAATGATCGCTTCGCTCCTTGCTCTTCGGGAGACCAATGGGCAGGCGGGTCGAAGGGAGTACATATGGAAGGGGTACTTCGCCAGCCGCCGAGCGTTCACTGAGCGTGGCTGGCGTTACCGGAATGTCTCCCTTGTATGCGCTATCATGTACATCCTACTGCTGCTTCTAGGACCTGTTGTGTGAGGTTGCGGGTCCAGCGCTCCATTGACGTGGAACACGCGCCCGTCACAGGCCAGAGCCGGTGGACCCGTTGCGCCAATGCCAGGTTTTTGACCCGGGCTCCGCGACGGTTGATCTGGCGGGTTGCGGAGCGGCGGGCCGGAGGGCCCCCCGCCGCCGATGCCCTTCCGCAGCCACAGGCTCTGCTCGGCATAGCGCCCGAGCCAGGGGCCTTTTCGCCTGGCCCACCATCCCCGGAGGAGCTCCTCTGGCGCGCCGGCGCTCTCCGGCGCATGCGTTCGCGATGGGAGCCGAGCTCTTCGTGAGAACTGCGCAGGAGTGCCGACGCCGCGCATGATTGATTGCTGTGGGACTTCACCACCAGCTCGTCACGCATGAGTCCTACCACGCACATTGGGCGCTCTCGGCGCCTATCTCCGGCCGCGCAGGACACGAGTGACCCAGCCCCGAAATGGGAAGGGCGGAACACCCAGTCCTGGATTCAGGCACGCAGGGCTCTGTATCTGGGCGAGGCACATGCCCCTTCGATTCAGAACCCGTGGTCCATGTTCGTTCACTTCAACGACCAATTCTCAATGGTGCGAATAAAATCCTCTGAGCAAATCCGCCTTGTCGCCTTGCTTGGTTTGGGGTTCTCACTCTCTGGGTGCGTGCGTGATTCTGCCCAAGCTGCGGCACTTGGCTGCTACCAACCCACGATAGGCCCAGCCCCCACAGAAGCTACCACCTCACAGAGCTCCAGCTACGGAACCTGGGTGAAGCTTGACTCGTCCGTCGTTCCGGGCACGGAAGGAGCGTTTTTCAAGCTTCGAACTCAAGCAAACCCGCCCACGTCTCTCTTTGTACGAGGCTGGTGGCGTCCGATCGCTCGCGATTCGGTGTTGGTAGGATGGGCGACACCCCACCCGGGACCAATCTACCGTCTCCGAGTGGAAGCAGACGGCCTGACGGGAACGGGAACGAACCAGTCAGACTCGATCCGCGGAGTGCTGCGGGATCAGGCTTGGGTGGTGAAAGCGCGTCGTGTTCCCTGTGATGCAAAGGGGTACGAAATACAAGCTAAACTCGACTTGTCGCGCAATCTGGGCTTGATGACCTGACAGCAGCCTTACGGGGGTGGCGATGATGAACGTCAGCGATTTGTTGTCCACTCTTTTGCGGGTCGCTCCAGAGTTGGTTCCTGCGTATGAGGAGCATCTCACCGACCACGGAGAGGCTCTGCCACACGTGTTCATGGGCGAGGTAAGTCAGTACGTGATCCGATCGTTCGAGAGCGCATTCGAGCGACCGGGAGAGCCGCGCGACGAGGTACTCCAGGCTATCCTCACCGCGATCGAGAACGCTTTGAGGGCAGGTTCGGATGAGACCCGCAACGTGATCTCCGCGTCGTTCGTGGAGAACATCGCTCTAGCCGCGAAGGCCCACCCGGGCGTTCGCTCGCGCCTGGGGAACTCACTAAAGCGCGAGTTGGGGCTGGTTCTACGCGCCTGGGGTGAAGAGTAGTCGTGAGCGGCCCCTGCGGCGTCCGTCACCGAGGCAGACGCACCCCGCGCTGCACCCACGCACCTCCGCATCAAGCAACGCACTGACGCACTCGCCCACTGCCGTCAAAACTCCCCAATCATCCCGATCTCCGTCTTCAGCTCGTAGCCCAGCTCGCGCTTCACCGTGGTCTGCGCGAGGTCGATCAGGCGGCGGACGTCGTCGGCAGTGGCGCCGCCGAGGTTGACCATGATGTTGGCGTGCTTGTGGAAGATCTGCGCGCTCCCCAGCACGTGCCCCTTGAGGCCGCACTGGTCGATCAGGCGGCCCGCGCCCACTCCTTCGATCTTCTGGAAGACGGAGCCGGCGCTCGGGTACAGCCAGAGGTCCGGGTGCCGGTCGTCGCGCCACATCAGGTTCTCGCGAATCACGTCGCGCAGCACCTCGCGCGGGGTGGGGTCGAGGCGAAAGGTGACGTCCAGCACCACGTCCTTGCGGTCGTGCAGGATGCTGTAGTCGTAGCCGAAGTTGAAGTAGGCGCGGTCCACCTGCCGCACGTCGCCCTCCTCGGCCAGGATGGTGGCGCCCTCCACCACCTCCTCGATGAACACCGTGCGCTCCCGCTCCGGCGCGGGGGAGAGGAAGTGCAGGTTCTGCCAGACCGCCCCGCCCACCGTGCTGGGAATCCCCACGAAGTGATGCAGCCCCCCCAGACCCCGCGCGACGGTGGCCTGGATCAGGTCGTGGTACACCTTGGCCCCGCCCCCCGCCCTGACGCGGTTGTCGTCCAGGAACTCGACGTGCTCCACCTCGTTCTTGATCACCAGCCCGCGGAAGCCCCGGTCGCCGATCAGGATGTTGGCCCCCATCCCCAGGAGGAAGAAGGGGATCTCCAGCTCGCGCGCGGCCAGCACGGCCCGGGCGAGCTCGTCCGGCGTGAGCGCGCGGTAGAGCATGTCCGCCGGGCCGCCGATCTTGAAGGTGGTGAATGGCCCCAGGAGCGCGTCCCGCTCCAGGCGGTCCGCGCCCAGGCGGGCTTCCAGTTCGCCCACCGCGGGGCCGAGGGTGTTCGAGTGGGGCATTCGCCGCGTGTGTGCCGAGGTGGATGGGAGGCGAGAACGACGCGGGCGGGGTTGCAAGGGCGGTGCCTTGCGGAGTGCGCGCGCCGTTCACGCCGCCGCACGTGCACCGGCGGGCGCCCGCAGACCCTCCACATGCGTTCGTTTGATCAAGCAAAAACATTCTAAACGAAGAGACGATGCGATGAATGGTGGCGTTCCAGTCCCGCTGGTTACGCCCGCGCATGCATCCGGCCAGCGCCCGGACCTGTTCACTCTGTTCAGTTGTGCGAGGCTGACTCACTCTATATCGTTTCTTTCACGACGAAGCATGATTCACAACCGGATGCGGAGACACGATGGGGGAAGCCGGATCTAAGCGCTCGCGCCGCCCGTCCCGGCGCTGGGTGGTGCCGCCGGGGCTGCGCTACATGGACGAGCCCTTCGACGGCTTCGCCGTGGTCGACGAGCTGCGCAACGCGCTCGGGCTGCTCCTGTGGCAATCCCTTCGCGACGTAGATTTGTGGTCGGCCACCGAGCCGGAGGAGCACCCGCTCCTCTTCGCCCCCGGGGCGGCGGACCGGCGCCGCATCGAGCTGGCTTCCGTGCCCGAGGCGCGGGCGGTGCAGTCGCCGCTCCTGGCGATCGCGCGGCTGCTGGACGGCGAGCCCGCGCACGCCTACGAGCTGACGGAGACCTGCCTCGCCGTCTCGCGCTGGGCGATCTCGACGGGGTACCGGCGCACGGCGCTGGCCTTCGGCGAGGCGGCGGCGGTGGTGTCGCCGCACGACGCGGAGGCGGCGTACTGGGTGGGTTACCTGTCGCGCCGCGCGGCGCAGTACCGGCGTGCGGAGACGTGGTACCGCCGCACCATAGGCCTGGCGCGGCGCAACGACGACTGGAAGTCGTACGGGATGGCGTACTGCGGGTGGGCCAACCTCCTCATCCAGCGCGGCGACTACGCCGGCGCGCGCGACAAGCTGATGGTGGCGCTGCGGGCGGCGCGGCGGCACGGGCTGTGGAACATCAAGCCGCTGGCGCTCCACGACCTTTGCTGCATCGCCATCCGCAACGGCAACGCGGAGGAGGTGACGTCGTTCGCGCGCAAGGCGTTCCGCGCGTATGGACGGCGCCACCCGCGGGTGGTGGCGCTGGCGCACGACGTCGCCTTCTTCTGGATGCTGCAGGGCTACTTCGCGCCGGCGCTGCGCGTATTCCGGGCGGTGGCGGTGCACGTGGAGGACCGGCCGCACCGCCTCCTGGCCCTTTCCAGCGTGGCGCGCGCAGCGGGGGGCGTGGGCGACCGCTTCACCTACAACGAGGCGTGGGCGGACACCTGGCAGCTGATCGACTCCAGCGAGGACACGGAAAAGGTGGCGGAGGCGCTGGTGAACCTGGCCCACGGCGCCGCCGGGATCGGGGACCGCGACCGGGCCAACATCGCGGCGGGGCAGGCGCTGACGGTGGCGCTCCAGCGCAAGGAGCCGGAGCAGCGCCACGCCGCCGAGGCGATCCTGAACGCGCTGCGCCGCGCCGAGCCCGTGGGCCCGGCGCTGCGCTCCATGTCCACCGCTCCAGGTGTTGCCGCGGATGCGCTCTCCAGCGAGCTCGCGGAGGTGCTGAGCACGGCTACGCTGGAGGTGTAGGGACGACAGGCCTCACACAGAGGGCACAGAAGGAACTGAAAGGGGACGGAGAAGCACTCTTTCAGTTCACTCCGTGGCTCTATGTGGGATCGCTGTCCAGGCCACCCGTCGTGTCGCTCGCCGCCGCCTGCGTCGTTCCGTCGGTGGGGGGCGGGGGCGGCGGGGGGGTGGCGGTGCCGGAGCCCATCAGGCCGCCGCCCTCGTGCAGCGGATTCGCATCGGGCGCGGGGCCGGTCGCGCTCTCGCCGCACGCCGCCAGCACCAGCAACCCGGCCAGGAACCATTGCCTCGTCTTCATAATCCGGCGCTCCCCTGGTGAAAGATGTGCGGCGCACGGTCGCGCACCGCCTCTCCACCAAGCTATGCAGGGTCGTTCACTCCGTACACTTTAGCTGATGGCGCATCCGGGGCGGGGTTGGTGCGCGCGGTGGGTGGCGCGTGGCGGGAAACGCAGGAGTTCGCTGCGGATGGGGTAGCGGCGGCGCGCCGTTGGGAACGCGTGGGGTATCCGATAGCGGTCCGTGGCCGCTTTCACGCCCTCGGCCGCGGCCCGTTTCTTCCGGCCACCCGCCGAGCACTTGCCGGCCGTCTCTCGCACCCGAGCACGATGATCTTTCCCGACCGTCCCCTGGTGCTTGGCCACCGCGGCTCCCCTAGGCGCGCGCCGGAGAACACGCTGCTCGCCTTCCGCCTGGCCCGCGAGGAGGGGGCGGACGGGGTCGAGCTGGACGTGCAGCCGGGGGGCGACGGCACGCCGGTGGTGATCCATGACGCGTCGCTGGACCGCACCACCGACCGCACGGGCGCGGTGGCGACGATGTCGTGGGAGGAGGTGTCGGCGGCGCGCTCGCGGGGCGAGCCGGTGCCGCGGCTGGAGCAGGCGGCGGCGTGGGGGGCGGAAAGCGGCGCGTGGCTCAACGTCGAGATCAAGTCGCCGGGTGCGGAGGCGGCGTCGATCGCGGCCATCGAGGCGGCGGGTGTCCTCGATCGCACCTTCTTTTCGTCCTTTCTGCCGGACGTAGTGGCGCGCGTAGGGGAGCTGGCGCCGCACGCCGCGCGCTTCTTCCTCACCGAGCGCTGGGACGACGCGGCGCGTGCGGCGGTGCGGCGGCTGGGGGTTCGCGGCGTGTGCCTCCACCACTCCGCCGCCACGACCACCGTGCTGGCGGAGCTGCAAGGCGCTGGGCTGGACGTGGTGGTGTGGACGGTGGACGATCCGGGGCGGCTGCGCGAGCTGCTGCGCGCGGGGGTCAGAGGCGTCATCACCAACCACCCCGCGCGTGGGGTGGAGGCGCTCCGCGAGGCGATGGGCGGCATCTAAGCCGTTTCTGGCGCGGCGCTTGCCCCGGTGAAGCGTTGCGGCCCCGCCGGACGGGCGGGGCGCCCCGACCCGTGCATCCCTACCATGACCCTCCTGGCGATCGGCGCCGCGCTCCTGTTGCAGGTGCCTACGGGGCAGCCGCCCCGCGATACCCTGCGCTTCCCCGCCCCGCGCGACACGGTGCGCATCGGCGTGCCCAACGCGGCGCCGGTGCCCGCGCGGCCGGCGGAGGACTCGCTGGCCTTCGACTCCCCCGGCACGCGCGAGCTCGTGGAGCGGGTGCGGACGACCGTGGGGATCGTCCCCGCGGGGCTGGCCGACTACCGCGCGCACCTCGAATCCAGCGTCTACCTGTCGCTCCGCGCGGACTCCGCGGCGGGCGGCGAGCTTCCGCTGACGGTGGACGAGTTCGCGGGGGAGGTGCGCTGGGGGCGCGACGGCGGCCTGGAGCAGCGCATCCGCGGACACCGCATCCGCCAGCTCGCGCCCACGCCGTACACCATCGGCAGCTGGCTGGACGCGCCGTGGGTGGTGCCGCACCTGTACGGGAGCACGGTGGACGCGCTCCAGCTTTCGCCCAACGCCAACCGGCGCAGCACCATGACGCGCGCGGTGCACCCCTTCTCTCTGCGCGGGCCGGAGTTCTACCGCTATACGGCGGAGGACACTGTGCGCGTGCGGACGCAGGAGGGGGTGACGACGCTGGTGGCCGTCGCGGTGCGCCCGCGCGCGGACGCGCCCGGCGATGGGCTGCGCCTGCTGGCCGGCACCTTTTACCTGGACGTGGACCGCGCCGCCATCGCCCGCGCGCGCTTCGGCTTCACCGAGCGGCAGGGGCGGCTCTCGCTGACCGAGGCGGGGCTCTTTTTCGAGCTGGAGAACGCGCTGGTCGGCGGGAGCTACTGGCTACCGGTGAGGCAGCGGCGCGAGATCCAGGTGAGCTCGCCGGTGCTGGGCGGGGCGTCGGCGCTGCGGCTGGTGACGTCGCTCTCGCGCTTCGAGCTGAACACGGGGTGGCGCGCGGAGTCGCCCGGCTCGCGGCTCGTGCGCGACCTGGCGCGCGGCGAGACCGCCTTCACCGGGTGGCGCGATCCCGCGCAGCGCGGCGAGGACGTGCTGCGCATCGGCGACTTCGCGGACCTGCGCGAGGCGATCCGCCCTCCAAGCCCGGACGCGAGTCCGCTGCGCGTCGGCTTCCGCGCGGAGCGGACGAGCCACTTCTTCCGCTACAACCGGGTGGAGGGGCTCTTCCTGGGCGCCGGCGCGCGCCTGGAGCCGCGCGACCCGCTGCGGCGCGACTGGAGCGTGTACGGCACCGGCGGCTTCGCCTTCGCGGAGGGGACGCCGCGCGGCGAGCTCTCCGCCCGCTACCACCCGGTGCCGCGGACGGGCGCGCCGCGGTACACCGTCTCCGCCACCGGCTACCGGCGGCTGCGCGACACGCGCGTCTTCCGGCCCGCCTTCGAATGGGAGCTGGGCTACGCGCTGGGCGCCGCGTTCGGCGGCGCGGACCGGCGCGACTACTACGATGCGTCTGGCGGCGAGCTCTTCTTGGCTCGGAGGCGCGGCCCGTTCACCGCCCGCATCGGCGCCCGGGCGGAGCAGCAGGACTCGGTGACGCGCAACACCGAGGGCGGGCTGTTCGGCGGCGGCAACTTCGGTCCGGTGGCCGCCTCCGAGCCCGGGACGCACACGGCGCTGGAAGGCGAGCTGCGCTACGCCCGCGGCGCCGGCGCGTTCGGCATTACCCCGTCGCTGGTGGCGTTGCTCTGGGCCGAGGCCGGCGTGGGCGACTTCGCCACGCAGCGGGTGACGGCCACGGTGGCCACGCGACGCCCGGGCCGCTACGTGACTCTCATCGCGCGCGGCGACGCTGGGATCGTCGCCGGTGAGGCGCCGCCGCAGTTCCTCATCCGCTTCGGCGGCGGCGAGGGGCTGCGCGGCTACGACGACCGCGAGTTCGCGGGCTCGACGGCGGCGCTGGCGAGGGCGCGGCTCCTCCTCCACCTCCCGCCGTACGGGAACCGCCCGCTCTTCCGCAGCGGCATCTTCCTCTTCCCGCCCCTGCGGCCGGCACTGGTCCTGTCGGGCGACGCGGGTTGGTCCGAGATCTCAGAGGACGCGCGCCCTTCCCTCGTGCGCCTGGGCGGCCGCACGACCGACGGCACGCGTTACTCGCACGGGATCGGCCTCAGCCTCTTTGAGGACGCCATCTCGGTGGAGCGCGTCTGGCCGGGCGACGGCGGGGAGGCGCGGTGGTACGCGGGGTTCACGACCTGGTTCTGAAAACAGAGGTCACAGAAGGAACCGAAAGCCACAGGGAAAACCTTGTTCGGTTCTCTCTGTGGCTCTGTGTCTCTGTGTGAGATTCCGTTACCGGCGGGCACGGGCAGCCACGTGGGGCTGCCCCTACGGGATACGGGGGGACGTTACCGGCGTTTGCGGCGGTTCGCCTTGCTCTTTCCGCCGCCGGTGCCCTTTCGGGCCATGTTGCTCAACGCCTGCACCCAGTCGGCCAGGATGACGTCCAGCGCCTGGTAGACGAACTCGGTGGGCATCTGCTCGCGCAGCTCCGGGGAGAGCGTGGCGGGGTCGACGACGTGCGCGATCTCGGCTTCGAGGAAGATCGCGTTGAGGCGGGCGAGGATCTCGCGGGCCTGGGACGCGCTGCGGGCGGGCGGAACGGAGCGCGGCACCTGCTCGCGCGTCATCGTGCGGGTGAGCACCGCTTCCAGCAAGATCGCGGGCGGCACCTCCAGCTCCACGGATGCCTTGACCGCTTCGGCCAGGGCGCGCATCCACTCGGCCGAGGGGGCGGGGACCGCTATGGAGCCCGGTGAGCGCAACCACGTCCCGTCGGTGAAGGGGATCAGGCGTCCGAGCACCACCGCGCCCGGACCGTACACCTCCTCCGCTCCGCCGTGCTCGACCACCGTGGACTCGCTGCCGTCCACTACCGAGACGAAGACCGCCTCGTCGCCGGTCCGCTCGCGCACGTGCCACATCCCCGTCACGGACTGCAGGAGGTTGCGCGCCATGAGGCGCTGCCGCGGCGGGATCGTGGCGAACCCCTCCTCGTCCTGGACCATTTCCGCGAGTGGCGAGAGGCCGGTTGCGAGCGAGGTGTGGTCCACCAGCGACCACTCCTGCTCCCGCACGCCGGCCGGGAACTCGTCGTCCACGACGGGTTTCGCGGGGCGCCATCGCCGGAACCACCACATGGCGGCGGCGCGCTCCACTTCGGCCAGCGGGTCGCCCTGGATGCTCCCCTCCACGCGGTCGAACAGGATTTCGATGAGTGCCACGTGCGCGGCCGCGGTCGAAATCGGGCTCGCGACCAGGAGGATGGTTTCCGTGTCGCCCTCGAGCGCGAGGTAGGCGTCGTGGGTGTGGTCTTCGAGCGCCGCTTCGTGGATGAGCTGCTCTGCGTCGAGAAGCTGATCTTCCGAGAGCTGCTCCAGCGATTCGGGGAGCTCCACGCCGGCCCGGTCCGCCGCGGCGTGGGCGGCTTCGCTCATTTCGAGCGCGGCGATGCGCAGGTCGGCGTCGGTGGGAGCGCCTTCGATGCGCCGCGCGCGCGCCACCAGCCGCGAGGCCAGCGCGAGCGCCTGGCCCGCGAAGTCGGTCTCCGGCCCCACGTCCAGGTACTCCGCCTCCAGCAGTGCCGCGATGGCCACGAACGCGTCGCCCGCGTCACCGGTGAGGGGGAGGGACTCGAAGGGGATGTCGTCAGCGGTCGATTCGGTGGTCATGGGTTGGGAAAGTGCGTTAGTGCGAGCATCTGTCATTCTGAGGGAGCCGCCCACTAAGACGTCGGCGAAAGCAACCGATCTGGCTGCGGCGGCCGAAGAATCTAGCCGGCGCCGGGCCGGGACTCGTGTGTCACACCCATCCCCTCGGAACGCGCAGTAGATCCTTCGCTCCGCGCCACAGGTCGCGGATGAGGCAAGGGCGGTGCGGCGCGTCGCTCAGGATGACAGAGGGTTGTGTCACGGGGTGTGTGTCACGTGATCGGCGACCGGTGCGGGAAGGCCGTCGATGCTCCGCGTGTTCTTTTCGCGCTGGTAGGCTGGAAGCGCGTCTCCTTTCGCTTCCGCCCAGCGCAACAGTGTGTCACGCTGTGCGCTGTACTCCATGAGCGGAACCGCGAACCCGCACGACGTCTGCACTCGGGAAATCTCCGCGCGGACGATGTGGCGGATGCCGGGATAAACTGGGAAGCCGCTCGAAAGCTCCGCCCACTCCTCGGTATCAGGCAGGATTACCTCGCCGGCGCCGTATAGCCGCAGGATGCGCGGAGGACCGGCGAACGCGCAGAACATGAAGGTGATGCGGCCGTTCTCGTGCAGGTGGGCCGCGGTTTCGTTGCCGCTCCCCGTCAGGTCCAGGTATGCGACGCGGCTGGGGGAGAGCACGCGCAAGCAGTCCAGCCCCTTGGGCGAGAGGTTGACGTGCCCGTCACCGGCGAGCGGGGCCGAGGCAACGAAGAACAGCGGCTGCGCCTCGATGAAGGCCTTCAGCTCCGGCGTGATGCACTCCACCACCTTGCCCATGATCCTACCATTCGTTGTGTGGTCCGCCAGCGCGGCCCGCAACGCTGCACCTTTGGCGAGGGGATCGCAAGGTCTGGCAATGGAAGTGCGTGAGTGCGACGGCTCTTTGTCATCCTGAGTGAGCCGCCCCCACGGGCTCGGTGCTCCGCGTCGGGCTCGTGCGGCGAGCGAAGGATCTTGCCGGCGGGGCAGGAGGACGGTGCCGCTCGGCGGTCCCCTCGACACGCGCAGTAGATCCTTCGCTCCGCGCCAGGCATCGCGGACGGGGATAGGACGGTGCGGCGCGTCGCTCAGGATGACAGATTGGGGTGATGACGCCGGGTACCAACGCACTCACGCACTCACGCACTTCCCAACCATGCGCCGAACCGCACTCCTCGTCCTCCTCCTTCTCTCCGCCGCGCCGGCCATGGCGCAGGAACGCCCCTTTGGTACGCTGCGCGAGCAGGCGGCGACGCGGCAGGAGTGGCTCCGGCTGCGGCTGGAGCGCGTGCTGCCGCGGCTGATGCGCGAGCAGGGCGTGGCGATGTGGATCGTCCCCATGCGCGAGTACAACGAGGACCCCGTCTTCTCGTCGCTCGTGTCGCCGACGACGATGGCGGCGCGGCGGCGCACGATCTACGTCTTCTGCGACAGGGGCGGGGCGCGCGGCGTGGAAAGGGTGGCGATCGGGGGATCGACGCAGGGCGGGCTGTACCGCGTGGTGCGCGACCCCGATGCGCCCGTGGGCACCGCCGGCACCACCCGGCGCCCCGCCGAGCCGTACGGCCCAGACCAGTGGAAGCTCCTCGCGCCCGTGGTGGAGGCGTGCGACCCGCGCACCATCGCGGTGAACGTGTCGGCGACGCACGCGTTTTCGGATGGGCTGACGGTGGGCGAGTGGGAGGGGCTGCAGGGAGCGCTCCCAGCGCGATTCCGCGAGCGGGTGGTGCGGCGCGAGCTGCTTCCGCTGCAGCTCATCGAGGAGCGCCTCCCCGAGCAGGTCGCGCGCTACGTGGAGATGCAGCGCGTGGTGCACGACATCATCTCCACCGCGTTTTCCGAGCGCGTGATCCGGCCGGGCGAGACGCGCACCGAGGACGTGGTGTGGTGGATGCGGCAGCGCGTGAACGACCTGGGGCTAGGCACCTGGTTCCAGCCCAGCGTGGACGTGCAGCGCGCGGGAGTGGAGATGGGCGACTCCGCCAACCCCGTCATCCGCCGCGGCGACGTGCTGCACTGCGACTTCGGGATCACGGCGCTGGGGCTGAACACGGACACGCAGCACATGGGCTACGTTCTGCGCCCGGGCGAGACGGACGCCCCCGCCGGCCTGCGCGCCGCCCTCGCGCGCGGCAACCGCCTGCAGGACATCCTGCTGGAGGAGATGCGTCCCGGCCGCACGGGCAACCAGGTGCTCGCCGCCGCCCGCGCCCGCATGAGCGCGGAGGGGATCGACGGCACCATCTACACGCACCCCATCGGCGCGCACGGCCACGGCGCCGGCCCGCTGATCGGCCTGTGGGACCGCCAGGAGGGCGTCCCCGGCCGCGGCGACGTCCCGCTGCGCCCCAACAGCTGGTTCAGCATCGAGCTGCAGGCCACCACGCCGGTGCCCGAGTGGAACGGCCAGGCCGTGCGCATGGGGCTGGAGGAGGAGGCGCGGCTGGACGAGGCCGGCGCGCGCCACTGGGTGCTGCGGCGGCAGGAGCGGTTCCATCTGGTGAGGTGATAACGGACGGAGAGACATCGGGGGTGTCACGGCGGGGCGAGGCCGCGCGTTTGCTCGTACCCGGAAGTACGCTGCACACCAGAATGAGGAGGCACACATGATCGGATCACCTCGTTCGCTCCCACGCAGGGCCTTCGCGGCCGCGCTCCTGCTGCTCGCCTCGTCGTGCGGGATCCTCGACCCGGACCCGGTGAGAGTCCGCGTGAGAAACTCCACCGGCCACAACCTCGAAGCGATCAGAGTGACGGCCCCGAGGACGTCGGAGCGGTTCGGAAGCCTCGAGGCGGGGAAGACCTCCCGCTACCACGCCGCCAATCGGGCCTACATCTTCCCCTACATCGAGGCGCTCCTCGACGGAACGGTGGTCCGCCAGCAGCCGAGGGACTTCGTGGGCGAGGAGCCCATGGAGCCGGGCACGTACACCTACGAGCTGAGGCTGAGCTCGAAGCAGCCCTACTTCCTGCACGCCACCGTCATCCGCGAGTGACGGCGCGAGGCGAACGTGCTGGACGGGCGGCGCGGACGCACATCTCGCGATCGCGGGCTTGCCGGGCCGGGTGCGCGACCACGATCGATTCGGCTAACTCGCGTTCTTCTCAGGGATTACGGGGGTGTCACGACAGCCTGCTTCCGCGCGTTTCCTCGTACCCGGAGTACGTTCTGCACATCCTCAGAGGAGGAGGCCCACATGATCGGATCACGTCGTTCGCTCCCCAGCCGCGCCTTCGCGGGAGCGCTTCTGCTGCTCGCCTCGTCGTGCGGCATTCTCGACTCGGACCCGGTCAAGCTGCGAGTGAGAAACGCCTCCAGTTACGACCTCGAGGCGATCAGAGTGAGCCGCGATCGCATGTCGGCAAGCTACGGAAGCGTCGCGGCGGGCGAGACTTCCCGCTACCGCAGCGTGTCGGGGGTGTATCAATTCGCCTACGCCGAGGCTCGCCTCGACGGAACGCGGGTTGAATGGCTGCCGAGGGACTTTGTGCGCGCGGAGCCCCTCGAGACCGGCTCGTACACCTACGAGCTGACCGTTTACCAGGGTAGGCACGGGTACGAGCTGAGCGCCACCCTCGTGCGCGACTGACCCCGCACGAGCTACTCGCGAGGGGCCGACCTGATCACGCCACGTCACCAGGTCGGCCCCTCCCGGTTTCCGGTTCCCCATTCCCCCTTCCAACCTTTCCGCGTAGCCCGGCATCAGAAGTAGGTCCGCAGTCCCGCGACCTCCAACGTGTGCCCATCGATGCGATCCTCCATCCCGCTCCGAATCGCCGCCCTCGCTCTGGCCGGAGCACTCGCCGCGCCGGCGGCGGCGCAGAACGCCGTGCAGGCGTCCAACACCACCGCCGCGGCGCACGACAAGCCCGTGCCCTCCGTGCAGGCCGCGCCCAGGGCGGAGGCGATCGTGCTGGACGGGGTGCTCTCCGAGGGGATCTGGAGCACGGCGTCCGTGGCCGGCGACTTCCGGCAGCAGGAGCCGAAGGAGGGGGAGCCCGCCACGCAGCGGACCGAGGTGCGCTTCGCCTTCGACGACGAGGCGCTGTACGTGGGCGCGCGGATGCGGGACACGCTGGGCGCGGCCGGGGTGCGCACCCGCCTGGCGCGGCGTGACCAGAGCGTGGAGGGCGACTACATCCAGCTCGTCTTCGACACTTTCCACGACCACACCGGCCGCACCGTCTTCCAGATCAACCCGTCCGGCGTGAAGTACGACGCGGGGCAGGCGTCGTCGTCCGCCGACCCGTCGTGGGACCCCATCTGGCAGGCGGCGACGAAGGTGGACTCCGCCGGGTGGACGGCCGAGCTGCGCATCCCCTGGGCGCAGCTCCGCTTCTCGCGCGAGGCGCAGCAGACGTGGGGGATGCAGATCTGGCGCTACGTGGAGCGGCTCAACGAGATGTCGATGTGGTCGTTCTGGGGACGGCAGGAGGCGGGCGGGCCGCCGCGCTTCGGGCACCTGGAGGGGATGCGCATCGACAAGCGGCCGCGCGGCGTGGAGCTGATGCCGTACGCCGTGGCGCGCGCATCGTACGTGCGCCCCACGCAGCCGGGGAGCCCGTTCCAGGACGCAAGCGCCTACGACACGCGCGTCGGCGGCGACGTGCGCATGCTGCTGGGCTCCAACCTGACCCTCTCCGCCACCATCAACCCCGATTTCGGGCAGGTGGAGCAGGACCCGGCGGTGGTGAACCTTTCCGCCTTCGAAAGCTATTTCGACGAGAAGCGCCCCTTCTTCGTGGAAGGGAGCGGGCTGCTGTCGTTCGGCGGGCTCAACTGCTTCAACTGCAGCAACGTGGAGGGGATGTCGCTCTTCTACTCGCGGCGTATCGGGCGGGCGCCGCAGGGGGCGCTTCCCGGTGGGCTCGACTTCAGCGAGGTGCCGCGCAACACGCGCATGCTGGGCGCCGCCAAGCTCACCGGGCGCACGGGGGGCGGGTGGCAACTCGGCGCGCTGGAGGCGGTGACGGCGCGCGAGGTGGCGCAGGTGCAGCTGGCTGACAGCACGCGCGACGAGGTCGCGGTGGAGCCGTTCACCAACTACGCGCTGGCCCGCGCACGGCGCACCACCAAGGGCGGGCGCTACACCTGGGGCGTGATCGGCACCTCGGTCATCCGCCGCTTCGGCACGGGCGACGACGCGCTGCGCGACCGCATCCCATCGCATGCCGAGACGGTGGGGGCGGACTGGAACCTGTACTCCGCGGGGCAGAAGTACCGCCTCATGGGGAACTTCGCCCTCTCCAACGTGCAGGGCGACTCGCTGGCCATCGGCCGGCTGCAGCGCTCCAGCGCGCGCTACTTCGACCGGCCGGACCGGGTGAGCGGCGGCAACGGCATCTTCTCCGACGAGTACGACCTCGGGGTCACCGCGATGCGCGGCTTCGGCGGCTACGCGCGCGCTTCCAAGGAGACGGGGAACTGGCTGTGGGAGACGGGGCTCAACTACCGCAGCCCGGGGTTCGAGGTCAACGACATGGCCTTCATGAACCGCGCGGACTACGTGTGGATGAACGCCAACCTGCTGCGGCAGTGGACGAAGCCGGGCTCCTGGTACCGCCGGCTCACCTGGATCGGCGGCGGGCAGCAGCAGCACAACTTCGACGGCGACCGCACCGACCTGCAGGCGGCCACGTACCTCGGCGGGCAGTTCCTCAACTACTGGAACTGGGCCGCCTACGTCCAGTACCGGCCGGGCGTCTACGACGACCGCGTCACCCGCGGCGCCGGCGTCGTGCGCCGTCCGACGGACTGGTTCAGCTTCGTGAACCTGAGCACGGACAACCGCAAGCCGCTGGTGCTGTCGCTGAACCCGTCGTGGAGCGGGAACGAGGAGGGCTCGCGCTCGTTCAACGCGTCGGGGAGCGCGCGATTCAAGCCCGCCAGCAACGTGCAGATCACGCTGGGCCCGTCGTACACCACCAGCCACAGCGCCGCGCAGTTCGTCCGCCGCTTCGACGACCCGAGCGCCACCCAGTTCTTTGGGCGCCGCGCCGTCTTCGCGGAGATCGACCAGCGCACGCTTTCGCTGAACACGCGCCTCAACTGGACCTTCACCCCGGACCTGACGCTGGAGCTGTTCGCGCAGCCCTTCGTGGCCACGGGCGATTACGAGTCGTTCAAGGAGTTCGTGCGCCCCCGTGAGCTGGACAAGCACGAGTTCGACGCGGCGCAGCTGACGCCCGTGATGGCGGACGGCCGCGTGGCCTCCTACACGCTGGACCCCGACCGCGACCCGGCCACGGCGAACTTCTCCTTCGGCAATCCAGACTTCAACGTCCGCTCGCTGCGTGGGAGCGCGGTGCTGCGCTGGGAGTACCGCCCGGGCTCCACGCTGTTCTTCGTGTGGCAGCAGGAGCGCAGCGGCGCCGCCGCCTACGGCGACTTCGCCTTCGACCGCGACGCCACGGCCGTCTTCCGCCAGCACCCGGACAACATCTTCGTGATCAAGGCGAGCTACTGGATGGGGCGGTAAGGTCAACGCAGGGCCCCCTCCCCCGCTCGTCACCTCGCTGCCCCTCCCCCAACCGCGGGGGAGGGGCGGTTTGGCGTGCATGGGTGCACCGGAGGCATGGGGCGGTGCGGGGCGGGGCACGGGCAGCCACGTGGGGCGGCCCCTACAGGGTTTGGTGCGGCGGGGCGGGGGTTCGGAGTAGGGCGGGGGTGGGCAGACACGCAGGTCTGCCCCTACGGATTTCGGGGTGCGGCGGCGGGCGGCGGTGCGGGGCGGGCACGGGCGCGATGAATCGCGGCCCCTGATATGGAAGGGCACCCGTGTCAAGGGATGGCAGGCGGCGTCCGTCTCCCACGCGGTCACCGCTATGGTGG
>DASWNZ010000192.1:0-6858 GCA_036398975.1 Longimicrobium sp.
CCCCTCACCCGCCCTGCGCCCCCGCAGGCGGGGGAGGGGGCCGGGGGGAGGGGGCCCTCTGCCCCGGCATTGCGCTCCCCTCCGCGAACCGCGAAATTCAACGGGTTTTCCAGCGTTTTCCACGGGCCACGGACCCATGACCGAGCAGCCGCTCAGCGAGCGCGAGCACGAGGTACTGGAGGCGGTGATCCGCACGTACGTGGAGACCGCCGAGCCCGCCGGGAGCCGCATGGTGGCCCGGCGCTTCGGGCTGGGGATCTCCCCGGCCACGGTGCGCAACACCATGAGCGACCTGGAGGAGAAGGGCTACCTCTTCCACCCGCACACCTCCGCCGGCCGCGTCCCCACCGACCTGGCCTACCGGCTGTACGTGGACGTGCTCATGTGCCGCACCCCCCTCACCTCCGGCGAGGAGCTCGCCATCCGGCGCGAGCTGGCGGCCGGGGCGGGGGAGGGCGCGGCCATCGAGCAGCTCGTGCGCAGGGCCGCGCAGGTGGTGGGGCTGCTCACGCAGGAGCTGGGGGTGGCGATGGCGCCGCGGCTGGACGAGGCCGTGCTGGAACGCCTCGACCTGGTGCCGCTCGGCGAGGCCAAGGTGCTCCTGGTGCTGCGCCTGCGCGCCGCCGGGGTGCGCACCATCTACGTGGACGTGCCCACCCTCATCGCCCCCACCACGCTCGAGTCGGTGGGGCGGGTGCTGAACGAGCGGCTGGGCGGGCTCACGCTGGGGGAGATCCGCGCCACGCTCCCCGAGCGGCTGCGCGACACCGTGTCGTCCGGCCGCGGCGAGGCGGAGTTGCTCAACGTCTTCATGCAGCAGGCCGACGAGTGGTTCGCCGCGCCCGCGCACGGCGACGCGGATCTGCACCTGGGGCGCGCCTCGGTGCTGGCCGACCAGCCGGAGTTCGCCAGCGGCGACCGGCTGCGCGCCCTCATGGAGCTCACCGAGCGGCGCGACCTCCTCAAGCGGGTGGTGGGGACGCGCGCCGCCGGCGGCCTCAACGTCACCATCGGCGTGGAACACGACGACCCGGCGCTCTCCAACTTCACCCTGGTGACCAGCGAGTACCGCTCCGGCGACCTCAAGGGCGTGATCGGGGTGATCGGGCCCACCCGGATGCCGTACGAGCGCGTGGTGGCGCTGGTGGACACCACTTCGACGCTGATTTCCGAACTTCTCGGCTGATCAAAGCCGCTGCGCAGATAATGGGATGAGAGACTACTACGAGATTCTGGCGGTGGAGCGTACCGCGGACGGCGAAGCGATCAAGAAGGCGTACCGCAAGCTCGCCCTCCAGTACCACCCCGACCGCAACGGCGGGGACAAGGAGGCCGAGGAGAAGTTCAAGGAGGCCACCGAGGCGTACGAGGTGCTCCGCGATCCCGACAAGCGCGCCACCTACGACCGCTTCGGCCACGCGGGCGTCAAGGGACGCGCGGGGGGCGGCGGCGGGCAGCAGTACGGCGGCTTCGGCTTCGAGGACGCGCTCAACATCTTCATGCGCGACTTCGGCGGCTTCGGCGGGCTGGAGGACCTCTTCGGCGGCGGCGCGGGGCGCGGGCGCGGGGGGGCACAGCGCGGCAAGGACCTGCAGATCAAGCTGACCGTCACGCTCGCGGAGGTGGCCAGCGGAGTCAAGAAGACGGTCAAGATCCGCGCGCTCGACGCCTGCTCCAAGTGCAGCGGCGCGGGCTCGGAAGATCCGTCCGGCCCCGCCACCTGCCCGGGATGCCAGGGCGCGGGGCAGGTGCGCCGGGTGCAGCGCAGCGTCTTCGGCCAGTTCGTGAGCGCCAGCGTCTGCCCGCAGTGCCAGGGCGCGGGGCAGATCGTCAAGAACCCGTGCAAGAAGTGCGGCGGCGACGGGCGCGAGCGCGGCGAGCAGACGCTGGAGATCCAGATTCCGGTGGGCGTCAGCACCAACAACTACCTGACGTTGCGCGGACAGGGCAACGCGGGCCCCCGCAACGGCCCCCGCGGCGACGTGATCGCGGTGATCGAGGTGGAGGACGATCCGCGCTTCGAGCGCGAGGACACGGACCTCGTCTACGACCTCCCGCTCTCCTTCAGCGCCGCGGCGCTGGGACAGGAGGTGGACGTCCCCACCGTGTACGGTGACGAGCGCGTGCGCATCCCCGCCGGCACGCAGAGCGGCGACGTGCTCACGCTTCGCGGCAAGGGCCTTCCGCAGCTCGGCGGCGGCCCCAAGGGCGACCAGCACGTCCGCATCCACGTGTGGACGCCCACCGAGCTCTCCGCCGAGCAGGAGGAGCTCTTCCGCCGCCTCGCCGAGCTGGAGGGCCCCGTGCCGACCGGCGACAGGCCGAGCGGTTTCTGGAGCCGCGTCAAGGACGTGTTCGCCGCGTGAGCGCTCCCGACCGCTGGCTCGTGCTGTCGGTGCGGCTGGACGATCCCGATCTGCGCGCGCTGGCAGGCGAGGCGCTCGTGGGGCTCGGCGCCGGGGCGGTGCAGGAGACGGCCGACGCGCTGGTCACGTACCTCGCGCCTCCGGAAGACCCGGACGCGTTCGTGAAGGAGGCGCGCGCGGCCCTGGCAGATGCGCTGCCGGACGGCGCATCTCCCGAGCTGTCGTGGCACTGGCAGGACAACGAGGACTGGGCCCGCACCTGGAAGCAGGGGCTGGCCCCGCGCGTCCTTTCGCCGCGCCTGGTGGTGAAGCCCACCTGGACGGAGTGGGACGCCGCCCCCGGGCAGATCGTGCTCGACGTGGATCCGCAGATGGCGTTCGGCACCGGCGAGCACGCCACCACGCGCGGCTGCCTGCGCCTCCTCGACCGCGTGGTCCGCCAGGGCGACCGCGTGATGGACGTGGGCTCTGGCTCCGCGATCCTCGCGATCGCGGCGGTTCGGCTGGGCGCGGCTGAGGCGGTGGCGGTGGAGTACGACCCGGACGCGAACATCAACGCGCTCGAGAACATCGAGCAGAACGGCACCGCTGGCCGCGTGCGCATCGTGGAAGCGCTCGCCGAGCCGGGGATGATGGCGGAGCTGGGGCGCTTCGACCTGGTGCTCGCCAACATCCTGAGCGGCGTCATCCGCCCGCTCCTCCCCGCCTTCCGCGACGCGCTTTCCGGCTCGACGGATGGACGGCTGATCGTGAGCGGAATTCTCCTCAGCGAGCACGCCGACGTCCTGCGCGACGCCGAGGCCGCCGGCTTCCGCATGCAGACCACCGACGAGGAGGACGAGTGGTGGAGCGCCCTCCTGGTGCCGGTCGCGTGAACGCATCCACCCGCGAGAGCCCCATGACCGACTGCATCTTCTGCAAGATCGCCGCGGGCGAGATCCCGTCGAAGCTCGTGTACCAGGGCGAGCACGTCGTCGCCTTCCCGGACATCCACCCGGCGGCCCCGGTGCACGTGCTGGTGGTCCCCCGCAAGCACGTCCAGTCCGTCGCCCACCTCGCCGACACGGACCTGGAGCTCGCGGGCCACCTCCTCCTCGCCGCGCGCACCGTCGCCGAGCAGGCGGGCGTCGCGGAGAGCGGCTACCGCGTCGTCATCAACATCGGCAACGAAGGCGGCCAGACGGTCCCGCACCTTCACCTCCACGTCATCGGCGGCCGCCAGCTCACCGGACACGGCACCGCCTGAACTGCTGGCTCACACAGAGACACAGAGGCACAGAGAAAATTTCTTCTCTGTGCCTGTGTTTTTAGTGCAGCGGGAAGGACAGAGAGCCCCTCCTGATTGTTCTTCCTCTGTGGTCTCTGTGTCTCTGTGTGAGACCTTCTGTTCCCCTTTTTTCTCTCCTGCGTCTCTGCGCCTCTGCGTGAGACCAGCCGTTTCAGGCGGCTTCGCGGATAGGCAAGACGAGCTGCTCGCGGCTGTGAGCTTCGGGCGCGATGTCAGGGTCGAGGCGCGCGATTTGGCCGGCGGTGAAGGCGCGGAGCAGGACGCCCAGCGCGCGCTCGGGGGAGTATTCCGGCACGCCCACACGCTCGATCTCGGCGGCGTTGGTCCAGTCCAGTTTTCATTTTTTCAGCATGCTCAGGAACTCGTCGAGCGCGTGCGACGGCGTGGGATAGGGCGCGGGGCGGATCTGCGCCTCCTTCCAGATGCGGCTCCCCGGGTGAGCCCGCGGCGCGGGCGGCACGAAGACGCGGCGCAGCGCACGCCGGCTCCCCAGCTTCCGCTCGATCCGGCAGAGCGCCGCGTACTTCAGCCGACGCGCCTCGATGGTCTGCGGCGCCTCCAGCTCGCGCTGCAGCTGCTCGGCCGCGCGGGCGAGCTGGTCGGGAGTGAGCACGGAGAAGTCGCGGATCGTCTCCGGCGCGTCCAGGTTGGGTGCGGCTGCGCTGCGCTTTTTGGGACGGCCCATGGTCACCTGGCTCGTGCGTGTGGCGGAATTCGCTCGGCGGGTGACGCGACGAGGGGCAGGGCGTGTGCCGTTGACGGTTTGTAAGCTGTATCCATACAACGGAAAAACGGCCTACCGGCCGCCTCTCCCGCATCGCCCGACCGGCGCATCCGCCACGGAGGGCGGGGGAGCGGTGCGGGGGGCGAGCGCAAATGCGGCGAAGTGGAAGGTGGTCCGGTTCCGGGGACGGCGGCGCGGGGGCAGGGTGCAGCCGCGCACCCGTCCATCGGCTTCGATGGGACCGGAGAACTCGAAGTTCAGGCCGAAGATGCTCCGCGTGCCGTGGCTCCACACCAGGCTGTCGCCCTCGAGCCTTCCAAAGGTCACCTGCGACCCGTCGTTCGTGTAGAACGTCCAGGAGGTGTCGGTGGCCGCCGCGATTCGCCGCCATTCGGTGGCAAAGGAGACGGTGACCGTGTCGTAGCGCTCCTCACCCAGCCACACCACGACGCCGTGGTAGCCGGCGGCCAGCCCGGGACCGGCGCGCGGGGCAGGCGCCCGCGTGGCGCACGCGGCCAGGAGGAGGAGGCAGGCGGCCGGTATGCTTCGGCGACGCACGGGAGCGGAGCTCCGCTACTTCGATTCGGCCTGCATGTAGACCTCTTCGTACGGCTGCAGCACCACCCAGCCGTTCCCCTCGAAGCGCAGCTGGATCGACTCGCCGCTGCCGCGCCCGAACAGCGTCTTGAAGGAGATGTCGGTGTGTATCCCGGGCGTCAGGTCGCCGGACCAGGCGACGGTGGCGTTGGGGTCGGTGAAGACGGGCTGGCCGGGCGTCACGCGCAGGGTGATCGGGTTGTAGTGCGTGGTGATCGCCACCATCCCCGGCCCGCTCACGCGGATGTTGAAGAGCCCGCCGGAGGCCATCCCCGCCACGCGCCGCATCATCTTGATCTCGTAGCTCATCCCGTCTTCCAGCGCCAGCAGGTCGTTGCCGTTCACGAAGATGGTCTCGCCCGCGCCCAGGTTCAGCACCTGGATGCGCTTGCCGGCCTCGGCCAGGTACACGCGGCCGCGGCCCTCCATCTTCATGAGCGTGGCGCCCTCGCCGGTCACCATCTTCTTGAGCAGGTTGCCCAGCCCCTGCTCCAGCGCCCCCTGCCGCGTGAACTTGACGGCGCCCACGTAGCCGATCATCGCGCCCATCTTGCACCACACGCGCCCGTCGAGGTTCACCTCCAGGGTGTACGGGTTCTCCATCTCGAACTTGCCGCGCGCCTCCTCCTTCTGGCTGGTGGCGGCGACGAACTCCTGTACGGTCTGGACGGGCATGGGCCTCTCCTGGCGTGTTGGTGAGATCGATCGGGCAGGGCGCTCGGGCGGGCGCGGCGGGGAGCCGCGCGGGTCAGCCGTTGCCGCGCTCGCCGCCCTCCGCCGGTACGGCCATGCTCTCGGGCGACATCGCCGCGCGCAGCTCGCGCATGGCCGCCGAGGCGCTGCCGCCCGCACGGGCCGCGCGCCCTGCCAGCACGCGCAGGATGTCGTCCCAGTCGGTGTTGTCGGGAAGGCTCTGGATCAGCCGCAGGGCTTCGCTCTTGGGATTCATCGGGCTGCGATGGGGAAAGGGCGTTTTCCGAAAATAACCCGAAGATACCGGCTCTCCGTGTCCCGCACAAGCGTGTCGTGCTGCGTGCCCAAGAGACGCGACCCCCGGCACCGAAGCGCCGGGGGTCGCATCGCAAGAGCGGTTCCCGCGGCTACACCCCGGCGGGCTCGCCCAGCGGCTCGTACGCGGTGATGTACCCCGCCATCGCCGACGCCGCCACGGTGTACGGTGAGGCGAGATAGAGCTGCCCCGGCCCCGAGCGACCGGGGAAGTTGCGGTTGATGGCGCTCACCGTCACGTCCGTCGGCTTGCGGCTGACGCCGGGGCCCGCGTTGATGCAGGCGCCGCACGACGGCTCGATGAAGGTGGCCCCCACCGCCTCGAAGACGCGGTCGTACCCCTGCTCCTGGCAGTACGCGTACACCTCCTGCGAGCCGCACTGGATGTAGAGCTGCACGTGATCCGGCTTGCGCTCGCCGCGCTCGTGCGCTTCGCGCAGGACGCGGGCGTACATGTCCATGTCCTCCTTCTTGCCGGCCGTGCAACTCCCCGCGTACGCGATGTCGATGCGCACCGTCTCCTCCATCTCCTCCACGTACATCCCGTTCCCCGGGTCGCCGGGGAGGGCGATCATGGGCCGGAGCTGCGACGCGTCGATCTCGATCGTCTTCACGTACTCCGCGCCCTCGTCGGAGAAGAGCCCCTCACAGAGCGCCTCGGCCTCGGCGCGATCCATCCCGCGCTGCTGCACCAGGTACTCCACCGTCTTGGCGTCCGGCGCCACGAGACCGGTGAACGCCCCTACTTCGGCCGCCATGTTGGTCATGGTGGCGCGCTCGTCCACCGAGAGCGACTCCACGGCCGGCCCGGCGTACTCGATGATCTGCCCGATCGCGTGCCCGTCCTTGATGTACGGGTGGCGCAGGATCTCCAG
>DASWNZ010000193.1:0-8668 GCA_036398975.1 Longimicrobium sp.
GCCGGACGCCGGAGGCTACGGCTTGCCGTGCTGATGCACCGGCGCGGGCGAATTGGGGGCGGCGCCCGGCGCGGGCGGGTTGGGAGCGGGGGCCGGAGCCGCCGGGAAGGCGCTCGCGGCGGCGGCGGCGGCGGCCACTGCCGCTTCCTGGCGGACCGACCAGTGCACCCGCCGCACGAACGCATCCGGCTTTATGGGGCCGCGCCCCCAGCGCGCGTCGAACTCGGCGGTGGGCCGGGCCGCCACCGCCTCGTCGGCCGTGCGCCCCGCGGCCACCATCGTGCGCACCCGCTCGCGCACGGCCACCAGCATGTCGCGGTACGCGCGCAGGTCGGCGAAGGTGGCCAGCGGCCCCCGCCCCGGAACGATCGGCTCGATCCAGCTCGGGTCCGACTCGTAGTTCTCGATGAATTCCGATGCCGAACGGATCAGCCCCGAGATCGTTCCCTCGCGCGCCACGTCGATGGCCGGATACCCGTCGCTGGTGAACAGCGTGCCCAGGTAGAGGAACTTGTTGGTTTCGAAGTGGACGATGGCGTCCGCGTTGCTGTAACCCCCGGGGTGGTGCACCACGTGCACGTCTTCGCCGTTGAAGTCCAGCTGCACCACGTTGGAGTAGCCGAACCGGGGGACGGCGCCCACCACGACCGCGCCGCGCGGCCTCCGCATGCGGTTGCGGATCCCCTCGTGCGCGAACACCGTCGCCCCGCGCGCCGACCATCCCCCGTCCGCCCAGCGCACGGCGCTGTCGCCCGACGTTGCGACGACGTAGCGCACCGGTCCCGCCCGCAGCGAATCCATGAGCTGCCGTACCCTGGCCAGCCCGCTCGGCTCCTGCGGGCCGACGATCAGCGTTCCCTCGCTGCCCGTTCCCACCACCAGGTTCCCGGCCGAGTCCGCCACGAAGTAGTACCCCGGCGCGATTTCCGGGAAGCGTCCGGAGGCGGCCGCCGGCGCGGGAGTGGGCGAGGGTGCGGGGTGGGCGTGCTGGGCGGCGGCGGGCAGCGCCGCGACGAGGAGCGCCGCCACGGCGGCGAGGGGTACGGGACGTACGATGGAGCGCATGTGCGGAGCACCTGTATGGTCGTCGGCGGGGAAGGTGGTCATTGCGTGCGCATGGCGCGGAGCGGGTCGGTTCTTCCCGCGCGGCGGGCCGGGAGGTAGCTGGCCCCCACGGCCACGGCGAAGAGGGCGATCGGCATCAGCACGAAGGCGCGCGGATCGCTGGGGCTCACCTCGTACAGCAGGCCCCGCAGAAGGCGGGTGAGCGCGAACGCCACCATCAGCCCCGCCACGATTCCGGCGGCCGCCACCACCGCGCCCTGCCGCAGCACCATCCGGTGCAGGTCGCCGGGCGTCGCGCCGAGCGCCAGCCGCACCCCGAACTCCGGCGTGCGCTGGGCCACCGAGTACGACACCACGCCGTAGATTCCCAGCAGCCCCAGGAAGAGCGCGGTTCCCGCGGCGAACACCAGGAGGAGCGCGGCGAGCCGGCTTCGCGCGCTCGCCTGCGCCACGATCTCCTCCAGCGGCCGCACCCGCGCGATCGGCACCTTGGGATCGACTTCGCGCACCGCGCCACGCACCGCCGACACCACCGACGCCGGCGGCAGCGACGTGCGCACCACGATGGTCATGTCGCGGGGGACGAGCGGAAGGGTGAGCCCCTCCGGCGCGTCGGCCAGCGCGGGGAAGTACAGGGTGCGGGCCGGGCCGTCGACCACCGCCGCGCCCGGCACGCTCCCCGCCACTCCCACGATGGTGAGCCAGGGGCTGGTCGAGTCCTGGGCGAGCCGCAGGCGGCGGCCCACGGGATCCTGCGTGCCCACCAGCGCGCGGGCGAGCGCCTCGCTCACCACCACCGAGGGCGCGTCGCCGGCCAGGTCGCCATCCTGGAAGGTGCGTCCCCGCAGCACCGGGATGCGCAGGGCATCGAAGTAGCCGGGGGTGGCGATGTTGTACGTCACGGCCGGGGGGATCTCGCCCGGCCGCGTGGCGCGCCCCTCCACCTCCACGCCGCCGGTGAACGAGGCGAGCGTGGGGGTAAGCGGCAGCCCGAACGCGGCCTCGGCGGCCGTGACCCCCGGAAGCGCGCGCAGCCGCTCCAGCACCTGCGCGTGGAAGCGCGCCGCTTCACCGTACCCGCGGTACTGGCGGGAGGGGAGGGCGACGTCGAAGGTGAGGGTTTGCCGCGGATCGAACCCAAGCGAAACCCGCTGCAGCGCCCACAGGCTCTGCACCATCACCGCGGAGCCGATCAGCAGCGCCAGCGCCAGCGCCACCTGCATCGCCACCAGGAACTGCTGCGTGGCGTGCCAGTGCCGGCTCCCCGTGGCCCGTCCGCCGCCGGCCTTGAGGGCGGCGCCCGGATCGCCCCGCCCCGCGCGCGCAAGGGAGACGACCCCGAAGACGAGGCCGCTCGCCACCGCCAGCCCCACCCCCAGCGCGAGCGCGGCGCCGCCCAGCCGCACCTCGTCCAGCCGGGGGATCTGGTCGGCGAAGCCGAACCGCGAGCGCACCGCGGCCCACGCCAGCGCCAGCCCCAGCGCCCCGCCCAAGGCCGTCAGCAGGAGGCTCTCGGCCATGAAGCCGCGGGCCAGGTCGCCGTCGCGCGCGCCCAGCGCCCGCTCCACGGCCACGTCGTACCCGCGGCGCTCCGCGCGCACCAGCAGGAGGTTCGCCACGTTGGCGAGGGCCACCAGGAGGAGGAACGCCACGGCCCACGCCAGCATCAGCAGCGCCGGCCGCACCGCGCCCACTACCCGCTCCTTGAGCGGCACCACCACCGCCTCGAAGCGGGCGGAGCGCAGCATCTCGGCCGATACGTCGGGGTAGGCCTCGGGGAGGGTGGCCGCCAGCCGCCGCAGGTCGGCCTCCGCGTCCTCCACCGACACGCCGGGGCGCAGGCGAGCCACGCCGTTCAGGTACAGGTCGCGGACCCCCGCGCCGGCCGGCTCCACCCCCATGCTGATCCAGAGACCCGTCTCCCGCCGCGGAAAGCCGAAGCCCGGCGGGAGCACCCCCGCCACTTCACGCGTGGACCGGTTGACCTCCACCGTGCGTCCCACGATCGACGGGTCGGCGCCGTAGCGGCGCACCCAGAGCTCGTGGCTGAGCAGAGCGCGCGGGGCGGCCCCGGACGCGCCGTCCGCGGCGGTGAAGAGGCGCCCGTGCAGCGGCTTCACTCCCAGCGTGGAGAAGACGCCCGGGGTGGCCATGGCGACGTCCACCCGCTCCGGCTGCTCGCCATCGGTGAGCGTCACCACGTTCTCCAGGTACGCGCCCGTCTCGGTGAAGACGCGGTTTCCGTCCTTGTAGTGAAGGAAGGTGGCGTCAGACTGCCCGCCATCCTTGATGTCGAAGCCGGGCGCGGTGTGCCGCAGCTCCACCAGGCGGTCCGCCTGCGGGTACGGGAGCGGGCGCAGCAGCACCGAGTCGATCAGGGCGAAGATGGCGGTGGCGGCGCCGATCCCCAGGGTCAGCGTGGCTACGGCGGTGATGGTGAAAACCGGGCTGCGCAGCAGGCGCCGGGTGGCACGCGTCAGGTGGGGACGCAGCAGGGCCATGCGACATCTCTGTAGCTGGGAGGGAGGCGATCGTGCGGGCGGAAAATCCGTGTCTTCTGCTAATTTTCGCACCATAGCTGGCGGGTAACGGATTGTCAACATCCTCCTCCCGCCCCCTGGACGGAGCGAGAAGGCATGGTGGCGCATGAGGAAGAGAGAATGTGAAGCGAGAACGCGCGCAGAAAATATGAAGATCAAATGGTCTTACCGAGCTTCGCGAGCACGATTACGTTCGTCGTCAGCTACCCGCCCGCCGCACCCGCCCCGACCGACACCGAAGCCGATGCCCCGAACGATCCACGTACAAGGTCACGTCCGCTCCGTGATGGATCCCGACGGCGCCGTCATCCTCGACCTGCTGCAGGGCCGCTACTACAGCCTGAACGGCGTGGGCGCGGCGATCTGGAGCCAGATCGAGTCGGGCAGCACCCTCCCCGAGATCGAGACCCACATCAAGGACTCGTTCGGAGCGACGGACGACGTGGTGCGCGCCGACGTGGCCGCCTTCCTCGACGACCTGCAGCGGAAGAAGCTGGTCGATGTCCGGGATTGACCTTCCGTTCGGGGAAGCGCTCCCCGCCGAAACGGCGCCGGCGAAATCCGTCGCGGAGGTCGCGCTGGTGATCGCCGGATGGTGTATGCTGGCCTTCATCGACGTCACGCTGCGGGTGGCCGGCTTCCACCGCTTCTACCGCATGGTGGAGAAGTGGCCCACCCTCGCGCCCCCCAGGCCCGAGCGCCGCGCCGAGGTGGCCCGCCGCACCGCCTCGGCCATCGACCGGGCGCGGGTCTACTACTTCAAGCGCGCCTGGTGCCTGCAGCGCGCCGCCGCCTCGGTGTGCCTGCTGCGGCTGCGCGGCGTGCACGCGGAGCTGGTGATCGGCGTGCGAAAGATCCCCTTCTACGCCCACGCGTGGACCGAAGTGGACGGCGAGATCATCAACGATCCGGCCGCGCTGCGCACCACGTACTCCGAGATGACGCGATGCTGACCGCCGGCGCGCGCCCGCGGAGGGCCGGATGAGCGCTCTCGCCGGGGTGTACGCCCGCCGCGGTGCCGCGCTCCCCGTGCAGGCGCTGGCGCGCATGAGCCGCGCGATGGCGTGGGTGGGGCCCGATGGGGAGCACACCGCCTGTACGCCGCCGGTGGCCATGACGGTGCGGCCGCTGAACGTGGTGCCCGGCGCGCCGGACGCGCAGCCCCACGAGACGGCGGACGGGTCGCTGGTCTCCTTTACCGGCCGCATCGACAACGTCGCCGAGCTGTGGCGCGCGCTGGGCGGCGAGCCGCAGCGCGCCACCCCGGCCGGCCTCCTGGCGCTCGCCGCGTACCGGCGCTGGGGGGTGGAGGGCTTCGGACGGCTGGTGGGCGATTTCGCCCTGGCGATCTGGGACGCCCGCGAGCGCCGCGTGGTTCTGGCCGTGGACGCGATGGGTGCGGTGCCGCTCTACTACCACGTGGGAACCGAGTACCTCTTCTGGGCCTCGCGCTGTCGACCCCTCCTGGAGGCCGCAGGGCTCCGAACGGAGCTCGACGACGAGTTCATCGCCAACTTCCTGGCCAACCTCCCATCGCCGGGAAGCCCCTTCCGCGGGGTGTCGCAGCTCCTTGGCGGGCACGCGCTGGTGGTGGATGGGGACCGTGCCGAGCTGTGCCGCTACTGGCGTCCCGACCCCACGCACCAGATCCGCTACGCCACCGACGCGCAGTACGAAGAGCATTTCCTGCAGGTGTTCGACGCCGCCGTCGCCGCGCGGATGCAGACGGCCGGGCCGGTGTGGTGCGAGCTGAGCGGCGGGGTGGACTCCACCACCATCCTTTTCGCGGCCGAACGGCTGATGCGCGAAGGGAAGGTGCTGGCCCCGGATCTCCGCACCGTCTCCTACGTCTTCGACGGCGCCACCAGCTCGGACGAGCGGCCCTACATCGGGCTGGCCGAGGCGCAGCTGGGCCGCGCGGGCCTGCACATCTCCGAGGAAGAGTACCCGATCCTCGCTCCGCTCCCCGCGGACTATCTCCCCGACCTCCCGTCCAACCAGATCTGCTACCTCGCCCGCCAGGATCGCCTCGCCCACGCGATGGCGGAGGACGGCGCGCGCGTGGTGCTGAGCGGGGTGGGGGGCGACCAGCTCTTCTGGAGCGAGCCGCCGGAAGCGCTCCCGCTGGCCGACCTGGCCGCCGAGCGGCGCGTGGGCGAGCTGCTGCGGCAGTGCGCCGTGTGGTCGAACGCGCTCGGCTGGCCCTTCGTCAAGACGCTCTGGGTGGGTGGCTTCTTCCCGCTTCTCCCCGCGCGGTGGCAGGCGAAGCTGCAGCACTTCAACCCGATGGGCGAGTGGGTGGACGCCGCGTTCGTGGAGCGCATGGGACTGGACGTGCGAATCCTGGGAACCCGCGCGGACGTGGACTTCGCCCTGCCCAGCAGCGCCCTACAGCACGCCATGATCCAGCAGACCATGCGGATCTACGCGCTGGAGCGCACCCATCCCGGACCGTACGTGGAGGCGCGCTACCCGTACCTCGACCG
This sequence comes from Longimicrobium sp., assembly GCA_036398975.1. Taxonomy (GTDB): domain Bacteria; phylum Gemmatimonadota; class Gemmatimonadetes; order Longimicrobiales; family Longimicrobiaceae; genus Longimicrobium. The sequence continues at coordinate 6,092 of DASWNZ010000193.1, forward strand.
GCGCATGGTGGAATTCTCGCTGGCGATCCCGCTGGAGCAGAAGGTCCGCCCCAGGGAGTCCCGTTCGGTGGTGCGCCGGGCCTTCCGCGACAGGATCCCCGAGCGGCTGCGCCGGCGCGAAACGAAGGCCGGGCCTACCGAGGCGTTTCAGCGCGCCATCATCCGCGAGTGGCCGCGGCTGTCGGCCCTGTTCAACGACTCGCGAGCCGCGGCGCACGGCTACATCGACGGTCCGGCCTTCGTCGCGGCGATGTCGCGCGTGCGGCACGGGGTGGTGGTGAACCCGGCACAGATGCACCGCACCATCTCGCTCGAGCTCTGGCTGCGGACGCTGGAGAGCGCACCGGGCGCGTCCCCGGGCGAGAACGTCGCTTCGGCCCACCACGCCACCGGCCGCCGCTCCATGGAAGCCTTGCAGGTGGCGGTGTAGCCTCCCCCCTGCCCAGAAAATCGTCCCCGGCGAATGCCGTGGGACACGGTGCCGCCCTGATGGCGGCGAATCTCCACAAGGAGCATCACATGTACGAGCGTCCTGAGATCTTCGAGATCGGTGCGGCCGAGACCCTCACCCTGGGCCGTCCGAACCTCCCGTGCGACGACAACTGCGGCTGCACGCAGTCCGGCACGGTGATCATCATCAAGGAAGCCTGAGACAGCACCACGCAGCGTAACGACGAAAGACACGTGCGCCGTCCCCGAGTCTGGGGACGGCGCACGTGCTTGCGTATACCGCCGGTCCCGCCTACCGGTCCCGATCCAGCATGCTCCCTTCGTGCACGGCGTGCTCGCGCGCCGTCTCCTGCGCGGCCTCGTTGCGCGAGGACTTCTGGTACTCGTCGCGGATGCGCTGCATCATCTGCTCGCGGCGGTCGAAGAGTCGCTTCGGGGTGCGCGGCGCGTGCTGGTCGAGCGCGTAAGCGGCCAGGATGGGGAGCGCCACCGTGGAGTCGATGTAGCACACCACGGCGTCTGGGAGGCGGTCCGGGTCGATCTTCCCCCACGACACGGCCTCGGCGGGGGTGGCGCCGCTGAGGCCGCCGGTGTCCGGGCGCGCGTCAGTGATCTGGAGGAAGTAGTCGTGGCCGCGCTCGTCGATCCCCATCACCTCCTGGATCTGCGGCTCGGTCTGCAGGGCGAAGTTCTTGGGGCTCCCGCCGCCCAGGATCCAGATCGCCGACTTGCCGCCGCCGCGCTTTGCATCCAGAACGATCGAGGCCGTTTCGTTGACGTCCGCGTTGACGTCGAACATCAGCTTGTTCCCCTGCAGCGCCTTGGCCGCCACGTTCATCCCGATCGACGAGTCGCCCGGGGACGAGGTGTAGATGGGCACCGCGTGCTCGTACGCCGCCGCCAGCAGCGACTTGCGCCCGATCCCCAGCTCCTCCTCGCGCGCGGCGACGTACTTGCCGCACAGGTAGTGGAACTCGGCGGACGACATAGCGCGCTGGAACTCGGGGCCGGTGATGATCTGGCGGAAGAACGCGTCGGTATCCAGCAGCACCGAGTAGTCGAAGAAGATGTCGTAGATGCGTACGACCTCCTCCTCGCGCAGCACGGTGTCGCTGATCTGCGCGCTCCCCTGCCGCAGCTCCAGCCCGATGCCGAAGTGCGTGTCGTGGTACAGGTTGGCACCGGTGGAGATGATCCAGTCCACGAACCCGGCTTCGATCAGCGGGATCACGGAGCTCATCCCGAGCCCCGCCGGCGTCAGCGCCCCCGTCATCGTCAGCCCGACCGTGACGTCCTCCTCCAGCATCTTCTTCGTGAGGAGGTGGCACCCTTCTCTCAGACGTGCCGCGTTGTACGCCTGGAACGTCCCGTCCACCAGCTCGGACACGCTCAGCCCCGGCCCGATCCGCGTGGGCTCGATGCGCTTGCCTGACAGGAACTTGCTCTTCGCCATGAAGCGTTGCTCGTGGTTGAATCAGCAGACGCGCGACTCCGACACCGCCGCGGACGGGGAATATACGCGGCTAACCTGTTACCGAAACTCCTATCGTCCACAGAAGACGTAGGAAAGTTACGTTGGCTTTTGTGCATATACATATACTTCAACCATCCCCGTCCGCACCCCCACGTGTTGAAACCCCAAACGGAATAGAGTCCGCCGGATCTCACCAATGTAAGTGTATGGGAGTTCAGGATCGAGAATATTCCCGTGTGGGCGCAAGAGTCCAAACTTGACTTTCCCCTGATCGATATATGTGTTGGGTATGGAGATCAGCAGGCGCCCGCCAGATCTCAGTACGCGATATGCGCTGAACATCGCTCGGCTTCGGTCTAACAAAGTAGATTGCATCGTTCGGAATGACAGATACGTATCGATGGAATTCGACGCAACATTCTCGAGCCGCTCCGCCGATCCTAAAAGAGGCAACATAAACGGGTGGTAATTAGTTTGAGCTTGTTCCAAGGCCTGAGTGGAGATATCAACCCCCATGAAAGAACCAAACTTGTCATAAAAATCCTTTCCCTCCCGCCCATTTCCGATACCGACGTTGATCGCTGCTTGCGTTGACAAGTCTCGTACGCCGAGTACATCCCCGAGCAGATGACTCACCTCATCTTTCCATCGCG